>NZ_JBIXLP010000067.1:0-125732 GCF_053543535.1 Providencia sp. AGC89
TGGTCTTTTTTACGCCAATCTATTTGCTGATGGTAAAACGTGGCTCGTGACAACGACGTTAGCTTACAAGCCTTAATGACTGATAAGCCTGCCTCTTTTAATGATTGAGCACAGGATCTCTTTTCAGCCACTACCAACCCTTTTTTGCGAAAAGCTCCTTCATCGCGTGGTTTTCAAGGCTAACTTCCGCAAAGAGCTTTTTCAGTTTCGCATTTTCATCTTCAAGCTCTTTTAATCGTTTAACATCATTCGCTTCCATGCCACCATACTTTGATTTCCAATTATAATAAGTGGCGTTGCTGATCCCATTTTGGCGGCAAATATCTTCCACTTTCATACCAGAATCAGCGAGTTTTAAAATATTAACGATTTGAGTTTCAGTAAAACGAGCTTTTTTCATCATGACCTCTGCAAATTTTAGGGCAGAAAATCTAATTATAGCTGTCTTATTTTAGGGGAAGTGGACAAGTCTAAACCCTTAGATTCTTTTTTATCTTATCGACACAAATTGTCGTATCCAAAATAATAATGACATTTTTAATATACAACACTAACGTGTAGTATTTTTACCTACTAAAAGGTGATATTTACGGTAATTTGTTGTTAGTTTGCTATTATTTATTTATAATAAGCTAGCCTAACGTAAATAGGGGGTTGTGTGAAAAAAATATTCATTTTTACTGCGTTAATAGCAGTAGCGGGTTGTGTATCTAAAAATACTAAAACAGAGCCTCAACAAGCAGTAGGGATGCCTAATCCTGCATCGGTATATTGTGTACAATCTGGTGGTAAATCTGAGACGGTTGATACTCCTAGCGGGCAGGTTGGCTATTGTATTTTGCCTTCAAAAGAAAGAATAGAAGAATGGGAGCTATATCGTAAAGGCCATTCAAACTAACCTTCCTTTTCATCGTTATTAGCAAAGGCTCTACTCCTTATGGGCTTTTGCTATACCACCATCAGGCATTCTCCTTTTTTAGTGATTAATCATTTCAATTTATTAGCCGATATTAAATGAGTATCAATCGTTTTTTGCTCGTCATAAAGCAGATAACGGAATGATATGTTGCAGATAGTATCCGTCAACTATTCCGTATGTAGTTTAGGCGACATTTTAAGAAAGGCATATTGATTTAGTAAAGGTAAGCTAGTCGGTATATGGCAAATTATTGATATAAAATATTTTTATCTGTTAATGTCTCAAAATTGTTAAATTATGGTACTAAAATGGAGATAGCTACTTTATGTTATGTAATCGACAAAAAATGAGTGTTATTCATGGGATTGAATTGTTTGAAAAACGGTAAACTCTCCTTTTTATGCTTAAATGAGGGTAAGAAAAACATCATTTATTGATAGCTTTAAGCTTAGGATCACACTTTAACACACTATGAGAGTAAATTAGGAATATTCTTAATGATAAAAAACAGTGTATAGATCACATTTTTGGCTGTTGTTCGGTTTAGGAAAACACCCGTATTTTCATATGGTTATAAAATAGAAAAATTGACATAAGTTAGTTTATAGTTTGTGCAACTATTCTGTTTTTTTATTTTATATCAAAAACAATGATAATTTTTTCTAACATAGACTTACTTGTACAAGTTGATATTGAGTTTTTAGTAATAATTTAGAGTTGAATGAAAAGAGGATTATATTGCGATTTTATCGTCATTTTCGTTATCATTCTAAATTTCCCCTCATCATATATATTATTATTTTAATTAAAATCGATGTTTATTCCTCCAAAACACACATTTCAGAATTTTAATAACGACCAAAGCTGACTGTTGATATAAAAACTCAATTATACACTCATAGTGTGTTTTTTTAGGTTTTTAGCATAAAAATTCGGTATTAAATTTTTTTTTGAAATCGAAATTTATTACTAATATTAGTGATTATACATTAATAAAATTAATGATACTATCTTTAAAGGATGATCATTAATGGATGTGTGTTAGTGTTATTTTGCGACTAAAAGTATCAAAATGTGTAATTTAGTATCATTTAAATATGATAAATGTATTTTTTGTTGTTCATATAAATCTAATTTATTAGGAATTAATAGATAATTAAATCTATAAATCAATAAAATTAAGATTTTTTTCTAAAATGTAAGCGTAACACGAGTAGTTTAGTGAAATAACCATATCAAGTAATTCAATCAATAGATCAGTTTTAATAGGTGTGGCCTATTAAAAAATAAATAAGCGATGATAAAAACGATTTAATAAAACTTAAGTTATTATGTATCCTCTCTTCGAAATCATATAGAGCATATGATTATAAATTCTAAATAGGACTAATTAAGAAATACATTTATTTGCATTAATACGAATGGTTCAAAATGAAGCATAAGCTACCGGTCATACTCTATGTATGACTAGGCTCTTGCATTTATTTTTTGCCTAACAATAAAACAAAAAACTTAATCAGTTCTTTTTAATGTAAAAAATAAATACCCTCATATTAGGAAATGAAAATGAAGAAAGTACTACTGACTGCAGTTGCAACAACTATTATTGGCTTATCAACAGCTAACGCTGCAAGCACCAACGTTGGTGGTGGCCAAGTTAATTTTCACGGTAAAGTGACCGATGTTTCTTGTACTGTTTCTGTGGATGGACAAGGTAGTGATGCTAGCGTTTACTTAGCGCCAGTTTCATTAACAGAAGTTCGTGATGGTGGTGCAGATGCATTGTTAAAACCAAAATCTTTTGTTATTGACGTAACTAATTGTGTTGCAGCAGATGTTAAAGATGTAGCTAATGATTCTGCGATCGATAAAACGTTATTAAACGTTAACTGGACTGGTGGTAACTTACTGCAAGGTGCATCAGGTAACTCAGAAGGTTACTTAGCAAATACTGAAACTACAGGTGCTAAAAATATTCAATTAGCACTTTCAACTGATGATAGCTCTGACTTATCAGGTAAAATCATTCCTGGTAACCCATCTCAGAAAAAAGTTAAAGGTGACTTAACTAAAGTTGAGAATGGAGCTCGTTTCCAATACTACGTTGGTTACGCAACTTCTACACCTAAAGATGTCACAACAGGTGAAGTTAAAAGTTATGCAACTTATGAAATCACTTATCAATAAGAAAGTAATAAGTTAATTCCTTATTAGTTTTAATTACGTAAGCATTGTTTAAATATTAATTTAATCAGCATTACTTTGATAAGCGGTAGGTATACTGCCGCTTTTATTTTGAGGTTCAAATGAAAGCAATAGTATTTATCTTCTGCTTCATTTTCAGTATGCATTCATTTGCTAATAATATTATCGTTAATGGTACACGGTTTATTTATCCTGGAAATGAAAAAGAAATTACCGTGCAATTAAATAATACTGCCGATCGTCCTGCAATTGCACAAGCGTGGCTTGACACAGGTGATGCGTCAGAAACACCAGATACGATAAAAACACCATTTCAGATTACACCACCAATTTCGCGTGTAGAAGCTAAAGGTGGGCAAACGTTACGAATCAAATTAATGGATAAAGGAAGTATTCCTCAAGACCGCGAAAGCTTATGGTGGTTGAATATTTTGGATATTCCCCCTATGGCTAAAGCTAAAGAAGGGGATAGTCAGAATGTATTGCAATTAGCGATCCGTTCTAGATTTAAATTCTTTTATCGACCAACAGGGCTGAGTAGCCGTGAATTAGCGCCAGAGCAACTTGTTATAAAAGCAAATGGCAAGAGCATTATTATAGATAACCCGACACCTTACTATATTACCATTACAAAAATTTCAACAGATGGTAAATCTGGGTTAAATGAAAAAACAATTTTATTAGAACCAAAAAGTCAAACAACAGTTGAATTAAAACAAGCCGTAAGGTCAGGAAGTCATATCGTAATTAATAATATTAATGATTATGGGTCAGATATTGCGGTGAAAACCACCGTTAAATAGGAATATATAATGAAACAGCGAGAGTTAATAAATAAATATAGCAATACGCTCTCTGTGACTTGCTTTGTCACTGCATGCATGGTGCCTACATTTAATGCTTGGGGTGAAGAAGATACAACCTATGAATTTAATAGTGGTTTTATTATAGGTAGTAAGGAAGATGTTGATTTAACGCGTTTCAATTCTTCAGGGATCAGCCCCGGTAAATATTCAGTTGACGTATATACGAATAACAATTGGAAGGGGCGCTACGATCTTAATTTTGAAGAACAAAAAAACGGTCAACTAGGAGTGTGTTATACACCAGAAATGCTTTCTGACTTTGGTATTAATATTGAAAAGCTAAATCCTACGGTTAGTAAAGATAGTAATACTTGTTTACCTTTAATGGATTGGAATGATCAAAAAGACGTTGTAGATACATTTCATTCTTCTACATTGCGTTTGGATATTTCTGTTCCACAAATATATGAACAGAGAACTTCCCGTGGTTATGTTTCTCCTCAATTTTGGGAAACGGGCATTCCTGCACTAAATATCGGTTATATGGCTAACTATTATGATAACCATACCAGTGGCTCAAAGGGAACGAATAACGCTAGCGCTTATTTAGGGCTGAATGCTGGTTTAAGTTTTGATGGGTGGCTACTCAAACATATTGGAAACTTTAATTGGCAGCGTCATGGCGGGACGAATTGGAATAGCAATCAAACATATCTGCAAAAACCAATCGCCGAACTAAAATCAAAAGCGACAGCAGGGCAGTTTTATACCGATGGTGATCTCTTTGACAGTATTAGTTTGCGTGGTGCAAAACTAGCAACAGATGACAATATGTATCCTGATGGAATGGCAACATACGCGCCTGAAATCAGAGGAATAGCACAAAGTAATGCCTTAGTAACAGTAACACAAAATAACTCTATTATTTATCAAACAACGGTTTCACCTGGTCCTTTTAGCTTGACGGATGTTTATCCATCAGGTTACGGGAATGATTTGGTTGTAACAGTAAAAGAAGCTGACGGAAGTGAAAGTAGCTTTAGCGTGCCATATTCATCATTAGCACAGCTATTACGTCCTGGTTTTACACGTTATCAAGTTGCTGGTGGTAAAGCTGATGCTGATGGGTTGAGAAATCGTCCATTTATTATGCAAGGTACTATTCAACATGGTTTGAATAATACGTTTACGCTTTATGGTGGTGTCACTGCATTTGATGACTATCAAGCTTACTTAGTTGGTACTGGTGTTAACACTGGGTTTGGTGCAGTTGCTGTGGATTTAACTCAGTCTAGAACCGCATTTAAATATAGAACAGAAAATGGGCAAAGTTACCGTCTAACATTTAGTCGTTTGTTTACTCAAACGGATACTAACTTGGTATTAGCTGCTTATCGGTATTCAACGAAAGATTACTATAACGTCAGTAATGCATTATATGCGATAGATAACGATAAGCGTGGTGTAGAGAATACATTAGGACGTGAGAAAAATGGCTTTAGTTATACAGTAAATCAAAACCTTCCTGATGGTTATGGTGGGGTTTATTTTACGGGCCGTATTTCTAATTACTGGGATAAGTCAGGGACAGAAAAGCAATACCAACTGAGTTATAACAATAATTTTAATCGTCTTTCTTATGGCGTCGCATTTATGAGAGTTTATGCAGAAAATACCAATAATAAAAAAGATGACCGCATCAACTTAAACTTTAGCTACCCACTGTATTTCGGTGAGAGTCAGAGCGCAACATTAACTTCAAATACGGCATTCAATAATGAAAAATTTGGTTCCAGCCAAATCGGTGCGAGTGGTGCATTTGATAGAGATAATAATTGGACTTATGGCATAAATACTTCCGTTGCAAATGGTGGACAGAAAAATATTGGTTTGAATACGGGGTATCGTGCACCGTTTGTTAATACGAATGCGAACTATAGCCAAGGTCAGGGGTATCGTCAGTTTGGGCTTGGTGCAAATGGTTCAATGATTGTGCACTCTGAAGGCATCACATTCACACCAAATACTTCAACAACGTTGGCTTTAATTGAAGCGAAAGGTGCGGAAGGTGCATCAATCATGGGAGCTCCGGGAACACGGATTGACGGAAATGGTTATGCTGTTGCTCCTTATGTCAGAGCTTATCGCATTAATAATGTAGAAATTGATCCAAAAGGAAGTCCTGAAGATATTGTTTTTGAAAATACAGCAACGCAAGTTGTTCCTTATGAAGGGAGTATCGTTAAGGTTAAATTTGGTACTAAAGTCGAAAAGAATATCGCATTTAATGTTGTAAGAGCTGGAAATAAGCCATTGCCATTTGGGGCGAATGTTACTGATATAGATGGTGAGTCCATAGGTATCGTTGGTCAAGGTGGTACAGTATTTATTAGTAGCGAAACTGCAAAAGTGGCAATTATAAAATGGGAAAACGGGCAGTGTTCATTTTCTTTAGAAGCTGGCAATAGTAAGGAAAGTTTATGTCAATAACGAAACAAATTTGCTTGTATATCGGAGTTGGTGTGTTTCTTACCGCGAGTTATGCTTCTGCGTATTGTAATAGGACTTCAACTCGGACATATGAATTAAATATGCAGATGGGGAGAGTCGTGGTAGACCCTAACTTAAATGTTGGCGATACCATTGCGGAGCAAACATGGGATATGCGGGAAAACTCAAGTGCTATTTATGCGTATTGTACGAGGAATACACCGATAACAGCCTCCGTAACTATGCCAAGTTTAGTTCCAGTAGGGAACAAAATTTACCAGACAAATGTGCCAGGAATTGGTATGAAATTTCACCGTGAAGGTGCAGTGAGAATGACGTACCCGGATACATTTTATGCGCCTTCATCAAGTAACTATTATCTTGCGGGTTCAAAATTTATTTTAACTCTGGTGAAAACTGCTCCGGTTACCGGTTCTGGAACTATAGCGAGTGGCCTTTATACGTCTTATGGATATACTCCAAACAACAACCCGTTTTTAATTACTAAGTTAGATGCTGAAGCTATCACAATAGTTTCACCTTCTTGCCAAGTTGAAGGGGGAACTGAAAAAAATGTGTATCTTGATCCTATTAAGCGCTCACAACTGAATGGTACAGGGGCGACGGCAGGCGAAAAAGATTTTGATATTCGATTAATATGCAGTGGTGGTGTTAGCATTTCTGGTTTTGCAAATGTTAATATGACTTTCAGCGGCGATATTCCAACAAATATGAATAATCGACAAGGTGTTTTGGTTAATCAGAATAAATCCAGTAGCGGAGCTACAGGGGTTGGTATTCAAGTTTTAGAACGTAAAGCTAATAAACCACTTATGTTTAATGAAAAATACAAAGTTGGACGTTTAGTTGACCGACAAACAAAATATCTTGATTTAAATTATAAAGCTCGTTATTACCAATATGGCCGTACAATTTCTGCTGGGGAAGTAAATTCTAAAATGGTTTTTAATATTACCTATGATTAAAGTTTTATACATAAATTTTGATTTAGTGTGATTATAATTAAACTAAATTTTTGGTGCTGTTCTGTAAGTTGATAAAATCAACTTTAAATAAATGGCTAATCTTTATGTAGAAGATTAGCCATTTTATTTTAATAATATTAGAAAAATAAAAGTACAAATAACATGGCATAAAAATGCTTATGTTATTTGTACTTTATTTGTATGAACTTAATGTTTTGGTTGTATTAATATTGATCTTTAGAAGGGGCGATAACACTTTCAGCGGTGTATCTTAACTCTTGATTAAGTTCATTAGATAGTCCATTTTCGTTTGATTTTGAACTACTTACATAACCTTGAAAAAACCATTCAATAGGGCAATTTAGCGCTTCTGCGATATCAACTAAATGATTAATTGGTATTTTATTAATACCATTTTCATAACGTGATATTTGTTGTTGGCTTAAATTTAGTTTATTAGCTAAATTGGCTCCAGATAGACCTAGTTCTTTTCTCCGGTTTTTTATCTTGATACCTATTAGAGTATGAATGTCCATATGACATCCTCAATTTATATGAAGGGTTATATTTAATATTTTTAATAAGATTTACATTATATAGTATATTAAAAACTAAAGTACTTTAAAAGTTCTAATGATGATAATTATGATAAAAATCTCCATTTACAACTAATGATTAATAAAAAATAACATTATTTTTAGTAGGGGAATTGTATCACTTAATAAGTAAAAATAATTAATTTTATTTTATTACTTGAAAGTAAGGTTGTTAGCACAAGTGAAAGATAGGAAATTTAGCTTAATACTTTCAATCTGGGCATGTTTTATATTGCAAGTACTATAGGTAACTCTATAAATACAACCAATTACGATATCTTTAATAGCAAACTATAAAATTCAAATGAAAAAGTTAAGAATGTGGTGTTATATTGTTAATTTTATGCTTAATATATTAACTCTAAATATAAGTTAACTATAAAACACACGCTTTAATAGGTTAATAATATTAATAAAATGTGAGTGTTTATTAATTTAAATAAATGCTTAAATAATCTTATATGATGACTTTTTCAAATGGGTCATGTTTTGGGTTTTGGTTCCATATATACTCCATTTTAATAGCGATATCAGTTGCTATATTTAACCCATAGAAATCATTAACAATTTGCAACGACATATCAATACCGGCACTAATACCTGAAGAGGTATAAAATTTTCCGTCATGCACCCATCTTGCACTAGGTTGCCATAAAAATTTTTTATTTAGCGATGTAACCCAGTCATAGGCTAGTTTATTGGTGGTTGCGCGAAGCCCATTTAAAAGAGGGGTTTTTGCAATGAGTGCAGATCCTGTACAAACTGAAATCACAGTATCAGCAAACTCAAATTGTTTCATTAACCATTGGATGTACCTATCGTCTTGCGATAAAGGCCGAGTGCCTTGTCCCCCTGGGATTAAAATATGTTTATAGCGAGGCTTATCTACTCGTATAGTTTCAAGTGTGACACCTTGTGAGCTAGTCATAGGTAAGCCAGATGGGGAAATAAAGTTAATTTTGCAATTATCTAAGCGGTCAAATACCTCTACAGGCCCCATGACATCAAGGATTTCAAATTCATTAAAAAGAATGATAGCAATAGAGTCTAACGTCATAAGTCTCTCTGGCATTTCTGTAATGTGGTTATTTTGTCATGATTATTACTTCATTATTGGGATTTTGTGCACTTTATTAACACTAAAGGTAAGTGAAATTTTACAAATCATTCACACATAAACAAAATCACTAAAGTATACTGTAAATATGTATTGGTTTTTTTTACTCCCTGAACAATGAGGTTAAAAATGAAACTATATGTTTATGACCATTGCCCATTTTGTGTCAGAGCCAGAATGATTTTTGGTTTGAAGAAGTTAGCGGTAGAGCAGGTTGTTTTACTGGATGATGATAAAGAAACACCGATCAGTATGATAGGTAAAAAAATGTTACCTATCTTGCAAAAAGAGGATGGCAGTTATTTACCGGAAAGCTTAGATATTGTCCATTATATTGATAGCCTTAATGAGCCTAAATATGCTAATGGAACGATTTTCCCTGAAATAGAAACTTGGTCTAAGGCCGTATCTTCAGTCGTTTATAAACTTGTGACACCTCGCTTCACTGAAACTGATTTTCCTGAAATCAGTACAACTAAAGCTAGGGAGGCTTATATTGAACGCTCTACCAAATCGCATGGTGATTTAGGAGAACTGAAGAAAGAAACTCACACTTTATTGGTAGAGTTAGAACCTCAAATGTCATTATTAGATGCGTGGTTAGAAACACGTGGGGAACTTATTGATATTAATGATTTTATTATTTTCCCAATTCTACGTAGTTTGAGTATTGTCGACGAATTGTCATTCAGTACAAATATTAGTCATTATATGGCCCGTATTGCAGAAGCGGCGAAGATTAATTTACTGTTTGACCAAGCCAAATAATTTTTGTGTTAAATGAAAAATGCCTCCCAACAGGAGGCATTTTAGTCAATAGAATGCAAACCGTGAGTAGATAATCTTGCCTGTTAATTCATATAATCACGTAAGGTATACACGAGTTTGTAATGTCCTTGAATCAAGACAAGTTGATTATTTTTCAACGTAACAGTTGCACCATCAGTTAACATTCGTTTTATTAATGGGTCCCATTTTGATAAATCTTCATCGACACATTCAAGTTCTGTTTTATTTAGATCTTTAACGGTAATTTTAGCATTGTTAATATTACCGAACCCGTTGAAATCATTGCACATTGATGCTGAAATAAACATTTTTTCACCAAAAGAAATAGATGGCGTTGTTTGTTTATTTTGAATCGTTTTGCCGTCAACTTCGGTCAGAATAAAACGATGGTGCATTAATTTGTTTCTAAGTTCTTGGTCGTCATTTCTGGCATTCACTTGATGTGTTTGGCAAGCGGCTAATAGTACACTTAAAATTGTAAGTGGAATTAGGTGTTTCATTGTTCCATTATCCAACTAAGCATTAACAATATTAGGGCAAGTTTCACCACTATTAATTTGGCGAATATTATTAAGCGTTGTTTGGCTAATGCTTATCAACGCTTCTTCAGTTAAAAATGCCTGATGCCCCGTGAATAACACATTATGGCAAGATGAAAGACGACGGAAAACATCATCTTGTATAACATCGTTAGACTTATCTTCAAAAAATAAATCACGTTCGTTTTCATATACATCCATACCTAACGAACCAATTTTTTGTGATTTTAACGCATTGATTGCTGCAACAGAGTCTATGAGTGCACCGCGGCTGGTGTTAATGATCATGACCCCTTTTTTCATTTTATTAAACGCACTTTCATCAAGTAGGTGATGATTCTCTGCGGTTAATGGGCAATGTAGAGAAATAACGTCTGATTGCTTATATAAGGTATCTAAATCCACATATTCAGCCCCAAGATCTAAAACTGCTTGGTTTGGATATGGGTCATGGGCTAGGAGTCGCATCCCAAAACCTTTTAAAATACGTAGAGTGGCTTGGCCAATTTTACCTGTTCCGATAATACCAGCAGTGCGGTTGTGCATGTTAAAACCGGTTAAACCTTCAAGAGAGAAGTTAGCATCTCTAGTCCGTTGGTATGCTCGGTGGATCCTGCGATTTAGGCATAGCATCATGCCAACAGTATGTTCAGCAACGGCTTCTGGGGAATAAGCAGGCACACGTACCACCTGAATCCCTAATTCTTTAGCCGCTTGTAAATCGACATTATTAAAACCCGCGCAGCGTAAAGCTAAAATTCGAATGTTTAATGCAGCTAATTCTTCTAAAACAGCACGGTTGGCTTCATCATTAACAAAAATACAAATGGCATCAGCACCTACCGCATTTTTTGCAGTCTGAACCGTTAATGGAAAATCAAAATACTCAATATTAAAATTAAACCCAGAACTTTGATTAACTTGTTCCATGTGCTTACGGTCATACAGTTTGGTACTATAAGAAACAATTTTCATCAGAGAGACTCCAGTTTTTAGGAACCAATAAAATAACAGTAGGTAAAAATGTGTACCTACAAAATATAAACTCAGAATAAGGCAATTAAGTTTGTAAATCACCTATAAATTAAGAAAATAGGTATCTGTTTACAATCAGATATAGTTTATGCTTGCTAGACAATGAGTTAATGTGACAGTCGAATGAACTTCATTACTTGCAGTGTAGAGCAAATCAGACAAGGACGAAGCTAATGCAGCTATTAAAAAGAGCATTTATGATATTACTTTGTTTTTCAGGGGTAAGTATTGCTCTCTTAGCATTATTATGGATTACCATTTCTCGTTGGGCTCCAGTGGTTGCTTCTCACTATCTTCCTGAACCGTTGAAGCTTTCATTTTCAACGCCGCGTATTATAGAAGGGCAATTACAACTTAGCGAGATCAATCTAAACGTCGATAAATGCAAGTTAGTTGAGATAAAAAATACTCGGGTTTCAATATTCCCATTGCATTTTATTGTTGATAACCTCACTGTGGCTCCTGAATGTTTTAGTGCTATTAAATCAAGTAGTCATGGCACAGATGATGCTATAAATGTTGAGCAGCTGATAGGCAGTATTCCCGAGTTTTCGCTTGTCATAAAAAATGTAGACGTTCATCCTTGGGAGGACTACCAAGGTAGCTTATGGCTCAGAAGTAGCCATACTGATCCTTTAAAATTGGATTTTAGAGGAGATAATTTACAGCTAACCTCTTTAATTACCGCGGATAATCAATTGGTTATTCAAGAATTTTCTACATACCTCCCAGAACAAAAACAAACGTTAGAGCTTTCAGGTGAAATCCAATTACCTTTGACGGCAAATCGATTACCTGAGAAAGGTGAGTTAAACGCTAATTTTAAATTATTAAACCCTGAAAAATTCCTGACTGCTAAATTTAGTTGGGGAAATAATAAAGGTAAAATAAGTGTCGTTGATATAGACAAACAGCAAGAAATACTCCACCTTCCTTGGGTTTTAACCCCTGAAGTTATTCAAATATCCGACGGTAAATGGCAGTGGGATGAGGCTGATATTCCTTTAAAAGGGGGAATAAACTTACAGGTTAATAACTGGAATAATATATTGAGTGAAATGGTTTTTTCAGGGCGAATCAATCTATTGACTCAAGGGAAAAAAGGAAAAGCAAACTTAGTATTAACTCTGCCCCCAACACATATTGATTTAATAAATACTGCGGTCAATTTTCAGCTTAATGGCAGAGTGAAATATGAAGATATGATTTTAGATATCAACTTGCCAGCTCAAGTATCAGGCGAACTAACCGCGGCAAAAATCTCATTTTTATCGGGGTCATTACTTAGAGCATATGGAAGAGCATCACCAACAGTATTAATTAAAGAAATCCGTTTACCTCTTGCAGGCACTTCCCTTAGTGAAGAGGGTATTTCCGGGCCTCTACAAGCGATATTAAAGGTTAAAGAGCAATATTGGGGGGATTTTGATATCCATTTAGATGGTAAAGCCAATAAATTTACCCTCGATAACGGCACATGGTTTTGGAATTATTGGGGGAATGCTGTATTGCCTTCAATCTCTGCTAATTGGGATATTAAAGGGAATGGTAGTTGGCAAGATACACTGATTACACTAAATAATTTAACGACAGGTTTTAACCAAATACACTATGGTTTACTGTCGATGAGTGCACCGCGTTTGCAATTAACAAAACCTTTATCTTGGCAACGAGATCTCAACAAAGCTAACTTTAAGGGGTCATTGCAACTTACGAGTGAACGAATGCAATTTGGTAAAGAAAGTTATTTACCAAAAATCACGGTAAATGCAGATATTAATGGTAAATCACCTGCTGATTTTCAGTTAAAAGGCGACCTGAGTACTAAGGATGTTGGGCCAATTGTGATTTTTAGTCGTTGGGATGGGGAAAGGCTAAGAGGTGAAGCCCGTTGGCCTGAGCAATCAGTGACTGCATTTCAAACATTAATACCCGCAGATCTTGGTATTGAATTAAAACAGGGTAAATTATTTTCTCAAGCTGCATTTTCTATTACACCTGAAGATGGCTTTATTGCTGGTGGGCACTGGAGAGTTGAAAATACTAGCCTTTGGCTGAAAGATGGAGACCTATCGGGGTTAAATTTTGTATTACCATGGCGGTTAAAGCAAAGCACATGGACTTTGGGTGGAAAAACACCTGTTGAATTACGGATTAAACAACTAAATAATTTATTTGAACTTACGGATATTAAAGCTGATTTATCTGGAAGTTATCCTCCAACAGATAGTGCGCCATTGAAGCTAACTAATGTCGGTTTTAAGACATTAGGAGGGAATATTTCAATGGATTTATTACGCTGGCCACAGACACAAGCTTCAACGATTAAATTGCGACAAATTGAACTTAGCCAGTTATTTACCATACTGAAAGTGTCACAGTTTGCAGTCTCAGGTAAAGTTAATGGAGAGCTGCCATTTTATTTAAATAATCCGGAATGGATAGTTAAAAATGGTTGGATGGAAAACAGTGGGCCGCTGACTTTACGGTTAGATACCCAATTTGTCGATTCTATTCGTGAAGATAATATATCTGCAGGTTCAGCAATGAGTTGGTTGCAGTATTTAGAAATACAGCGTAGCAGAACAGATGTAAATATAACTAATTTAGGGATGTTAACGATGAAAACGATCCTTGAAGGTTATAACACGCAAGAAAAGAAAAGGCGTGAAGTTCATTTAAATTATCATCATGAAGAAAATATCTTTCAACTATGGCGTAGTTTGCGATTTGGTAGCTCTTTAGAAGAGTGGTTAGAAAAAAATTTATAATAGGCGTAGGGATGAATGTGAATATATTGAAACTGAGTACAGTAGTAGTAATAACCTTTTTATTATCAGCTTGTTTGCGAGTTGAGGTTGCCACCCCGGATAAGCCAATTAACATTAATATGAATGTGAAAATTGAGCATGAAATCCAAATAAAAGCGGATAGGCAGGTTGAGGAGTTACTTAAGGAAAACAGTGATCTATTTGGCGAGGTAAGTGAAAAATGAGTAAGATAATTAAAGTGTTAGCCTTATGCTCATTGTTTAGTGTTTTTCAATCTATGGCATTAACAATTGATGAAGCGAAAGATCGAGGGGTGTTAGGGGAAACATTATCAGGATACTTAGCCCCTGTTAATACAAATAATCCAGATGCTGTAAAGTTGGCAAACCAAATTAATCAAGAACGCGAAAAAAAGTATAGTGAGATTGCTAAAAAAAACAATCTAAAAACTAGCGAAGTAGCGAGAATTGCTGGGCAGAAATTAGTTGAGCGAGCAAGTGAAGGGGAGTATGTACGTGGAATTAATGGGCAATGGCTACAAAAGAATTAAAAAAGCGCACTAAGAAAGCGCGCAAAATTATAACAATGGTAGCTTTAGGTATATGAGGTGCTTATTAATTTATGATGTTATTTATATGTTCTTGAGCTTGTTGATGAGCTTGTAAAACTGAATCGGGCCCTAACGCAGTCCCTTCAGCAAAAATAAACTCAATATCGCTGATACCAATAAAATTCAAAAATAATGTTAAATAAGGCACCATAGTATCAGCAGGTGTATCTTTATAGATGCCGCCTCGGCTTGTTAATACATAAGCGCGTTTATCTTTTAATAAACCAACGGAACCTTGTTCTGTATATTTAAAGGTATGCCCTGAACGTGCAATAAAGTCAAAGTAGTGTTTTAAATGAGACGAAATCGTGAAATTGTACATAGGTGCTGCAATAACAATCGTATCATGAGCTTTGATTTCTTCAATTAATGCATTTGATAGGTCTAAATGTGCTTGTTGTTGTTCTGTTTTCGTGTCACTAGGGCCAAAAGCTGCTAAAATTTCACTGTCAATTGCTGGGACCGGCTGATTGACTAAATCACGTACAGTAACTGCGTCTGCTGGGTATTTTTCCTGCCATTGCTGAATAAAGTAATCTGCCATTTTATTGCTTTGTGAGTAGTCAGCAAGAATACTTGATTTCAATAGTAATATTTTACTCATATGTTCCTCAAATTTATTGTATTACTTTACTCTAATCATACGTGATACATAACTGATTGATAGACAGAAAATTAGATAGCTTACTTCAAAAAAAATGATGGTATTTTTATGTAATAACAACAATCAAAACCTAATCTAAATGCTACTTCTAAACGGCGAAGTTTAATGACTATCGTAATTGTAATTAAAAATATAAGGATTAAAAAGTGAAATCCATACTGACAGCATTAAACGCTGATATTGGACAAACTTCATTACGTGACCAATGGTTACTGAAAAAAAGAGTGCATGGAGTCGCGAAAATTCAAGATGAAAAATCGCGTTCAGCTGTACTTGATATCATTAAGTCGGATATTGAAACGGCTAAGCAGAAGGTGTTAGCCAAAAGGTTAAATCCACCTAAAATTGTTTACCCTGATAATTTACCGGTCAGCCAGAAAAAAGATGTTATTTTTGATGCGATTAAAAAACATCAAGTGGTTATTATTGCAGGTGAAACTGGCTCAGGTAAAACAACCCAAATTCCAAAAATCTGTCTTGAACTTGGACGAGGTGTACTCGGCTATATTGGCCATACCCAACCGCGTCGCCTTGCTGCTAGGTCAGTTGCTTCTCGTTTAGCACAAGAATTAGAGTGTGAATTGGGCACTAATGTGGGTTATAAAGTCCGTTTTAGTGACCAAGTGAGTGAAACCACCCAAATTAAATTGATGACGGACGGTATCCTCCTTGCAGAGCTGCAGAATGACAAATTACTCCTACAATACGATACGATTATTATCGATGAAGCACATGAGAGAAGCTTAAATATTGACTTCATTTTAGGGTATTTGCGTCAATTATTACCCAAACGCCCTGATTTAAAAGTTATTATTACTTCAGCAACTATTGATCCTGAAAGGTTCTCGAAGCACTTCAATCATGCGCCAATTGTTGAGGTATCTGGGCGTACTTACCCTGTAGAAGTGCGTTATCGCCCAATTGTTGGCGGAGATAATGACAGTGACCGTGACCAAATTGATGGGATTGTTGATGCTGTTAACGAATTATCACTAGAAGGTAATGGTGATATTCTGATATTCATGAGTGGTGAACGTGAAATACGTGATACTGCTGATGCTTTATCAAAGTTGTCATTACGTCACACTGAAATTCTTCCTTTGTTTGCAAGGCTCTCTAATACAGAACAAAATCGTATTTTCCATCCTCATGGAGGAAGGCGAATTATTTTAGCGACCAACGTAGCAGAAACATCATTAACAGTACCTGGTATCAAATATGTAATTGATACAGGTTATGCACGGATCAGTCGTTATAGTTATCGAACAAAAGTGCAACGTTTGCCTGTCGAGGCCATTTCACAAGCTTCTGCGAATCAACGAAAAGGGCGTTGTGGGCGTGTTTCTGATGGTATCTGTATTCGCCTATATTCGGAAGAGGATTTTCTTTCACGAGCGGAGTTTACTGACCCCGAAATATTACGGACCAATTTAGCCTCAGTTATTTTGCAAATGACTTCTATAGGCCTTGGTGATATTTCTGCATTCCCATTTGTAGAGGCTCCTGATAAACGTAATATACAAGATGGCGTAAAACTGTTGGAGGAGCTCGGGGCAATTAAACCTCATAGGCAGGCAGATAAGGGCTACCAATTAACAGATACAGGTCGTCAATTAGCCCAACTGCCTGTTGACCCGAGGTTAGCTCGTATGGTTATTGAGGCGAGAAAACATGGTGCCATTAGGGAAACGATGGTCATAGTTTCTGCGCTTTCAATCCAAGATCCAAGAGAAAGGCCTTTGGATAAGCAACAAGCTTCTGATGAAAAACATCGTCGCTTCCATGACAAACAATCAGACTTTTTGGCTTTTTTAAACCTTTGGGATTACCTGAAAGAGCAACAAACACAGCTGTCTAACGCTCAATTTAGGAAAATGTGCAAACAAGAGTTTTTAAATTATTTACGTATTCGTGAATGGCAAGACTTATATACGCAACTAAGGCAAGTTGTAAAAGAACAAGGTTTTGCGATTAATAGCTCAGCAGCTGATTTTCGTAGTATCCATATTTCTTTATTGGCTGGGTTACTTTCACATATCGGGCAAAAGGATGTTGATAAACCAGAATATACTGGAGCAAGGAATGCGCGGTTCACCATTTTTCCTGGCTCAGGTTTATTCAAAAAGCCCCCTAAATGGGCAATGGTTGCAGAGTTAGTTGAAACATCAAAACTATGGGGGAGAATTGCGGCTTCTATTGATGTTGAGTGGATTGAACCATTAGCAGAGCATTTGACGAAGTATAGCTATAGTGAACCCCATTGGTCAAAATCTGAAGGTGCGGTAATGGCATCAGAGAAAGTGACCTTATATGGTTTACCGATTGTTTCAGCGCGGAAAGTGAATTATGGCAACATTGACCCTTTATTATGTCGTGAGTTATTTATTCGGCACGCCTTAGTAGAAGGGGACTGGGTAACGCGTCACGCATTTTTTAAAGAAAACCTTAAACTGTTATCTGAAGTTGAGGATTTAGAACATAAATCACGTCGACGTGACATATTAGTTGACGATGAAACCTTATTTGCTTTTTATGACCAGCGGATCCCGAATGATGTGATTTCTTCACGCCACTTCGATAACTGGTGGAAAACTGCGTCAAAACAGCAGGCAGACTTGCTAAGTTTTGAAAAAAGCATGTTAATCAAAGAAGATGCCAGTAAAGTTTCGGCGCTTGATTACCCCAATTATTGGTATCAAGGGGAGCTTAAATTTCGCTTAAGCTATCAATTTGAACCAGGCACTGATGCAGACGGCGTGACAGTACATATTCCTCTCGCTATTTTAAATCAGGTGCAGAATATGGGTTTTGACTGGCAAGTGCCAGGTTTACGGCATGAATTGATTGTTGCATTAATTAAGTCATTACCCAAACCAATTAGAAGAAACTTCGTTCCTGCGCCAAACTATGCTTCAGCCTTTCTTGAGCGTGTGCCAGAACCTGAAGGTAGTGTGTTAGACAAGCTAGAAAAAGAATTGCGTCGGATGACTGGAGTGACTGTTGAACGTGAAGCGTGGCAGCTTGACCAACTTCCTGTACATTTAAAAATGACTTACCGTGTTATTGGCGACAAAAATAAAACTATTGCGGAAGGCCAAGATCTCGATATTTTGAAAAATAGCCTGAAGGAAAAAGTGCAAGAAACACTCTCTGAGGTCGTTGACGATGGGATTGAACAATCTGGTTTACATATTTGGAGTTTTGGCGAATTACCTCAACGTTTTGAGCAAAAGCGAGGAGGGTATTCAGTTAAAGCCTATCCGGCCTTAGTTGATGAAAAAAACAGTGTAGGAATTCGTGTATTTGAAACAGAATTTGAGCAACAGCAAGCAATGTGGTGTGGTATTCGCCGGTTATTATTGCTAAATATTCCATCACCCATTAAATATTTGCATGAAAAACTACCGAATAAATCGAAATTAGGGTTGTATTTTAATCCCTATGGTAAAGTTTTAGACCTAATCGATGACTGTATCTCTTGTGGGGTAGACCAATTAATTGCTAATTTTGGTGGAGCTGTGTGGGATGAAGCGCAATTTGAGAAGCTTAAAGAGTTTGCTCGTGCTGAATTAAACGATGTCGTTGTCACTATTGCAAAGCAAGTTGAGCAAATTCTTAGTGCAGTATTTGCAATTAGTAAACGTTTGAAAGGGCGAGTAGACTTTTCGATGGCTCTAGCACTTTCTGATATAAAAGCACAAATGGGGGGGCTGGTATTTAAAGGCTTTGTCACTGCTCATGGTTGGAAACGTTTGCCCGACGTGTTGCGGTATTTAAATGGTATTGAGCGTCGCCTTGAAAAGTTGGCTATTGACCCAAATCGTGACCGGGCTCAAATGAGTAAAGTCGAACACATTCAAAATATGTGGCAGCAATGGTTAGCAAAACTGACACCAATTCAAAAAGATATGCCTGAAGTACAAGAGGTTCGCTGGATGATAGAGGAATTGCGTATCAGTCTGTTTGCTCAGCAATTAGGGACGCCTTATCCAATTTCAGATAAAAGAATTATTCAGACGATGGATAGCTTATCGCAAAAATTGTCGTAATAATCGCCTTTTGATTTACCAAAGCTTCGTACTTAACGGCACGAAGCTTTTTTATTTAGCTTCGTATTTAATAAAACTATTTTCACCCTGATTTAGTTACAACATACTGTAAGAATTACATCCAATTAGCCACTGTGCTCATACAAAATAAACATTTAACTAGGTTGAAATTGAAAACAAAGAGAGGGGGGAGATAACGAAAAAAGATGATTTATACAGTGAGAATGATGAGCCTATATGGTCAAAGAAGGTAGGCTTAATAATATTAGACTAAGCCTACCTAAATGATGGACGCTATGCGAGTAAATAATAGAGTGCGGGTATTGCTGCGACAGCAATAGCATAAGCCATGATTATTTCTATCGTTTTTAATGGGGCCTTATTGGTCTGTTGTTGGCGAGCATAGAAAAAGACTAGAATGCCAGGGGCATATAGCACCACAGATAATAGCAAGTTAATTAAACCTGATGCATAAAGTAACCATAAACCATAGATGCTGGCAATAAATCCGACGGCAAGTAATGCTTTGTTATGGCGCTCAAATGCAACCTTCATCAAAAATGCGCCAACCAAGAAATAAGGCACTAAAATCATTTCAGAGGCAATTGTTAGCAATGTATTATAATTGCTACCACTGAGCCAAATTAAAACCAGTGAGAGCTGTACCGCACCGTTGGTTAGCCATAATGATGAAGATGGGGCATCATTTTTATTTAATTTATTGAAAATTTTAGGGAATGACTGGTATTGAGCCGCAATATAAGGTACTTCTGCAGCCATGATTGTCCAGCTTAAATAAGCACCGCATACCGAAATAATTAACCCAGCAGCAATGATGATATCACCACTTGAGCCCATTAAATTAACCATCAAAGCCGCCATTGATGGGTTTTTGATTTCTGCAAGTTCAGCGCGAGGCATAATACCGAGTGATAGTAGGGTAACAAGGATATAGATGATTAGTGCTGAGCTAACCGCAAAGACTGTTGCTAAACCAACATCTCTGCGATTTTTTGCGCGTGCAGAAACAACTACAGCACCTTCAATACCAATAAATACCCAAAGGGTAATTAGCATAGTATCTTTGACTTGTTCCCAAACCGGCATTTTTAGGTCTATTCCGCTGAAATCTGCATTAAAGATATCTAATTTAAATGCAAAAAACGCCAAGACAATAAACAAGCCAAGGGGAACTAATTTAGCCATTGTTGCTAATTTATTGATGCCGGCGGCGGTTTGTACGCCTCGTAGAACTAAATAATGAACAAACCACAATAGTATTGATTCACCTATCAATGCCTGCCAGGTATTTCCATCACCAAAAATAATGTTATCAGGGGTATCAGTAAAGAAGCTGATCGCCGCAAAAACAATAACGAGATAGGACACGTTTGCTACAACGGCACAGAGCCAATAACCCCACGCAGAACAAAACCCGATGAGTTCACCAAAGCCAACTTTTGCATAGGTAAAAATGCCGCCATCTAGATCAGGGCGTATTCGAGACAATAGTAATAGAGCAAATGCGAGAAATAAGATCCCAACACCTGTAATAGACCAACCAATGATTAAAGCGAGTGGACTAGCCACTTCGGCCATATTTTGCGGAAGGCTAAATACACCAGCACCAACCATTGAACTAAGAACAAGGGCGGTTAGTGCAGTAAGGCTCAATGTATTTTTCAAAGTAAATCCTGAGTGTTTAGCAATCAAAAGTTAAAATGACGTTAAAACGTCATTGCAGTAATGAGTTTAACTGGCAGGTTTAAATAATCTAGTGACTTTGACTGCCGTAATTTAAGTTGTGGGATTCTACGAATGAAATGGCCGATATGCAATGGGAAAGTATGCATTTTATTGGATGATTTATTCACTTTTATGTTAATGATGAAAAAGTATCAGAAGAAAGAGGTAAAGATGGGGTTTCAAGCATTTTGAGTTATTAAAATAAAAAAACCAGCCTAGATAATTAGACTGGTTTTTTAGAGACGTTATTTATTACTTAAATAAATCGGCACTAATGGTGACACTTCCACCGTTAGATTGCCATTCTCTTGTAATATGGAAATATTTGGCACCTTTCGCTTCAGCACGTTTTGCAATTTGATAACGTACTTCTGGTGTATTTGTGTAGTAACCAGAGAAGGTGATTGAATCAAATGGAACCATTTGTGCAGCAGCTGTTTTATTGACTTCTTCAATTATATAGCCACTTGGTAGTGTTACACTTGTTCGACCAGGTTGGCTGCTAGAAGTTTCAAAGAAACGACCTACCGCTGTTGTGGGTTCTTCGGATGAAGCAACACCAGGTATTCTTACCTTTTTAGCCGCTTCACCACCTTCAGCGAGCAGCGCTCGACCTGCATCTGAATCAGCGGGAACAACAGCATCTTCATTGAGAACTTGCCGTTTTGGTGCATCTTTTTTATAGATGTACGCGGTTGCTAAGGTATTACCACCATCGTTCATTGCAATATTACGTACGACATAGAATGATGCTGCATTCTTTTCGAGCGCTTTTTTTGCAATAGCTTCGTAAAGGTCAGGTTGAGAAGGGTAAAAACCGCTAACTGTAACAGTATCGAAAGGTTCGTACTGTGCAGCGTCAGTTTTAGTCATTTCTTCAACACCGCCAAAGACACGACGTTTTGGTTCGTCGACTTTAGGTGCATCTTTCGCGTAGACATCCGCAACAACACGCATGTTGCCGCTATCACCTACATCATCAAGGCTTTGAATGTAAAAGGCATACGCCCCCATTTTATCAGCCCTACGGGAGACTGCATCGGATGCTTCATAGATAGCATTAAAGCGCCCGGTAACTGTTATACGCTCATAAGGTTTTAATTCAGTAGCCTGTTTTGGCGTCAATTCAACAGCCGCCTGAGTAGCAGTTATACTAGTTAATGATAACACCGCGGCTGCGATGACCGTAGTTTTCAGCTTCATACAAAATCCTTCCGCCTTGCGCAATTTATTATAAAAGTGCTGAATCTTAGTTGTATCACATGTACGTGATTATTACACGTAACTGAACCTGTTGTCTCATGATTTTCTTTTTATAAGAAATAAATAATTATTGACTAGTTAAATTTACCAGATTTTTTAAAGTATCCAGTATTTTATTGACCTAAAACTAAGATTTTCACTGCGAATTCCATTTACTGTCTAAGAATCGTGATCAATTATGGATCAAGAAGCATATTTTCAGTAGGTTATTAGAACATTAAAAATCTGTTTATACACAAAATAAGACTTTTCTCTGTGATGATGGTCATTATTTTAGCAAACATTCAATCAACAACATTACTTTAGGCTTTAAAAAGGGAACATTATGCGTATTGGTATACCAAGAGAACGACTTGCCAATGAAGCGCGTGTTGCTGCTACACCTTCAACAGTGACTCAACTAGTAAAGTTGGGTTTTTCTGTCTGTGTAGAACAAGACGCAGGGCACTTAGCGAGTTTTGATGATGTAGCATACGAGCAGGTAGGTGCAGAAATAGTTGATCGTGACACTGCATTTGCAGCTGATATTGTTTTTAAAGTCAACGCTCCACTGGAAGATGAAATACCGTTATTAAAAGAGGGAGCGACACTGGTGAGCTTTATTTGGCCAGCTCAAAATGCTGCGCTAATGGATGCTCTACAAGCGCGTAATATTAATGTGATGGCTATGGATGCAGTCCCTCGTATTTCAAGAGCACAATCACTTGATGCGCTAAGCTCAATGGCAAATATTGCCGGTTATCGTGCGATTGTTGAAGCTGCCCATGAATTTGGTCGCTTTTTTACTGGTCAAATTACCGCAGCAGGTAAGGTTCCGCCAGCAAAAGTCATGGTCATCGGGGCTGGGGTTGCTGGGCTTGCGGCTATTGGCGCGGCTGGCAGCCTTGGTGCGATTGTTCGTGCATTCGACACTCGCCCAGAGGTGAAAGAGCAAGTCCAAAGTATGGGCGCTGAGTTCCTTGAATTGGACTTTAAAGAAGAAGCTGGAAGCGGTGATGGTTATGCGAAAGTGATGTCAGAAGCCTTTATCAAGGCTGAGATGGAATTATTCGCGGCTCAAGCTAAAGACGTGGATATTATTGTCACTACCGCTCTGATCCCTGGAAAACCTGCTCCTAAATTGATTACTAAAGAAATGGTCGAATCAATGAAGCCGGGAAGTGTGGTTGTGGATTTAGCCGCACAAACGGGGGGGAACTGTGAGTTAACTCAAGCTGATAAGCTAGTTGTTACCGATAATGGTGTGAAAATTATTGGTTACACAGATTTACCAAGCCGCCTACCAACACAATCATCACAGTTATATGGTACTAACCTTGTTAACTTAATGAAATTATTGTGTAAAGATAAAAATGGTGAAATTGATATCGATTTCGACGACCTCGTTATTCGTGGTGTAACGGTGATCAAACAAGGGGAAATCACTTGGCCAGCACCTCCAATTCAGGTATCTGCTCAACCGCAGGCGAAGCCGCAACCAGTTGAAAAGGTTAAAGCGCCTGAGAAAAAGATGTCGCCAGTGGTGAAATATGGCTTGATGGCATTAGCAATTGTATTATTTGGTTGGTTTGCCAATTCAGCGCCAAAAGAGTTTTTATCACACTTCACGGTATTTGCACTTGCTTGTGTTGTAGGTTATTACGTGGTTTGGAATGTGACTCATGCATTACATACGCCATTAATGTCAGTCACGAATGCAATCTCAGGGATTATTGTTGTCGGTGCCTTACTCCAAATAGGGAGTGGTGGCTGGGTAAGCTTCTTATCCTTTATTGCCATATTGATAGCAAGTATCAATATTTTCGGTGGGTTCACAGTAACTCAACGCATGTTAAAAATGTTTCGTAAAGGATAAGGGGTAACTTATGTTGTCAAGTGGAATTGTGACAGCGGCTTACATTGTTGCTGCTATCCTATTTATTTTTAGCCTTGCGGGGCTATCGCGCCATGAAAGTTCTCAAAGAGGGAACACTTATGGCATCGTGGGGATGGCTATCGCACTCGTTGCTACCATATTAGGTCCCCATAGCGCAAATGTGGGCTGGATGATCGTTGCCATGGTGATTGGTGCCGTGATTGGAGTCCGTTTAGCAAAAAAAGTTGAAATGACTGAAATGCCTGAACTGGTGGCTATTTTACATAGCTTTGTTGGTTTAGCTGCGGTACTAGTCGGTTTCAATAGCTTTATCGCAAGTGAAGCACATGCTGATGTCGTAATGGAAAATATTCATTTAACTGAGGTTTTCTTAGGTATCTTTATCGGTGCGGTGACCTTTACGGGCTCGGTTGTGGCTTACGGCAAGTTGTCAGGCAAAATGTCATCTAAACCGATGATGTTGCCAAATAGACATAAACTTAACTTAGCGGCACTGGTTGTTTCATTTATTTTGTTAGTGATTTTCGTTAAGACCCAAAGCGTTGGTTTACAAGTGTTCTTAATGTTAATCATGACTGTGATCGCATTAGCTTTTGGTTGGCACTTGGTCGCCTCTATTGGTGGTGCTGATATGCCAGTCGTTGTTTCGATGCTTAACTCATACTCAGGTTGGGCAGCAGCGGCGGCAGGCTTTATGTTAAGTAATGACTTACTGATCGTAACTGGTGCATTGGTTGGTTCCTCAGGTGCAATTCTGTCTTATATTATGTGTAAGGCAATGAACCGCTCATTTATTAGTGTTATTGCGGGGGGGTTTGGTACCGATGGGTCATCGACTGGCTCTGAAGAAGAGATGGGCGAGTATCGTGAAACGTCAGCGGAAGAAGTCGCTGAAATGCTAAAAAACTCAACATCAGTGATCATCACTCCAGGTTATGGTATGGCTGTGGCGCAAGCTCAATATCCTGTTGCTGATATTACCACTAAGTTGCGGGAACGTGGGGTCAAAGTTCGTTTTGGTATCCACCCAGTTGCTGGGCGCTTACCAGGGCATATGAACGTATTATTGGCGGAAGCGAAAGTTCCTTACGATGTCGTATTAGAAATGGATGAAATTAATGACGATTTTTCTGATACCGATACTGTGCTAGTTATTGGTGCTAACGATACAGTTAACCCTGCGGCACAAGAGGACCCAAATAGCCCAATAGCTGGGATGCCAGTGCTTGAGGTTTGGAAAGCGAGTAATGTCATTGTATTCAAGCGTTCGATGAATACAGGTTATGCCGGTGTACAAAACCCATTATTCTTTAAAGAAAATACCCAAATGTTATTTGGTGATGCGAAAGATAGCGTTGATGCCATCTTACGTGCACTATAACTACTAAATAATTAAAGCGTTTAATTAATATGATGGGGCTATTGGTCGATACCAGTAGCCCCACTTTTATGGTGTTAAGCCTTGTTAATATATTAAGCATAAAACTGGATATGGCTTTATTAAATAAGGTATTAGATACATTATTTAACCTTAAAGTTTAGATGGAAAATAAAATCATACATCATCAAATGTCTTATTATCTATTTTAAATAATCATTCATTGTGATAATGGTATTTTTTTTATTGTTATTTTAATGCGCGTAATATACGAATATTAAATTTGTTTTTGGATATTTAATGTATTATTGTTTTTTCTGCCCTTACTTTTTTATTTTTTAAAAACGGAGTTTTAAAATGAAAAATGCTATGTTTGATAAAGCTACTCAGGCTAATTATATTATTGATTTAGAATGTTCCATAATTTCTACAAATAATAATATTTCATATGTGCGAGAAATAACTGAGCTATATGAAAAATATATGGCAAAAAATGAGCCAGAACGCCAACGTATCTTGAAGGTAGACCTCCAAGGAAAGAGTAAAATACTTAAGCCTGAAGAATATAGATTAGTTAAGGAGTATCTTGAACAGATTGATAATCATTATAATGAATTAAATGGTAGCATAGATACTCATAATAAATTAATATCTGAAATAAGAGGTTATATTGATAATCCAGGCTCTCGAAAAAAGGCTGCTACTTCAATTTTGGAACGTTCTACAAAGCTAAAAGGGATGTTCGATAAGTTCGATAATATCCCTGCAATAGGGAGTGAATTACGAAAAATATTGCCTGACCTACCTCATGATGTTCAAAGGTATTTAATCAATGTGGAGCTTGAAGCTACACTTCTTTACCGTAAGCATGGGGAATTATTGTATAAGGCTAACAAAAATTATTCCGCGATAAATAACTATGAAAAAAATGGGGAATATACTGGGCCAAATCATCTTAGACATGTAAGTAATTTTGAAAGAGATATGGTGGAATTAAATGCTAATATTAGTAGATTAAATGAAGAATTAAATAGTAAAGAAATGACTGAGTTTGAGCGAGTAGAGCATAATCGAACTTTAGATACCAGAAAAAAAGTATTTAATCTGAAAACATCATATATTAATTTGGCTAATAAGGTTGTTAAGGATATAGATAATTATGAAAATAGCAATAAAGTTATTTCAGGTTTGGATAATAACATCACGTTTGGCGTAGTGAATAAAAATGATTTCATTGGTTTTTTAGAGAATAAATTAATTGATTGTGTTGTGATTTTTAATACAACTGATGCTGATGCGGCTTATGCTAAAACAGAGGAAATCAATAATACTATAAAATCCGCTCCTTTATTTGTGAAAATTTCTATGTGAAATATTTCCAAATCTGCTCAACTTTGAGCAAATTGTATTTTTTATGATGGTTTTAGCTTATTTAAATTGCTTTTACATCTTTATTATCCCCCTGTTTTACAGGGGGATAATTTACTACTGATGACGACAAAATATTGAAAGATGGTTTTACAATATAAGCCTGAGATGAGGTAGAGCTTGATAGGTTTAATCAAGTCATTTACAACCCGATGAAACCTTGGCCGCTATTTAATGTAGAAATAAGTGTTAATAGGAACCCCCCATTAAAAATGGAGGGAAGTGAAATCAATCATCATCAACTGCACTGATAGGACATACAAAGCCATCCGGTTTTATGGCTAATAAGTCACATTTGAGTTTATCAATCACATGCTCAGCTGTATTACCTAAAAAGGCAGCAGAAATCCCTGTACGGCCTAAAATCCCCAATACAACTACACCGGCGTGTAGTTCTTCACACATATCGGGAATTATTTTTTCAGGTAGCCCTTCACGGACATGAGTGTATTTTTCATCGATAGCAAACTTTTGGCGTAATTCCTTCATCGCGATTAGGTGTTGGCCTCGAAGAGCGTTATTGTATAGGCTAGGATCGAAATCCGGCAGCTCGATGGCGATATTCATCGGTGCAACAGGGTACGCGCTCACTAAATGAATCTCTTGTTCTTTAATGATACGGGTTGCTAAATCCCGAGTTTTTTCAACCAGTTTAATATTGAGATCGTCGTGGTAGGATTCTTCATTTGATAAGTTTACGGCCACTACAACTGAGCCATGATCAGGCCAAACTTTATCTTTTACCATCCAAACTGGCGCAGGGCATTTACGAAGTAGATGCCAGTCGAGTGGGGTAAAAATTATTGATTCAAAATTGTCGGTTTGATGTGCCATTTTCAGTAGCAGGTCGTGTTCTCCACTAATAACCTCTTGGATAATGGCCTCATATGGCTTGTTATGCCAAATAACTTTAATTTCAATATCAATCCCAGCTTCAAGGTAAAAATGGGCTTGTTGTTTAATCCAAGCCGCTTTTTGGCTAATGACCCCTTTACGCATTGCATTACGCTCTTCAGGGGAGAGTAATGTTGTCATATCATAGGAAAGATCATAGATAGGAAGAAACGCTTTTATCCGTCCACCATTACGCTGCACGATGTAGACAGCACGTCTTAATGCAGGTTGATCATCCTGATTTGGGTCAATTGCAACTAGCAGGTTTTTATAGTTTGCCATATTGAAATCCTCTCGATATACGGATACTTCCACATAGATAAACTATGATATTGGCATTAAATAGGCAAGAAATCTGGGAAAAAAAACGAAAACGGACCACTAAGAATGTGATCCGTTTAGGATGGTTAGCATGTAATAGCTGTAACTTTACCTGCAATATCAGTTAGCTTCGTCATATCTTCAATAGTAATGTACTTGCCTTTGACGCTAAGCATACCACTTTTTTGAAAACGACCTAAAAGACGGCTAATAGTTTCAACGGTTAGACCGAGATAATTACCAATATCACCACGAGTCATGGTTAGCCTAAATTCTCTTGGTGAAAAACCACGCTCTGCAAAACGATGAGATAAATTAAGAATAAATGCAGCTAATCGTTCTTCAGCATTTTTCTTGGACAGTAAAAGGATCATTTCCTGATCGCCTTTAATTTCACCGCTCATTAATCGCATAATTTGTTGACGTAAATTAGGCATTTTGCCTGATAAGTCATCTAATGTTTCAAATGGGATTTCACAAACCATTGAGGTTTCAAGTGCTTGTGCAAAACTTGGGTGCTGTGTATGAATAATGGCATCAAAACCAACAAGGTCACCAGCTAAGTGGAAACCGGTAATTTGCTCATCGCCTTCCTCAGTTATTGTGTAGCTTTTTATTGTACCGGAGCGAATGGCATATAATGAGCGCAACTCATCACCAGCTTTAAATAAAGCTTGGCCTTTTTGGATAGGCTTTTTGCGCTCGATGATATTATCAAGTTGATCCAGTTCATGTTCATTCAGTGTAAAAGGAATGCAAAGTTGGCTAATACTGCAGTCCTGACAATGAATAGCACAACCACCAGACTGGATGCGACGAACAACTCTTTTTTCTGGGATCATATTTAAGGCTCAATCAAGTTAAAATTATTGATATGCGTCAATTTTAACATAAGATAATGAGACTGGTAAGTAGTAATGTATGGCAGAATCGACTTAATAGATAAAAAAGCCAATTAGAGAGGAGCTAATTGTTAGCGTATTTAGACGTTAATGCTAAATTAAAGAAGATTATTAAAGATTAAATTTGATGTAGATTAAATTTTGACCTCTAAACAGTAAAAAAGGTGATTGCTATCACTTCGATAATAATTACTTAGAAATATGACTTTCAAGCTATAAATACTAAACTAATTAGCATTAATTTAACACAAAAATAAATTTATAAATATCAATTTTTCAACTTAACTTTAAGAAGGGAGATTATGATGATACACGCTCAACCATCTTTACCGACGACAATGACCGCTGTTGACATTATAGAACCTGGTGGGCCTGAAAAATTGCAATTAATAGAAAAACCACTACCAAGAATTTCTGCAGGTTATATGTTAGTAAAAGTCGAGGCCGCAGGGGTTAATCGACCGGATATTTTTCAAAGAAAAGGGGCTTATCCACCGCCTCCAGATGCATCGTCAATTATGGGGCTTGAAGTTGCTGGAACTGTTGTAGCTAAAGCTGATGACGTTGATGAGTGGCAATTAGGCGATAAGCTTTGTGCATTAGTCGCAGGTGGAGGGTATGCGCAATATTGCTTAGTACATAAGGACATAGCGTTGCCGCTAGGTTCATTATCTTTTATTGAAGGCGCCTGCATTCCAGAAAACTTTTTCACAGTTTGGGCCAATGTGTTCCAAATTGGTAAGTTAAAAAAAGATGAATCGGTACTTATTCATGGAGGAACATCCGGCATTGGTAGTGTTGCGATTATGTTAGCGAAAGCATTTGGTGCAGTAGTGATCACCACTGTTGGTTCAGAAGAAAAAGTTGACGCAGCCAAAAAGCTAGGAGCTGATTGTGTCATTAATTATAAAACCGATGATTTTGTTGAAGCGGCTTTAAATTACACCTTATCACGAGGGGTTGATATGGTGGTGGATATTATAGGCGGTGATTATGTCGAGAAAAACTATCAGGTAGCCGCTAAATTTGGCCGGATTATTCAAATTGGCATGATGAAAGGTAACCCTAAACAATTAAATATGATGCCGTTAATGGTAAAACGATTAGTTCATACAGGTTCAACAATGCGTTCCCGCTCAACTGAAGAAAAAGCATTGATTGCAACAGATCTTAAAACACAAGTTTGGGATATGTTGCAAAAAGGTAAAATAAAACCAATTATTAACAAAGTGTACCAATTGACACAGGTAAAAGAAGCCCATCAACATATGGAATCTGGTGATTTGCTGGGTAAAATAGTTTTATTAAACAGTTAATTATTTGTTTTTTTCTTGGCGTTTTCACTACTGGCTGATGGCATGTGCTAGTAGTGAAAGTACTTGTCATTTATAACAAATAATTTACACTATCAAGTCTTTTTACCGTAAATATCTCTTTACAGCTAAATAATTATTGATTTTTTGTCCCCGCCCACAATTTCGAACGAAATTCTTATTAGTTTATTAATAATTTAATAGGAATAGATTATATCTATAGATAAGTTGGCCATTAACGGTTTGTCTATCAATATTTTCTTGTTAAATGATATTTAAAAAATGTATATCATTAACATATTGATGTCTTTTAAACACACAGCCCGTTATGCACTTTCCAATGATATTAAGTTAATTAACTTAAAGACAATTAACGTAAGTTATTTGTAGTTTGAAGGTGTAGTAATAATGAATAATTTTAAAAATTCAAAAATGAATGTCGATGCCTTGTTCTTAGGCCCTAAATCAGAAAATGCGGTGTTTTTCAAAGAGATGATGGAGTATTCCATCACAGAGCACATGCATTGGCGTTCAGGATACCACCCTGAAGACCCTGACCTTATCTCTACTGTTGACCGGTATGCCCCTGAATATAGGGATACATTATACCGTACCGAGGGTATTCTTAACCAACTCTCTTCAAAGCTAAAAACAACATCTGTTCCTTGGTTTTCACCCCGTTATATGGGGCACATGAATGCCGATACACTGATGATCTCTAATCTCGCTTATGTGATGGCGATGATGTACAACCCCAATAACTGTGCACAAGAATCTTCACCTACAACAACGGTATTAGAAGTAGAAGCTGGTTTAGATTTATGCGCTATGTTTGGCTATGACGTACAACAAGCTTGGGGGCATATTACCTCTGGTGGTACGGTGGCCAATTATGAAGGGTTATGGGTGGCACGAAACATCAAAACGTTACCATTAGCTGTTGCGCAACACCCAGAAGCACAACATTTACTGAATGGTAAATCAGAAAAAGAATTACTGAATTTGCCGGTTAGTAAAATATTGGACTTAATTGATGAATTAAAAAAACGCCACATTTTTGAAGAGGTTCGTGATTTAACGTGCCGTGGTGTTGGTATTGAGCAAGGAAAATTAGGTAAATTATTAGTGCCGCAATCCAAGCATTATTCATGGATGAAAGCGATGGATATTCTTGGTTTAGGTCAACAGAACATCGTCCAGTTACCCGTCGATGAAAGTTACCGAACTGATGTACAAAAAATGCGTGAAACGGTCTTTTCATTGATAGAGCGGGGTGAACCGATCCTTGCTGTGGTTGCTGTTGTGGGTACAACAGAAACAGGATCAATTGATAACATTAAAGAAGTCATTAAGTTACGTGAGGAATGCGAACAGCGTTTCGGGGTTTCATTTTATGTGCATATTGATGCAGCTTATGCGGGGTATGCTTGTGCAATGTTCCGTGATGAAAATAATCAATTCATTGATTATGATGCACTAATTAAACGCTATCATAGTGAAGGGATATTCCCTAAAGAGATCGTTTGGCCGAAGCCTGAGGTATACGAGAGTTTTAAAGCACTAAACCAAGCCGACTCTATTACTGTTGACCCGCATAAAGTTGGTTTCATTCCTTATTCAGCTGGCGCTATTTGTATGAAAGATAAGCGCATTGTCGATTTGATTTCTTATCATGCTGCTTATGTATTTGAGGAAGTACAAGAAAAACAGCGTAAAACGGACAAAGTACAGAATGTGTTGCTTGGTTCTTCTATTATGGAAGGTTCAAAATCTGGGGCAACCGCAGCTGCGGTATGGGCGGCACATCGTTTAGTGCCGCTAAATCTTTTAGGCTATGGGAAGGTGATCGCGGCAGGAGTAACGACGGCTCATTGGATAATTCAGGAAATTAACCAATGTGAGCCATTTATTATTGGCGACCGTCAATTTTCAATTGCTGCAATGCCCGCACCTGATTTCCACATGGTGAATTTTATGTTCCGCGAATCAGGCAACACATCATTAGAAAAGCAAAACCAATTAAATAAACGGTTATATGAGCTGTGTTCGTATGCTTCAGGGCGCACTTATTCTAATGATTTTCTAACATCCTCAACTTCGTTAACTCATGAAGAATATGGAGATACTCCGTTAAAACTATGCCGAGACGCACATTTTTCAGATGAAGAGTGGCAGAAGGTCCGTTCAGTATATGTATTAAGGGCGGCAATTATGACTCACTGTTTACGAGATAAAGGGCATTTCGATAATTACTGGGCGGAATTAAAAAATATCTTTGCAGACAAGCTACAACAACTCGTTGATGAAGAAAATAAACTCAATCATTCCAATTATAAAATTAGTGTTTAATTGACTTGCTAGGATCTCAATATGAAAAATCGCACGCTTGGTAGTGTTTTTATTGTTGCAGGTACTACGATTGGCGCAGGTATGTTGGCTATGCCAATTGCAGCCGCTGGCAATGGTTTTATGGCCAGTTTAGCCATGCTATTAGTGTTATGGGCATTGATGTGTTACACCGCATTATTATTGGTTGAAGTTTATCAACATGAATCCCATGAAACGGGGATCGGGAGTGTTGCTCAGCGCTATTTAGGTTCAGGCGGTAAGTTTATTACCGGTTTTAGCATGATGTTTCTGATGTATGCTCTGACAGCAGCTTACGTTAGTGGTGCAGGGGAAATTATCACATCAAATTTAAACAGCAGTTTGGCCATTGAAATGGCTGATTGGATGGGGATCGTACTATTTACAGTAATCGGCGGCGGGGTAGTTTGTTTTGGCACGTCATCGGTAGATTTTATTAACCGTATATTGTTTACAGCAAAAATTGTATTTTTAGTGATTATTTTGGCGTTAATGATACCACATGTAGAACAGCAAAATTTGCTGTCGGCGCCGACTGAAAAGGTACTGATATTATCTGCTATTCCGGTATTTTTTACCTCTTTTGGCTTCCATGGTAGTGTGCCTAGTATTGTTAAATATATGGGAGGAGACGTAAAAAAATTACGGATCATATTTATCATTGGTAGTGCTATTCCTTTAATCGCTTATATCTTATGGCAAATAGCAACTCTTGGAAGTATAGGTACAACGACCTTCGTGGGTATTCTTGCTGAAAATGCAGGGTTAAACGGGCTGTTAGATGCTATTAAAAATGTAGCGCAATCTGAAAGAACCGAACTGGTTGCTCAAATGTTTATGAGTCTCGCTTTAGCAACGTCATTCCTCGGTGTTGCATTAGGGTTATTTGATTTCTTAGCGGATTTGTTCAAACGGCAAGATAACGCATCAGGGCGTTTACAAACCGGAATACTGACTTTTGCTCCACCACTAGTTTTTGCCTTGTTCTATCCGAAAGGGTTTGTGATGGCGTTAGGCTATGCCGCGATAGCACTTTCAATATTGGCGTTGTTATTACCTAGTGCGATGGCGTTTAAATCCAGAGCATTAAATCAACGTAAGTATCAAGTCTTAGGTGGCGGGTTAGGGTTATCACTGGTATTCATTTGTGGTATTATCGTTATAGGTGTTCAGTTAGGTATAGTTTTCAATATATTACCTAATATAGGCTAATTACCATTCTTATTGTAAACCAGTCATATTTTAATGGCTGGTTTTTTCATCGTCAGTTTATCGCATTTTTTCACCATATTATCTCGACATTGCTGGTATGATTTATATACGAATGATTATCATTAGCACGATATGAGAAAAACCGATATATCTAAAGCTAGCATTTTCTATAAAAATGGCTATTATGTTAGATATATCGGTTTTGATAGCGAATAACCACTGAGAGTTTTAATGATAAGGGAACCGCAGTCAGGGTCATGCTTATGTAATGGCAAAAGTGTCAGTCGCATGTTCAACCCAAAACAGTTGAGGATATATATCTTACATTTACTGACAGGGGGAATAAACTATGGTTATGACCTAATTAAAAAAATTGGGGAAGAAACCGCTGGTTTTTATTGCCCAAGCCCAGGGGTGATATATCCAACTTTGACTTTGTTAGAAGAATTAGGTTTTATCACAGAGGGTAAAGATAACGGGAAAGGCCGTAAATGCTATGTGATCACACCTGAAGGCCGGTGTTTTTTATTGCTCAAAGCCGAGATTTTAGCTGAAGTTCAGCTAAAATTAAAATATGCACAGGAATTGAAAGCCGGAAATCAGTTTGCTAATGAAATTGAATGTGCAGTAGATAAATTTAAATCATTGTTAAGGCATAAAATTGTTCTTCAACAATTGACGAAGGATGAATCGACTAAAGTGGTTGAGATCATCAATCGAGCAGTAGAAAGAATAGAACAAGTGAATGCAGTATTAGTGACGGAAGGAAAATCAAATGGCTAAAACAAATGATATTATACAAGTGAATGAGCAATCATATATGAAAGATACTAACAAAACACAGAAGAATAAAGCCTCAACACCCGCTGACGGTGAAGCAATACAACCTTCAAATAAAGACGTAAAATTCAAAGAAGTCGTTTGCCCTAGTGTGCCAACTTCTTATTTTAAACGTGCAAAAAATAAAAAACAAAAATTAAAATACTAAAAAGCTTGTTTAGTATTTAGGCTATTAAAAAAAGTATTTTATAAATAATTATTGATAGGTTAACTTATTTTATTGATAAACCAATAAAAAAACTCCAGAGGACAGCGGTTGTATAACAAAGATGGGTACTGTCCTGCTAATGAAAAAGGTATTGAGCTTGTGCCATCAGTATAATGATGTTGTTACCTTTATGGGTTAAATTTTATTGGGTCATATTTATAGGAAAAATATTCCGATGAAAAAATCGAATAAGGATTGGTTTTTCTTATTTGAAATTCATATTTTTGGGAAAATAGATTAACCATATATTCGAGCCCCTCGTCTCCATAACGCCGCGTCGCACCCAGCAAAATTTTATTGACTTCCTCGGTTTCAAAATTTCCAGTTACGGGCCCTAAGTACGCTTTTACGGGTTTATTGGTTAATCTAGCTAACAGTTTTGCAAATGACTGCTCTCCTCCATTTCCTGAGTGGCACATAATTGTGCGTATATTGGTATAATTAGATAAGTCTTTTCTTTTTGATAATATTTCATACAATTCATTTGGGGTCATATGATTTTGAGCGCTTCTGTAGAGTAGTGCGGTACCGTTTTGTTGTTTTATTCCATGTGCAACAATATTTAGTCGCTTTTCATTATGATAGATATCTTCAAAAAAATAAAAATCTTTCCCCATAGGGACCATCCCTTCCATTTTGCCACCAAAGGTTGTTAATTTTGTACTGAGAGGTGAGCTATTTTTGTTTGTTAGTATAGAAAATAGCCTATTGGAATTGAGCTTAAGGCTACTTACACTAGTACCTATGCTGGCAATACCCAGTGCAAGAGATGCCCAGCCTAAGATACTTGAAGCTTGGGGGTCACTTTTCCGAGTTAACATGCTAGCGATCCCCGTAGCATCTGAGGCAACACTTAATATTAGTGTAATACTTGCCATGATGGCGCCAGAGGCTGCTAATGATGCACCAAATGTTACACCAGAGAAAATTATCCCTAATGCCCCAATCGCTAACCCACTCATTGCTTTAAGGCTAAAGTGCCCTGATGGGTCAATCCGGTTTATCGGGTCTCCGGCACAATAGGCATAGGGATTTATCCCCCCTTTGCCAAAAGGGCTCAAACTATCAGGGCAATGAAAGCGCATTAGGCATGGGTTATATGCACGATAACCATTGCCTAGGTGATAAACACCTGTAATTGGGTCAATTCGCTCACCATTTAAGCCAAGAAAATGTTCTGTTGTTTTATCTTCGCCATATGGCAACCTAGAGTGGGACTGGCTAAGCTTATTGTTTGTATTTAAAGACCATATTAAATTGTCATTATATTCATTCGCCATTAAGGTTAGTTCAGTATTACATCCAACAGCTAAGCAAGTATGACCTGCTTTTATTAAACGAATTTTGTTGTTTTTTTCTGTGGTGATTTCATTAACTAGCTCGTCGGCGCGGTAATAGAGTTGATGATTTTGATTATTTTTGACGGTTTGGCTCACAATTTGATTTAGAGCATTGTAGCCATATTTGCTATTTTCCAGCCCATTAACGCGAATAAGCCGCCCTAGAGGGTCATAGTGTAATGTCCTACCTGCATTATCTAGTATCAGACGACCACATTTATCATACTCAAGTGGAATATTCGCAGGGTAATTACGGTGTGAATGAGATATGGCGGTTAATTGTGTAGGGTCATCTTTATTATTGTAATGGTACTGGGCAATATCCACTTCGTGGTTTTTTAGTACGGTGCGTACCTGAATAAGGTTATTTAATGGGTCGTAATCATAAAATTGCTGTCTAACTGATTGCCCATAGCAGTCTATAGGGTGCTCATTACCTTCAAAAGAGTAACCTATTAAACGATTACGTTTATCATAGCGATATTTTTCATTTTTTACGGGCTTATTATCCAATGTCGTATGTTTGGATGATAGTAAGCCATTTTTTAGCCATATACTTTGAATAACCAATTGAGAACCTTGGTTATCGGTGATACTCCGTCTAATTTCCTGATTAAACTCATTGTAAGTGAATGTGGTGAGTATAAAAGCATGGGTAGAATTATCAGTTACTATTTGCGTAATTAAACGACCCAGCGCATCATAGGTAAAATCAGTTATCAGAGCACTATCAAAAATTCGACTTAATCGACCATATTTATCTCGTTGATAGTCTGTTTTTGCCCCTGTAATATCATGGTATGACACGGGCTTTCCTTGCAATGTCCATTGATATTCAGTCTGCTTAGTTACACCCGATAAAATCATTGTTTCTCGTTTCAATGTGCCTGAATTATTCCATTGATTGCTCACTTTTGTGTCTTTTTCTGTAGAATGTAACAGTTCTGCGGTGGCTAAATCATATTCAAACTCCTGAGTGACGCCACATACATTGACCTTATTTATGGCATTATTTAATTCAGGGATATACTCATAATGTACGGTTTCTCCTGAAGGTAATGTGATGAATGAAGGCGAGGGGGATGCGTTATCATATTGGTAGGTTGTGACTCGTTTGCCGCTTTCTTGTAGGGTTAAACGGCCTAAACTGTCAAATTCTTGGCTTCCTAGAACCCAGCAATGGCCATTGATATCAGTTACTTGAATGGATGAAACTTCTTTTCCCATTAAATATGGGACATATGTTTGTTCAATTACTGTGCCATCAGGTAATGTTTGGCTAAGAACACGACCATACACATCATAGGTCCATTCAATAGGATTGCCTAACTCATCAATTTGTTTACGTAAACGCCCTGAACCGTCCCAAAAGTGTTGTTGAGAGGCAATAATTTCACTATTCGAATCAATACGTAGTGTGAGTTTGGGCAATTGATTTTTCTTATTAAGAATAGTCATCCACTGGCCACTTTGTAGATGTTGGCCGTTTAACCAACCTTGCTGAGTATGTGTTTCGGTTAATAAGATTGGGTCAACTATTCGATGTGTTTCAAAATTATTATTAAGCCTTGTCGTGGTAATTTCACCCCATGAGTCTCTTTTATAGGTTGTATTTATGGTATAGCACTGCTGTTTTCTATCAGAAAATTGGGTATCTTGTTCTGTTGTTGCTTGTAGGTTACCTAATGGCCCATATTTCTGATGCTTTACCTCGTACCATTCTTGGGTTCCATCATTATCAAATTGATATTGTTTTATAGGGTAACCTAAACTATTGAAGAGTATTTTTGCTTGATTACCATATGAGTCTTTTTCATAAGTAATAGGGCCTAAATGAGTGATTTTATAATGCCAATATATTGTTCGCTCATAGGCGGAACCCACAGCTTCAGTTTGGCTCAATATCCGGCCAATCTGGTCATAAGTATAATTAGTTTGAATGCCTAACCTATTTATTTCACTCAGCAAACATAAACTCAGCATTGATAGTTTTTTCATTGTTGCTAATTGGCAACCATCATGCCCTTGAAATTGATTTTTTTGAACTATTTGCTGGTTTTGTATAGAAGTGCTAATAGATTGTTTTGAATCGAAGTGGGTTGAGTTTTCCCCATCTTGATAAAAAATATTATAACTAGCTGTTATTCTACCATATTCTATACCATTTCTCTGGCTACAAAATTCAAAAATACGTTTTTGCAATAAACGATTATCTGCATAATATTGTTCTTGGTGTAAAATAATTATCTCGGTATTTTCTAGGTAGCTGTAGGAATAATATGTTGATGTAGTCGGTGTTTGATAATCAGTTTGGTTAGGTATTACTATTTTGGATTTCATGAAGCGGACAAATCCATTTTTTTCGCGAGGGCACAATAAATTATTATTGGTATCGCTACTTTCTTCTGCTGAATACCATTGCATAATGGTTCGCGTACCATCGGGATGTATTTCTAATGTAGGGTTGCCATGTTCGTCAAATTCGGATTGATAAACATCTTGTCGTTTTTGACCGTGTTGATTTTCCCATGTGATAGTTTTTTTGTTAACGAATTGAAATTGAGGGGGTTGCTTATCAAAAGGAAGACCGATAACGGCGTAATAATCATAGTCTGTACGATTAATATTAATAGAACCATTATGTGATTGATATGTTGTAATTTCATTTGTCAGTAAATGATAGTTATTATAGAGCCGTGTAGTTTCTATAATTAGCTCATCACTTCTCTGTATTTCTGTAGACCCATAAGTATAATTAGTTAAAAGCGAATATAAATTATCAGTATCCGATTTGAAATTTAATCCGCTAGCAAAGCCTAAATAATTTGTGTTTGTATAAGTATAGGAGGTGACAATATCAGGTTGTTCTCCTTGGAAAGATAACGTATGGCGAGTTGCGGCAATTAGTGCAGGGTATATATCCTCAGGGAATCTAATGAGGTCTCTTTGATAATAAATAGATTCAACCAACCCAGTAGGATGTATTATTTTTTCTATGTAACCATATTCATTATAACTGAAATGCCAAATATAATTTTCTGTTGTTTTTATAAGTTGCTGTAAATGTCCATTGAATATTTTTAATTTTATTTTATAGCACTCTAGTGATAGGGGATATATTGATATTATAGGCTGATTATAATTTTCGTAGTCTATCGATAATAAAACATTATTTTCATCTTTTATTTCTAAAAGGTGAGGGAAGCCAAAAAACGCCCATTTTAGGATAACAAAATGGCCATCATAACTTTCGATTTTTAATGTATTTTTGATATCACTTCCCGAAGATGGTCCTTCTAATATTTCAACTACACCTGATTTATAGGTGATTTTATAAAAATCATCAAAACGTTCAAAAATAAAATTATTTAACTTTTTTTGTTTTACTTCAAAATTGGCAACAGTATCATTAATAAGATATTTTTCACCAGATGATAAGTGAAGTAGTTTGTTCTTACTGTCATAGGTGGTTAATGGTAATGAGAAGCCCATACCAAAGCCACTATTATTATTTTGTAATGAACTACTGCATAATGATAAGTTAATTTCGGGGCCCATGCCATAGTTACAATTAATATTAACGATAGGGATATTTAAGGAGAAAATACCGGTTCTAGGGTCTATTCCTGTTTTTAATGCACTTATGAAATTTTGGCTTTGTGAAAAAAATTTATTCATAGAATGTTATCCATTTAATTTATTATTGATTTTTGTTGGATGTTTTTGATTATGACATTATTAAAATAATAAGCGTTATAATTTATAATGCTGAGAAATTAATAAATATAATAATGCGGTTGGTTAGCTAACATAAAATTTAATATGTTCATCATTACCTACCTTGGCTATAATTGTGGCTTCATTTCCATATTGGTCACGCAAAATAAACGCCATTTTTTCTCCCCATTCACTATAATTCCATAAAGCACCATACCAAACACGGTAACTCCAAAAGCATAACCCTGATTTTTCATGGTTTTTTGATGTAACAGTGATGGACCATTTTTGTGTGAAATGAAATGTTGTTGTATATGCGGCATCGTGATTTTGTTTGACTGAAGAGTCCGTTGATGTGCTACAACCTTTGTAATTACCTGTTTGTTTATAGTGGAACCATAGATGCTCTTGGCATGATGCGTCATGAGTAATTGTGCCATTTGTATTATTAAATCTTACGTAGTATTTAGTCAAAATGCTATTTGAGTAACCACCCACGCCTTTCTCGATAATGGGGTGTTCAAGAGAGTACTTATCAAGATCGGACTCTGAAAAAATACGTTTGGGTAGTACATTCAATAGGACATAATCAGGCATTTTATTTTTCCCATTATATTCTAGGGCTGTAGTATATTCATCTTGATTAATTTGACATCTTACACAGAGTTTAAATGCTTCAATTAGATGGTTAAGAGAGACATAGACAATACATGATGAAATGTTAACCTGTTTATTAGACGTACCATTGTTTGGGGCATAGTTTCCGCATATATCAGTATAGTGAAGTACATTAGAAAACGGTTCATTCTTATAATCTACTAGTTGAATGTTTTTAAATATATCTTTTGGCGATATGTCAAGTGGTTGGTTGTGATTGTTTTTCGCTTCGATATTAATTTCAACCTGAACTTGGTGGTTGCCATTAGCATAAATAGATGCAGCTTTACCTCCACCAGGAATGAATATTTTTAAGGCGGATAGAGAGTGAATATCCTCCCAGTAGCAAATACCCGATATATAATCATTTCCCTCTATCACGGTGCCTAAATTTATTGACGCATTGCCATAAACCCTCGCATTACCTCTTATTATTGCATTATTCCTGATAAGGGCATTACCATAAACTTGAGCATTTTCACTAATGAGTGGACTGCCTTCTACAGTGGCATTTTCATAGACTTTTGCATAATTAGTTACCTGACAACTAATAAGTATTTTCGCATTGTCATAAACCTCAGCATGGCCACTAATAATAGAATTATTAGTCACTATGGCATTACCATAAACTTTAGCAGAGTCTTTTATTATTACTGCGGTATAATCTTTTCCTGTGATTTTAGCAAATTCGCTTATTTCAGCTGAATTCATAATAAGGCATCTTCCTCTTAATTCAGCATTGCCTGAAACTTTAGCATTATCGAAAACATCGGATTTATCTAATACTTTAGAATTACCAGAAACACTAGCATTATCAGATACCTTTGCATTTCCATAAATATTTGCATTATCGGATATTAGAGCGTTACCATAAACCATAGCATTGTCATATACTTTTGCATCGTCACATATGCAGGCATTACCAGATATTTGTGCATCACCAGAAATATGAGCGTTACCATATACCATCGCATCATCTAAAATAAAACAATTACCTTCCTGACTTAAATTACTTTCACTACTAACCCATCCACCATATTCTTTGGTTATTAGGTTTTCTATTTTATATAGTGTGATGCCATCATGATTTTTTTCAATATCGGTGATCCTATATTTCTGCATAATAATTAACCTTGTTTATTGGGTTTGTAGGTATACTAAATTTTGGTCTATATGTTTATTTTTAATGGGATATATAAAATATAAAAATATTATTAACATTCAAAGATTGTTAATGTTAATGAAAAAATAAATAATTAGAATGCTAAAAAAAGAGTATTCTTATTTAAAATTATAATAAATTAAATTTATCATAGAAACATGAATGGTATAAATTCCCCTGATAATATTGAATTATCAGGGGAATAGGTTATAAACCTAATTGAGATTGTATATAGGCAATTTCTTCAATCCATTGCTGCTGTAATTGTGGTTTTTGATGATTCAGTTTGCGTTTTTGGTCAGCTTGTAACTTTTCCTCTAACACTAACAATTTTTCTAGCAATTCATCTTCCTGAGTTGCTTTGCTAGGGTAAACATCAAGCTCCGCACTTGCATTAATAAGCGGGGGATTATTGACTAACAACAGTTGGGATTGCTGCTCAATTTTATGATAGATATCATCTACATTGAGGTATTCTTCCAAACGATTATCATTAATAAACCAAAAACGTTGGCAGCTATTTTCAATCAGCCACCTATCATGGCTGACGACCAGTAATGCCCCTGAAAATTGGCGGATTTGCTCGCTTAGTGCTTCTTTCCCTTCAAGATCAAGGTGATTTGTTGGCTCATCCAGTAACAATAATTCATATTGAGCCAAACTTAAACCAATAAACAACAGTCTAGAGCGTTCCCCGCCACTCAGTGTTGCTACTTTTTGTGAGTGACGAGTATAAGCAAAACCTGCACTGATTAAGGCCATTTTGCGTTGTTCATCTGTTAACGGTGCAAAAGGGCGTAATGCATCCAGTAGAGTGTCATTATCATTTAGCTGCGCAAGTTGCTGATCATAATAACCAGTGCTAATTGCAGGATGAAACTTTAGCTGCGAACTATAGCGTAAATCTTGCTGATAGTGCTGCCAAAGTAGACGCAATAATGTTGATTTACCACAACCATTTGCACCGATAATAGCAATACGATCGCCACTTTTAACTTGATGAAATGCACTAGTAAATAAATGCGAGCCATTAGGTGTTGAAATGACGGTATTCTCTAACTCAAGTACGCGGTTTGCAGGGATGGATTTGCCATTTAAAGATAATGTCCATTGGTAACCCTCTGTGACTTCTGTTTGGTCATCCTTAAGACGATCAATATGCTTTTCCATCTGCTTTGCTTTACGAGAAAGTGCTTCGTTATCGTACACGTGTCCCCATATGGCTAAGCGCTTAGCACTTGAGGTTATGCGGTCAATTTCCTTTTGCTCTGCCTGAAACCGATGTTCGTCTGCAATATCTTTTTCAATTAGCGCTTGACGAGCGGCGCTACAAGCTAACCGAAAAAAATGGAGCGATTTATCCCGCAAAATCCATGTGCAGTTGGTCACTTTATCAAGTAACGCTTGGTCATGGGAAACAAGTATAAAGCTGCCTTTCCATGATTGCAGAAAATCACCTAACCAAATAAGGGTAGGCAGATCTAAGTGGTTACTCGGTTCATCTAACAGTAATAAATCAGGTTGTTCAATTAAAGCACGGCCTAATAATAAACGAGTATGTTGACCACCACTTATTGTGTTTGCTTTTTGTTCCCATTGTTGTGTCGTAAAGCCTAACTCAGATAATAAAACTTCAGCCCGCCAGCGGTCTGTTATTTTATCTTGCTCAGGAAGCTTCTCAACAATAGCATCAATGAGTGACAGATTAGCAACATCTGCAGGTAAATGCTGTTCGATATAAGCGGTGACGCAATGGTTTGCATAAGTGATAGTGCCACTATTTGGAGATAACTGGTGGGTTATCAGTTTTAATAATGTACTTTTCCCACTGCCGTTATGGCCTATTAAGCCTATACGTTCACCTTGTTGTAAGGTAAAAGAAACATCATTTAATAAAGACGTTGTTGGTGTATCGTAGTTTAATGATTTTACAGATAATAAAGTACTCATAGCTTACTCAATTTTTAGGCATAAAAATGCCAAGGAATTGTCAGAACGACAACCCAGTAAGCTGAGGGAACACCCAATTGGTAATTTCGCTCAGGCAGGGTTATCGCAGTATAAAACTGTGAAAGCCTGAGCTTTGGCGATTACCAAAGAAGTGTGAATATTCAATTAAATCACACAACAACATAGATTAGCCTCCTTATTATTTAGTTAAGTTGAACAATGTCGGTATCATAGCAAATAGACTGTTTAAGGAGCAATGTCCTAAAATGCGCTGTTTAATTTATCTACTCAGAAGTAAGTTATTGGTATAAACAAAACTTATACAGCTAATGATGAGATGAATAAAATTTCTGATGGTTGGGATTTTAGCGAGTAATACATAAAATTGATGCTCAAATTATAAGGGAATGACTAATGAACGTAGAAATAAAACCCGCAACACGCCAAGATGCTGCATTAATTTTAGACATGATCATCGAGTTGGCTGATTATGAAAAGGCTCGTCATGAAGTAAAAGCCTCCGTTACTGACATTGAAAATTCGTTATTCGGTTCAGATTCAAATACTGAAGCTTTAATTTGTTACATTGACGGGCAACCTGCAGGATATGCCGTATTTTTTACAAGTTATTCAACTTGGCTAGGGAATAATGGAATATATTTAGAGGATTTATACGTTTCTCCTGATTACAGAGGCGCTGGTGCAGGGAAAAAATTATTGAAATACATTGCAACGCTTGCTGTAGAGCGCAAATGTCAGCGCCTTGAATGGAGCGTTTTAGACTGGAATCAGCCCGCAATCGATTTTTATAAAAGTATCGGTGCACAGCCACAAGATGAGTGGGTTCGTTATCGGATGGATGAAAAAACAATTGCAATATTTGCTAGTTAATTTTTGTAGAAAATAAACAACTTGTAAATGTAATATTAAAGATGTTTTTAAAGTTTATTCAAGTAAGCCAGTAAATTAAATACTGGCTTTATTTTTGTATAAATATATACAATAAATGCCTTATTATCACTTTTTCTAATCTATTCTATTTTTTTGTGATGTACGGCAACTATACTTAAGATAAATCCTGATAAAATGTCGTTAAATTAGATAGATAGCTAATAATCGAACTGTATTTGGAAAAATGTAGCTCGATTAAAAAAAAGAAAGCATCACAACTTCAGTCTTAATCGTATTTATTTCGTATATAAACAGTTATACGGCTTTATTAATTTCACCAGGTTAATAATCAAAATAATTGTTGTTCATTGTTTTCTCATTTAATGGAAAAGGGATGGTATGAAAATAAATAAGCGAAAAGTATCGTTGTATCTCATTTTAATAATCATTATTGCCGTGGGCGGCTATTATTACTGGAGTGTGAACTCTGGGGGGCTACCTGCGGGCTTTGCGCAGAGTAACGGCCGTATTGAAGCTACTGAGATTGATATTGCGACTAAAACAGCAGGTAGAATTGAAACAATCAACGTAAAAGAAGGGGCCTTTGTTAAAGCAGGTCAAGAGCTCGCACGGATGGATACTCGTGCTCTTCAAGAGCAACTGCATGAAGTACAAGCACAATTGCGTCAAGCGATTAGTGCCGTCACTACGGCTGAATCTGCCTTAGCACAACGTAAGAGCGAAAAATTAGCCGCTCAAGCAGTCGTTCGCCAACGTGAAGCTGAGTTGAATGCCGCACAAAAACGGCTTAATCGTTCTAGAGCATTAGTCAGAACAAACGCCGTTTCACAGCAGCAAGTTGATGATGATACCGCGCAGATGCAAGGGGCTAGAGCCGCTTTAGAAGCTTCTAAAGCACAAGTTGCCGCATCGACTTCTGCCATTGATTCTGCTTCTGCAGGGATTGTACAAGCTAAAAACCGTGTTGAAGCCGCGACGGCTACAGAGCGCAGGATTTTAGCAGATTTAGACGATAGTATTTTAAAAGCCCCAAGAAATGGACGCGTTCAATACCGTGTAGCTGAGCCAGGAGAGGTACTTGGAGCCGGTGGGCGGGTCTTAAATATGGTTGATTTAAGCGATGTTTATATGACATTTTTCTTGCCGACAGAAGATGCAGGGAAAGTTGCGATAGGTAGCGATGTCCATATTATCCTTGATGCTGCGCCTAATATTGTTATTCCGGCAAAAACAACCTTTGTTGCCAGCGTGGCTCAATTCACCCCAAAAACGGTGGAAACCCAAAATGAACGCTTAAAGCTAATGTTCCGGGTTAGGGCACGCATATCACCTGAATTATTAGAGCAACACCTTGAATACGTCAAAACGGGGTTACCAGGAAAGGCTTATGTGCGTTTAGACCCAAATGAACCTTGGCCTGCTGAACTTGAGGTGAGATTACCGCAATGACCAACAAATTGATGGATGATGTGATAATCGATTTACAGCATGTCAGCCAGCATTATGGTGAAAATTGTGCGTTGGATGACATTGTTCTTTCTATCCCTGCGAGGAAAATGGTTGGGCTAATAGGGCCTGATGGAGTGGGTAAATCGAGTCTAATTTCACTAATTGCAGGGGCTAGGGCGATTCAGCAAGGCCACGTAAGGGTACTTGATGGGGATATGAACAGCGCTTTGCATCGCAGGGCAGTATGCCCACGAATTGCTTACATGCCGCAAGGGCTAGGAAAGAACCTGTACCACACACTATCCGTATATGAGAATGTGGATTTTTTTGGCCGGCTGTTTGGCCAATCAAAAGCTGAACGTGAGTACCGGATTCAAGACTTACTTGAAAGCACAGGGCTCGCTCCGTTTAAAGACCGACCCGCTGGTAAGCTATCGGGAGGGATGAAACAAAAATTAGGCCTATGTTGTGCGTTGATTCATGACCCGGATTTACTTATTTTAGATGAACCGACGACAGGGGTAGACCCATTATCTCGTGCGCAGTTCTGGGACCTGATTGACCGAATTCGTTTACGTCAAACAAACATGAGTGTATTAGTGGCAACCGCGTATATGGAAGAAGCGGAACGGTTCGATTGGTTGGTTGCGATGGACGACGGTAAAGTTTTAGCCACCGGTCACGCATCGGAGCTAAAAAAACAAACCCATTGTGATGATCTTGAAGCTGCGTTTATTCAATTGTTACCTGAAGAAAAACGCAGTGGCCACAAAAAAGTCATTATTCCCCCGCGTGATAAATCAAAAGATGATGTGATTGCGATTGAGGCGCAAGGCTTGACGATGCGCTTTGGTAATTTTGTGGCGGTTGACCATGTGAACTTAAAAATCCCTAAAGGGGAGATATTTGGTTTTTTAGGTTCTAACGGTTGTGGTAAATCGACCACCATGAAAATGCTAACCGGGCTATTACAAGCGAGTGAAGGACAAGCTTGGTTATTTGGGCAAGAAATTGACCCTAAAGATATTGAAACGCGTAAGCGTGTGGGCTATATGTCACAAGCCTTCTCCCTGTATAGCGAACTGAGTGTAGAGCAAAACCTTGAACTGCATGCGAAACTCTTTCATATTCCAGAAGATAATATTGCACAGCGTATTAATGACATGTGCCAACGCTTTGAGTTGGAAGATGTTAGAGAAACCATGCCAGATGATTTACCTCTAGGCATCCGCCAGCGCTTATCGTTGGCCGTTGCGGTGATACATGAACCAGAGATGTTAATCCTAGATGAACCTACCTCAGGGGTCGATCCTGTCGCGAGGGATATGTTCTGGAATTTGATGGTAGACCTATCAAGACGTGACGGTGTCACAATTTTTATTTCGACCCACTTTATGAATGAAGCTGAGCGTTGTGACCGAATTTCGTTGATGCATGCAGGGAAAGTACTGGATTGTGATACGCCAGTTAATTTAACCAAAAAAAGAGGTTTAGGCACTCTTGAAGAAACCTTTATCGCCTATTTGCAAGATGCTGTAGGGGAAGCGGGAGCTGAGCAAGAAACAGCCCCTGAATTCCATGTTGACCCTGCATTAAAAGAGCAAGCAACAGATGCACTTAAAAAGCGTTTTAGCTTACGTCGGTTATTCAGCTATTCCATTCGTGAAGGCATGGAGCTTCGCCGCGACCCGGTTCGTTCAACATTAGCGTTACTTGGAACAGTGATCCTAATGTTTATTATGGGTTATGGGATTAGCATGGACGTCGAAAACTTACGCTTTTCAGTACTAGATCGTGACCAAACGGGGTTAAGTCAAGGATATACTCTAAACCTCGCAGGTTCTCGTTATTTTATCGAGCAGCCGCCTATCAAAGATTATGATGATTTAGAGGCTGGAATGCGTAGCGGTAAGATTACCGTTGCTATAGAAATTCCACCTAATTTTGCGAGGGATGTTGCTCGAGGAAATAATGTCAAAATTGGGGTATGGATTGATGGCGCAATGCCAAACCGAGCAGAAACGGTACGTGGCTACGTGCAAGCTATGCACCTTGCTTGGCTAAGTACAATGGCTGCTCGTCAACCTGTCGGGGTTGCAGGGATGCCGGCTATCGATATCGAAACTCGCTATCGTTATAACCCTGATGTTCGCAGCTTACCCGCTATTGTACCTGCGGTTATCCCATTGTTATTAATGATGATCCCAGCCATGTTAAGTGCTCTTAGTGTGGTACGCGAAAAAGAATTAGGTTCGATAATCAATCTTTATGTCACCCCGATCACCAAATTAGAGTTTTTGCTTGGTAAACAATTGCCTTATATTTTATTAGGCATGTTTAACTTTTTATTACTGTGCATTTTATCGGTATATATATTTGGTGTGGAATTTAAGGGGAGCTTCCTAACGTTGACGTTAGCGGCTTTCTTGTATGTCAGTATTGCAACGGGGATTGGTTTACTCATTTCTTGTTTTATGAAAAGCCAAATCGCTGCTATTTTTGGTACATCAATCATTACTTTAATTCCTGCGACTCAATTTTCAGGAATGATTGACCCCGTATCTTCATTAGAAGGAATAGGTCGGTGGGTTGGTATGGTCTACCCGACATCACATTTCTTAACCATCACTCGGGGGACATTCTCTAAGGGGCTGAATTTATTTGATTTACAGGCATCATTTATCCCGCTACTTATCACGGTACCGCTTGTTATTGGCTTAAGCGTATTGTTTTTGAAAAAGCAGGAGGTTTAGTATGATGCGTAAAATACAAAATATCATCAACCTAGGGGTTAAAGAGTTACGCAGCTTAGGCCGAGATAAAGCGATGCTTGCATTGATCGTCTTTGCGTTTACCGTTTCGATTTATTCATCGGCAACGGTTACGCCGGGTTCGTTACATAACGCGCCTATTGCGATAGCCGATCAAGACCGCTCACAGTTATCGAATCGGATCATTAACAGCTTTTATGCCCCGTATTTTTTACCCCCGGCAGATATTACACCTGACCAAATTGACGGTTTATTAAATAGAGGTTCATACACCTTCGCACTCGATATTCCGCCTAATTTTCAAAAAGATGTTCTTGCAGGGCGACAACCTGAAATCCAAGTTAATATTGATGCAACACGGATGAGCCAAGCTTTTTTAGGAAATAGCTATATCCAAAATATTACATTAGGAGAGGTCAACGAGTTTTTAGCAAAGTATCGAAGTAATGCAAGCTTGCCAGTAGACTTAGAAGTGAGGATGCGTTTTAACCCTAATTTGACGCAATCGTGGTTCGGTTCCGTAATGGCGATTATCAACAATATCACGATGTTGTCTATTGTCTTGACTGGGGCTGCGTTAATCCGTGAACGGGAGCATGGCACAGTAGAGCACTTGATGGTGATGCCGTTGACGCCATTTGAAATCATGATGTCGAAAATATGGTCCATGGGGCTGGTGGTACTGATTGCATCGGGTGTTTCATTGTTGCTGGTGGTTAAAACCTTGCTGCAAGTCCCTATTGAGGGGTCTATATTGCTCTTTATGGGAGGGGTTGCGCTGAGTTTATTTGCGACGACTTCAATCGGGATTTTTATGGGAACTATCGCAAGGTCCATGCCTCAGTTCGGTCTATTGATGATTTTAGTTTTATTACCTTTAAATATGCTTTCTGGGGGAATGACGGCACGTGAGAGTATGCCTCAATTAGTGCAAGATATTATGCAAACTATGCCGACAACTCACTTTGTTAGCCTTGCGCAAGCTATTTTGTATCGTGGTGCAGGTTTCCAAATAGTTTGGCCGCAATTTGTTATTTTAATCGTCATTGGGAGTGTTTTCTTTACACTTGCATTGTTCCGCTTCCGCAAAACTATTGCCACGATGGCATAATCATAGAAAAAATACCTTCCTAACAACAAAACGCTTGCTGAAGAGTTCAGTAAGCGTTTTAATGTCGCACCTATTAATTGTATGACAATGATTAGGTTATACCTATCAAATCGATAGTGGGTACTGATTGGATTTAATTGCTGTAAAACAGTAACTTAATAGGCAACCAAACAGGAGAACATCATATGTCATTAATTAATACTCAAATCAAACCTTTTACTAACCAAGCATTCAAAGACGGTCAATTTATCGAAGTTTCTGAAAAAGACGTTGAAGGTAAATGGAGTGTTTTCTTCTTCTATCCAGCTGACTTTACTTTCGTTTGCCCAACGGAATTAGGCGATATTGCTGACCATTACGAAGAATTCCAAAAATTAGGTGTTGAGATTTTCTCTGTATCTACTGATACCCACTTTACACATAAAGCATGGCATGCAAGCTCAGACACTATTGGCAAAATTAAATATGCCATGATCGGTGACCCAACTGGCGCATTAACTCGTAACTTTGAAAATATGCGTGAGAATGAAGGTCTAGCAGACCGTGGTACGTTTGTTGTTGACCCACAAGGTATCATTCAAGCAATTGAAATCACTGCTGAAGGTATTGGCCGTGATGCTTCAGATTTACTGCGTAAAGTTAAAGCTGCGCAATACGTAGCTAGCCATCCAGGTGAAGTTTGCCCAGCGAAATGGAAAGAAGGTGATGCGACACTGTCTCCGTCTTTAGACTTAGTTGGCAAAATCTAATTAGTTTCTAGATTAATAAAAAAACTATTCAAGTTGCAGGTGTTTAGGCCTGCAACTTGAAGCATGGACGGGTATATGTACCCGATTTTATGATTAAAATTAAAGGGGATTACATGCTCGACAATAATTTACAGGCACAATTAAAAGCCTACTTAGAACGTTTAACTAAACCCGTTGAATTAGTTGCTAATATAGATGACAGCCAAAAATCAAATGAAATCAAACAGCTGTTAGAACAAATCGCATCACTATCAGATAAAGTCAGTGTGCGTGAAGAACGCAACGACGCGATAAGAACACCTTCTTTTTTAATTACTAACCCAGGAATAGATAGTGGCTTGCGTTTTGCAGGTTCGCCACTGGGACATGAATTTACCTCTCTTGTGCTGGCATTATTGCAAATTGGTGGTCATCCATCGAAAGAAGCACAAGAGTTATTGGAACAAGTTAAAGGCCTAGAAGGTGAGTTCCATTTTGAGACTTATTACTCGTTATCATGCCATAACTGCCCTGATGTTGTTCAAGCACTGAATTTAATGGCTGTATTGAACCCCAATGTTAGCCATACCGCGATTGACGGTGCGCTTTTTCAAAACGAAATTGACGAGCGTAATGTAATGGGCGTTCCTGCGGTTTTCCTTAATGGAAAAGAGTTTGGCCAAGGGCGTATGACATTAAGTGAGATTGTTAGCAAGGTTGATACCAACTCGGATGCACGCGCAGCAAAATCACTGACAGAACGTAAGCCATTTGAAGTACTGGTAATTGGCAGTGGCCCTGCGGGTGCTTCAGCTGCAATTTATACTGCTCGTAAAGGGATCCGTACTGGGGTGATTGGCGAGCGTTTTGGCGGCCAAGTAATGGATACCGTTGATATTGAAAACTATATTTCAGTGATTAAAACCGAAGGGGCAATTTTTGCGGGCGCGTTAAAAAATCATGTCGATAGTTATGATGTTGATGTCATTGATGGTCAATCGGTAGCGAAATTGATACCCGCAGCAGAGGAAGGTGGTTTACACCAAATTGAAACAGCATCAGGTGGTATCTTAAAATCACGCAGCATCATTATTTCTACGGGGGCTCGCTGGAGAAACATGGGCGTTCCTGGGGAACAAGAGTACCGCACTAAAGGCGTTACATTCTGCCCACATTGCGATGGTCCATTGTTTAAAGGTAAACGTGTAGCGGTAATTGGTGGTGGTAATTCAGGAATTGAAGCGGCTATCGATTTAGCGGGAGTCGTTGACCATGTTACTGTGCTTGAATTTGCACCAGAACTGAAAGCGGATTCTGTGTTACAAGAAAAAGCCCGCAGTTTAAGTAATGTCGATATTATTTTGAATGCACAAACCTTAGAGGTTAAAGGTGATGGTAGCAAAATGACGGGTCTTGAGTATAAAGACCGTACAGATGATAGCGTTCATTTACTTGAGGTTGCAGGGGCATTCGTACAAATCGGTTTATTACCCAACACCAATTGGTTGGGAGATACCATCGCAAGAAACCGTATGGGTGAAATTGAAATCGACGCACGTAACGAAACGAGTGTTAAAGGTATTTTTGCCGCGGGGGACTGTACAACAGTACCTTATAAGCAAATTATTATTTCAGCCGGAGAAGGGGCAAAAGCCGCACTTAGCGCATTTGATTACCTAATCCGCACAAGTACCAGAACCGCTGAATAGGTGTAATTTACTTTATATTCAGTGAGTTGTAGTCAAAAGGCACTCGGGGGCGAGTGCCTTTTTTTTGTGCATAATCTGTACAAAAAAGGCTCAAAAGTGCCTAAAAGTGTTCAAGTGTGGACAACTTGTGGACATCAACCATTGACTAAATCCATTTAAATCAATTGTTTAACTAAATTTATATTTGCTTAACAAATGAGGTATTTTCAACAAAAGATAGAGTTTCGAACAACAGCACCGAGAAAATTATTGATGATGATATTTTATAGCTTCATCACACACATCGAAGTTTTCGTCATTTCAGCAGTAGATCACACCAGAGAATTGTGACCCATCATCATTATCATCACGTAGAGGTAGATAAATCTTCAAAGGCGAGCGTTCTACTAAAGGTGTCGTGATGGTTAAAATTACAAAGAGGTATGGCAAAATTTGATATTACCTCGCTGGAAAAGGGGTTATCTTCCGACATTATAAAGTTTCTTATCAAAATAAATGTTATAAATGTGGAGCAGTTCTTAGATATTAATTATCAACAAAATCAAAAGCTAATCATTTTCTGGATACCACGATTAACACTTTATATTCCAGTCTTTATATGCTGATCTTTTGATCATGAAGATAACTCATGTTCCAAATGAAATTAAGTCGCTTTAACTCATTCATCGGCTCTGGCATAAATTAGGTTATTCAAAATCATTAACTTATTGGCAACATAAATATTGATAAATGGAAACGTGATTTTAAAAGCGAGGCTCCGTTTCCATCTTGGCGCTTAGGATGCAACAAACACGATGAATAAAGATTTTACCTTTAAGATTAAAAGCAGTGTTTTCGACGAGAATTATAACCCTTCGGAAAATACTCGCATTACGACCAACTTTGCTAATTTAGCGAGAGGGGAAAACCGTCAAGAAAATTTACGTAACACGCTGGTGATGATGAATAATCGTTTTAATACACTAGCGTATTGGGATAACCCAAAAAGTGACCGTTATTCAATCGAAATTGAAATTATTTCGGTAGAGATGAGCGTTGAAAAAAGTGCCAATACTTTTCCTGTTATTGAAATACTAAGAACTAATATTATCGATAAAAAAACGGGTAAAAAGATAGAAGGACTTGTCGGAAATAACTTTTCGTCTTATGTCCGTGACTATGATTTCAGTGTTCTATTGCTAGACCATAATAAAAACCAAACAAACTTTAGCCTTCCCGAAAATTTTGGTGATTTGCATGGGAACATCTTTAAATATTTTGTAAATTCAAATGAGTATAAAGCGCGCTTTAACAAGGCGCCAGTGATATGTTTAAGTGTATCAAATAAAGACATTTACCACCGTACAGGAAATCAACACCCGGTATTAGGGATAGAATATCAGCAAAATGGTAGCTCATTAACGGATAAATATTTTAAAAAAATGGGATTACAGGTTCGCTATTTCATGCCGAAAAATAGTGTTGCACCGTTGGCCTTTTATTTTACGGGGGATTTGCTGAATGATTACAGCAATATTGAGTTGATTGGCACAATCAGCACGATGGAAACATTCCAGAAAATTTATCGCCCTGAAATTTATAATGCGAACTCTGTCGCAGGGCAATGCTATCAACCGAGTTTGACGAACCAAGATTATTCATTAACAAAAATTGTTTATGACCGCGAAGAACGTAGCCGACTGGCTATTGAGCAGGGGAAATATACCGAAGAACACTTTATTGAACCCTACAAACATATTCTAGAGCAATGGTCTGCTAACTGCGTGCTTTGATTAATTTAAAAATTTAAGGTCAATTATTATGAAAATATTATTACCAACATCCACTGCAGGTAGCTTACCGAAACCTTCATGGCTTGCTGAACCGGAGAAACTTTGGTCTCCTTGGAAATTACAGAATGATGAATTAATTGAGGGAAAACAAGACGCGCTTCGTTTATCTTTGGACGATCAGCTACGGGCAGGGATTGATATTGTTAGCGATGGTGAGCAAACACGCCAGCATTTTGTGACGACATTTATTGAACACCTTAGCGGCGTTGATTTTGAGAAACGTCAGGTGGTTAAAATTCGTGACCGTTATGAGGCAAGTGTTCCTACCGTTGTTGGTGCCGTTGCGCGCCAAAAACCTGTCTTTGTGGAAGATGCCAAATTTTTACGTCAGTTAACTAACCAACCGATTAAATGGGCTCTGCCAGGCCCGATGACGATGATCGACACGCTGTACGATAACCACTATAAAAGTCGTGAAAAACTGGCTTGGGAATTTGCTAAAATCCTCAATCAAGAAGCAAAAGAGCTTGAGGCGGCAGGGGTTGATATTATCCAGTTTGATGAACCCGCTTTTAATGTTTTCTTTGATGAAGTTAATGATTGGGGAATAGCGGCATTAGAAAGAGCTATTGAAGGGCTAAAATGTGAAACTGCTGTTCATATCTGCTATGGCTATGGCATTAAAGCCAACACAGATTGGAAAAAATCGTTGGGAACAGAGTGGCGGCAGTATGAAGAAGCATTTCCTAAACTGCAAACTTCGAATATCGACATCATTTCTTTAGAGTGTCATAACTCACGTGTTCCTATGGATTTGATCGAACTGATCCGTGGTAAAAAAGTGATGGTAGGGGCCATTGATGTGGCAACAAATACGATAGAAACCCCTGAAGAGGTTGCGAACACATTACGTAAAGCCCTTGAGTTTGTTGATGCAGATAAACTTTACCCTTCGACAAACTGTGGTATGGCTCCATTATCTCGTCAAGTGGCTAGCGGTAAACTCAATGCGTTAAGTGCCGGAGCAGAAATCATCCGTAGAGAGCTTTCAACGAAGTAGTTGCGCTAAATCCCCTAGTTTTGTAATAGGTTTATTTCTTATCATCACATGTTAAAGAAGCTTCTTACCTATAAGAAGCTTCTTTAATACAATTAGAGTTAAATGACATTTCTTCCCTATCACCGTTGGATGACTAATTAAATGTTAACCTATTAATAAAGGGTTAATGACGTTTTGGTTATCGTCAATTTACCGTCAATTCATCCGTAAAAAACACCATATATAGCCACTAATTAATATCCCTTTAAATAGTTAAAGTAGGAAATTATTTTTGATTTAAATCACATTAACTAAATATTATTCATACATTAACAAATCAAAAGCGCTATTGTTAAATTAATGGGAATGCATTGTTAATCTTTTGGGTGGTGGATCGGAAATGAATACAGAAAAATATGACTATATTATTGTCGGTGCGGGCTCTGCGGGATGTGTTCTTGCTGCCCGATTGATTCAGAACATTCAAGCTAGGGTATTACTTCTCGAAGCTGGAGGAAGTGATAACCACATGTTTATTCGTATGCCAGCAGGCGTGGCTAAAATTATTGCACAAAAAAGCTGGCCTTACGAAACCGAACCGGAAGCTCATGCGAACAACCGTAAAATGCAGATTGCTCAAGGGAAAGTTCTTGGGGGAAGTAGCTCTGTAAATGGCATGATTTATATCCGCGGCCAAAAACAAGATTACGATAATTGGGCTCAAAATTATGGTTGCGAAGGTTGGGGTTACGATGATGTGCTCCCGTGGTTTAAAAAAGCGGAACGTAACGAAAGCCTGACAGGTGAGTATCATGGAACCGAAGGGCCTCTCCCTGTGAGTGAGAACAGGTACCGGCACCCACTATCGATGGCATTTATTCGTGCGTCACAAGAACACGGATTACCTTATGTTAATGACCTCAATGGGGAAAGCCAGCAGGGTACTGGTTTTTACCAAACTACAACCCACAATGGTGAAAGAGCAAGCACTTCAAAAACATATTTAAAATCGGTGGAAAATAGCGAAAAACTCACGCTAAAACTGAATGCACAAGTTAACCGCATTATTATCCGTAATGGCTGTGCTGTTGGTGTTGCTTATCAAGGGAAAAGTGGACATGAAATAGAAGCGTTTGCAACAAATGAAGTTCTTATTTGTTCAGGCGCGATGGGGTCAGCAAAACTATTGATGTTGTCAGGCATTGGGCCAGAAGAACATCTTTCCAGTCTGGGTATTGATACCGTTGCAAATCTGCCTGTTGGCAAAAATTTTCATGACCATTTGCATATGTCAATTAACGTGACAACCAAACAACCAATTAGCTTATTTGGTGCGGACCAAGGGCTAAATGCGATTAAACATGGACTGGAATGGATGGTTTTTCGTAGTGGGCTATTAGCCTCTAATGTATTAGAAGGTGCTGCGTTTAAAGACAGTTGTAACCAAGGGCGCCCTGATGTACAAATCCATTTTCTTCCTATATTGGATAGCTGGGATGATGTTCCTGGTGAGCCATTACCAGCGACTCACGGTTTTACATTGAAAGTGGGGTATCTTCAACCCAAATCCCGTGGTGAAGTTTTACTGCGTAGTCGTGACCCTCTCGCCCGTTAAAAATTCATGCAAACTATCTTGCTTCGCCTGAAGATATGGAAGGTTGCAAACGAGCAGTTAAATTTGGTTTAGAAGTGCTCAATTCACCGTCATTGCAAGCGGTAAGCAAAGATATTTTGATGCCTCCTGCGGCGGTATATGATGATGAACGGCAGTTAGAAGAGTTTGTCCGTAATTTTTGTAAAACGGTTTATCACCCCGTGGGAACTTGCCGCATGGGAACAGAAACAACAAATTCGGTAACAGATTTACGTTTAAGGGTTCATGGTATTAAGAATTTACGGGTGGTGGATTGCTCTGTCATACCAGAGATCCCAAGTGGTAATACGAATGCGCCAACGATAATGATTGCAGAGCGTGCAGCAGCAATGATTATTGAGGATAGAAAATAAATTTTATTATTGTTATGTCTGCTGAGGGTAGTCTCAGCAGCTGACTTTTGGGGGGTATCAAAAAACACCTGAGCTACACAAGACATAGGTAACTGGTGTTTAATGTGGTTCTATATGTCAGGCACGTTGATCAGTTGATTAAAATTCTACTTTTTGCATTTCTCCTTTTGTTCCCAGATAGGGTATATTAAAGAAATCATCGTAAAGTTGTTTTTTATTATAGGTAACATTGGCAATGGCAGTGATCCCAAAAAACTATGCGCGCTTGGAAAGCGGCTACCGTGAGAAAGCACTTAAAATTTACCCGTGGATATGTGGGCGATGTACTCGGGAGTTTGTGTATTCAAATTTACGCGAATTAACGGTTCATCATATCGACCATGACCACACCAATAACCCAGAAGATGGTAGTAATTGGGAATTATTGTGTCTGTTTTGTCATGATCATGAACACTCCAAGTATACGGAAGCTGACCAGTACGGTACACGCGTGGTCGCAGGGGAGGATGCGCAAGATGATGTTGAAGCCGCGACTTACAATCCCTTTGCAGATTTAAAATCAATGTTAAATAAAAAGAAATAATTTTAGTCGTAAAACTGCGCTTATAGTTAATCAATGATAGCAAATACATTTATCTGAGTGTATTTGCTATCGTTAATGCCTCACTAAATACCCATTTTTTAATTCCCTGATCCGCACGATATGTTCATATGATTGTTTGACAAAGGGGATTACTCAGGCTTATATTTAATTCATTCAAATGAATTAAATATAAAGAGAGATGATGATGAATACAATAACTGTTCCAAGCCCCTTTTCTTTTGAAGAACGTGATAGAAGGTGGGGGATAGCAAGGAAAATCATGCAGTTAAATGACCTAGAGGTCTTAATGATTTATGGGGATAGGGAGTCAGCTGCGCCAGCACCTTTTTGTATTGACCACTACTTTACTAATGACCGCTTAGGTTCCGTCGTGATTTTTCATCAAGATAAAGCACCGCTGGTGGTGACATTTGCGCCAATGATGGTGGCTGACCATATGCAAGCGCAGATGCGGGGCGATGTACAATGGATCTCGCCAGAGCAGATTATTGTGGGTAAAACAGGGCGAAATATTGCACAAATATTTGTTGATTTAGGGGTATCAGCCAATGCGAATATCGGTGTGGTGGGTTTGGAACCTTATCCCCCATTTTATTTTGATGGGGCGATGCCTTATAACACGTTAACAGGTATCAAAGAACGCTTACCTCAACTTAATTTTGTGCCTGTGTATAAACATTTTTTCCAGTTAGCTTCAGTGAAAAGTGCCGAAGAATTAGAGCATGTAAAATATGCTGCGATGATTGGTGAAGCAATGAGTGAATCAATGCGCGCAACTGCGTTGGTCGGTCACTCAGAAGCCGATATTGCCGCAGCAGTGACAGCCAAGTGTTTGTCCATGGGCGGGTTTACTGCCGAAATTTTAATGGGTTCTGGCCCTGAGTATATTGGTTGGGGGCAACCTGCTTGGCAATATCGTTCACAGCCACCGCGTAAAATTGAGCAAGGTGATATTGTCTTGAGTGAAATATTTGCACTGTATGGGATGTATGAAACACAACACCAAGCCGCAGTCGCTGTAGGGAAAATTCACCCTAACCTCGAAAAGGCTGCGGCCGTCGCACGGGAATGCTATGAAATAGGCGTTGAAAATCTGAAAGAAGGTGTCACTTTTGGGGAAGTGGTCGATAAAATGGAACAGCCTCTTTTAAAATCAAAAGGATGGCATGTTCACCCGTTGATCCACAGTATTAACCCATATGGGCCAATTGGTTTTGGTACTGCGCCGGGTATCGAGTCTTTACCTATTGCACAAAAGTATCGCCAATTAGAGCGTTTACCGAACCCTGGTCGTGAGCTGGTGTTAAAAGCAGGTATGACATTTGCCTTTGAACCTAATTGCGCATTTGGTTACCATTTATGTAATTTGGGCGGAACTGTCGTCGTTGGTCAAAGTCAGGGTATTGAACTGAATCATAATTCAACTTATCTTATGCGGGCAGATAATTAATAGATGGAATAACAGCGGGATATGACTGAAACCAATAAAAATACACTTTCTTCTGAGTCAACCAAAGAAAAGTTAATCAATGAAGGGATTAAACAGTTTGCTCTTCATGGTATTAATGGTGTAAGGACGCGACAACTAGCTGAAAATGCAGGAGTTAACCAGTCTGCAATTCCGTATCATATGGGCGGGAAATTGGGCGTTTATACCGCTGTTATCCAAAAAATAGCCGCTGATTTATCCCAAGCGAGTAATATTCAGCTATTTGATGATCAGATGGCAAAGATAAAAACACAGTCTGTTGTGGAAAATGAGCAAATAAATCAATTGGCATGTTTATTGATTAAAGGATTGGGTAATGCATTACTATTACCTGAACATGAATATTACTCAGTATTGATCCTTCGGGAGCAGTTAGAACCGACAGAAAATTATGATGTTATTTATCGTGATTTTATTGAGCCTTTTCATATTAGGTTATCTAGCCTCGTTCAATTGGCTCATTCGGTTGATGAGCAAACTGCAATTATTCGCGCCCATACATTAATCGGTCAAGTATTAGGCTTTGTTGTTGCACGCAAGCCATTACTCAAGCGATTAGAGCGCGAACAAATAGATGATGCGTTGTTAGCACAAATTATGCAGCAAATTTGTTTAATGACGAGCAACGCATTTCTTATCTCTATACAAAACTAATATGGCGAATATAGCTTTCCACATGGTGTTTTAATGGATATCTTGATGGCTACGGTACACTAGTGATAATTCAGGGTGATGCCATAAACTCGCTGGAGTAACGGTTGTACGTTCCCAAGGGATGTGTCCAATAAACCATAATTTCCAAAAGTTTAATTTGGCGTTTGGGTTTTTGGTTAATAAAGCTTCAAAGGTTTCAATTTCGCCAATTTGGATAGATAGCGCTGATTGGTATATATCAAACACGAATTTTGAACAAAATTGCCTAGAAGAATCATAATTAAACCCCGTATGGTAAAATTTATTTAAACGTGGTGGTACTTGTGCGACTAACGCTTTTTTCTGTTCTTGGGTCAATGACTGTCTGAGTCGCCGTACACTATAGCGCTTATCAGATGACCGAGAAATAAAACGGGATAAGGTAGTTGTGGTTGATAGTGGAACACGGCTTTCAGCGATTAAATAGTCATCTCCATCATGGCCTACAATCATGCCGACATGGTTGCTCCAGCATTGTGAAGCAGAGGCTATCTGGCGAAACAACTCTGTTCCGATACTGGTAAATACAATATCACCAACTTCGAATTTATGGGGATAATTTATTGTCGCCATCAATTTACCTCAATGAAATATAATGTCATTAAGGTACATTTATAATGGTTCGTAGAAATCAAGCTATCAGATAAAAGCTTAAAATAACCATTGTTTAGGTTGGGTATAGGTTCGTTAGTTTTTCACTGAGCAGTTTTACACTACTTATGATGTCATTCTCATTATGAGCGGCATATCCAAAGAGAATCGCATTGTGGTTGCGGCTTTCAATACAATAACGAGATAACGGTTGTGCACCAAAGCCTAATTGCTGGCATTGTTCAAGGATTATCCGAATATCGTAACCTGCTTTGACCCAGCAAACAGTGTGAATACCAGAGTCTGTCATTTGTACGTCAAATAAATGGGGCAAGTATAAGTTGATTGCGCTGAGGAATGCGTTTTGCCTGTCATGACATATTTTGCGTATTTTCCTAACATGACGTGCATAATGCCCCTCTTGAATAAACTGAGCTAAGGCCGCTTGCTCTAGGTAGCCACAATGACTATCACTGTAATATTTCATCATTGTAAAAGGTTCGCTCAGTATTTCTGGGACAACTAAAAAGCCTAAACGGAATCCGGGATACATCATTTTAGAGAATGTGCCTGCATAAATTACACGTTGGTGATTATCCAGTCCTTGTAATGCTTGAATTGGTTTAGATGAAAAACGAAACTCACTGTTATAGTCATCTTCGAAAATCCATGCATTATTTTGTTGTGCCCAATCTAGCAATGCCAAGCGCCGAGGTAAACTTAACGTTGTTCCTAGTGGAAATTGGTGTGAGGGCGTGGTGTAAATTAATTTTGCATGGCTATATTGTTTTGCAGCGTAAGTGATATCCATTCCCTCCTGATCTGAAGGAATAGCGGCGATTTTAGCCCCTGTTGCGGTGAGTATTGCCCTTGCACTATCATAACCAGGGTCATCTAACCAAACAGTATCACCTTGTTTTAATAGAACTTTGGAAACTAAATTAATGGCTTGCTGGGTACCGTTGACAATAATAATTTGATTTTCATTACAGTGGACTCCACGCGTTGAGCGAACATAGTCAGCCACCAGTTTTTTTAACGGCATATAACCATCGGGATGGTTAAAATGAGGGATTGCAGACTTAGATTTACGCCAAACACGGCCCAGTAAACGCCCCCAAAGTTCATGTGGAAATTGGTCTACACAGCCAATACCAATATTAAACATTTGGTGTGTGTTTGTATTCGGGCGTGATTTATCCCATAAGCTTTCTAGTGTGCTGATAATAGGGTTCAGATTAAGTGCATTGTATTCAGGGCAATTAATAATTTGAGGCTTACTTGTTGTTCTAACTAATTCGTCTGGGATCTTCGCTGAAACATAAGTGCCAGACCCTTTCTTGGTATACAAATAGCCTTCATCAATTAACCTATCGAATCCTGCAATCACAGAATTTCTAGAAATTGACATCATTTCCGCAAGTGCTCTAGTTGAGGGAAGTTTAATACCTGTATTAATACGCCCATCCAGAATTGCATCACGGATTGTGTGGTAAACATTTTCTTTAATGTAACCCTCTTTAAGTAAAAGAAGGGGAAATGGAGCTTGCTGCTTACGGCGCATAAAGTGGACCCTATTTAAATAACAAAAGTGTATCTTATACAGCACCAGATTGGTATGTACTATAACCCCACTAAGTTATAAATTAATAGATGGAAGGGTTATTATGAATAAAACAGCATTACCAGTCACAGTCGATTTTGTCGCGCCAGAACATTACCCTGAGTGGTTAGTTTATTGGCTAGAATATCAAAAATTCTACAAAGTGGATTTAAAAGAAGAGGTGACGTTAAAAGCGTGGGAGCGCTTCTTTGATGCTAATGAGCCGATGTATTGTGCTGTAGCACTGGAAGAAGGAAAAGTTGTTGGTTTTGTGAATTATTTATATCACCGGTCAACTTGGGCTGAAAATGATTTTTGTTATTTAGAGGATTTATATGTGACACCTGAAATGCGAGGTCGTCATGTTGGGAAACAGTTAATCGAGTTTGTACATCAGCAAGCTAAAGAAAAACAATGTGGTCGTCTTTATTGGCATACGCAAGAAACTAACTTACCCGGTCAAAAATTGTATAACTGGGTGGCAGAAAAGCCCGGCGTGATTGAATACAGAATGGCCTTGTAATAAATAGCCGCCAAATATCCTACATTTCAGTTAATTATTTGCTGACCCGTTGTTTGGCAACAACGGGTTTTTCATCTCAATCAGAGAGCATGCAAAAATAAACTGAGTTAATCAGCTAATTGGGAACGTACTTCCATCAATGCGAAACCCAGTAAATTTAACCCTTTCCACGTTAGAGGATTTTCGATATTTTCACTATCTTCAGCTAACCCAATTCCCCAAACTTTATCAACGGGGCTGGCTTCTACGAGTATTCGCTCATTTGTAGAAAGTAAAAATTGCTTTAGTTCTTCATTTTGTGAAAATTTTGCCATATTAGCGGCAACCACGATCTCAAAACGGTTTTTATCCCAGACATCTTGTTTAAACCCACGGACTTCGCGACCAAAAGCTTTAGCCGCACCTGGATTTGGTGCATGAATAATTTTATTTAGGGTTTCTGTATCACCAAATAAGCGTGCTTTTTCCGCCATCATAAAATGTTCAGCACTTGCAAATCGATGACCATCAACAATAAATGGGGAAGGGTACCATTGGCTAAAACAGCTTTTGGTTATGTGATTTTGTTTTGTTTGGTGGCCCCAGAAAAAAACATATTTATATTTTTTGCCTGAGCGAAATTGATTACAAAGAGTTTTTATATCCATAAGTTAGTCAGCTTTAGCTAAGAATAATATGCTTAGCTTATCTATCACAGGTAACCCTGACTATCGGAATAGCCTGCTTAGTCAATTATAAGCAGGCGTGATGCCTAGAGTACCTTACTTAAAAATTCTGCAGTACGTGGGTTTGTCGGGGAGTTGAAAATTTGTTCAGGGCTACCTTGTTCTTGGATGATGCCTTGATCGATAAAGATAACGCGGTCAGCAACTTCCCGTGCAAACCCCATTTCATGAGTAACGATAACCATCGTCATTCCTTCATTGGCTAAAGTTTTCATGACTGCTAGAACTTCTCCCACTAGCTCAGGGTCAAGCGCTGAGGTGGGTTCATCAAATAATAAAATTGACGGTTGCATGGCTAAGGCGCGAGCTATAGCTACTCGTTGTTGTTGCCCACCGGATAAACTCGCAGGCCATGCATCAATTTTGTCTAATAACCCAACCTTGGCGAGTAATTGCTCAGCTTGCTTAAGTGCCTGATCCTTTTTTAGTCCTTTGACCAATGTCGGCGCCATCATCAGGTTTTCAAGTACGGTCATATGAGGGAATAAATTAAAACGCTGAAAAACCATACCTATATTTTCACGCATTTTATTTAAATCAGTTTTAGGGTCATGGACGTTAAACCCATTAACTTTTATTTCGCCGCCATCAGGACGTTCTAATGCATTTAAGCAACGTAAAAAGGTACTTTTCCCTGAGCCTGAAGGCCCAATGATACAAATAACTTCTTGTGGTTGAACTTCACATGAAATGCCTCGTAATACATGGGTATTACCAAATTTTTTTTGTAAATCATTAACGTAAATCACTTCTGCCCAACCTTTTTTCCATATATTGCACAAGCTGAGCAAGTATAAATGTCAGCATCCAATAAATTACTGATATGGTTAAATACGGTTCCCAATAGGTTGCGTAAGCACCGGAAACGGTTCTTGCTGCATAAGCAAGGTCGGCTAAACCGATAGCTGATGCAAGGGATGAATCCTTAACGATTGCAATGGCATTGTTCCCTAATGGCGGAAGGATCCTGCGGAAAGCTTGAGGCAAGATAACTTTTCGCATTGTTTTAGCCCAGCTCATACCAAGCGCTCGGGAGGCTTCCATTTGCCCTTTATCAATGGATTGAATACCGGCTCTGAATATTTCAGAGACGTAAGCTCCTGAGTTTAGCGTAATTGCGATTACACATGATAAAAATGCACCGTAATCAGAGCGTAACATACGCGCAGTATCGATGGACATAATCCCTGATGTGACTAATAAGCCATCACGTGGGTTAATAAAAAGCGGTACTAAGGCAAAATGGACGACCATTATTTGTACAAACAGAGGTGTGCCACGAAATGCACTTACATAGAAACGGACAGGCCATTGAACGAAATAGTGTAAAACAGGTTTCCAGATCCCTTGTTCAGCTTTAGCTGTTCTTCCTAAACCTAATGTTAATCCCCAAAGTGAGCCTAAAATAACGCATATGATGGTTGCTTTGATAGTCATCATAGCGCCTTCGGCAAACAAAGGGGCATATTCTTCGATTATTTCCCAACGAAACGCAGACATCTTAATTATCACCCTGATTTATATCGCGAAAAAGCCACCCAACGATGGCTTTAAATTCTACTATTATTGTTTTGGCAGTTGCGGAACGTTCTCATCAAACCATTTTTGGTAAATTTTGTTATAAGTTCCGTTCTCAACAATTTTGTTTAAACCATTATTGATTTTTTGTTGTAATTCACTATTGCCTTTAGCCACCGCAATACCGAAATATTGTTTTTCAAAATGGTTATCGTAGATCAGCTTAAATTTTTTCTCTGGGTGTGTTTTGATATAAAACTTAATCACACCCACATCGCCGACTGCTGCATCAATACCATCTTCAAATAGTTCTTGTAGTAGAAGAGGGGTATTATCAAACCGTTTGATTGAGGTACTATTTTTGCCAATAACTTCAGAGACTACAATATCCCCCGTACTGGAATTGACCACGCCAACATTGAGATCTTTTAAGCTGTTCAGGTCAGTCACATTGGAGGACTCGCTGATAACGATAGCTTGTTCTGCTGGGAAATAAGGGTTGGAAAAATCGACCATATTTTTACGTTTATCTGTGATAGTGATACCGGAAATTAAAATGTCCCGATCACCTGAGGATAAAGTTGCAAAAATACCTTCCCAAGGGGTATTGATTAACTTCACATCAAAACCTTCAACTTCCGCTATAGCTTTAATAATATCGATATCAAAACCTTCCAGTTGTTTTTGGCTATTTTCAAATTCAAAAGGGCGGTATGTACCACCAGCACCGACCGTATAACTTTCTTTAGCGTAAACATTCCCTGCAAAAGCCGCGAGTGTCAGGCATCCCGCAAAAACTAATTTTTTAAACATCATTACAGCCTCTTTATTTATGCATTTATAGTGCATAAAAATACATAAACTTTAGGTTGTAAGCAAACAATATTTATAAATTAGTACTGTGATATGAGGTTGAATAATGCGGAGGGATACCGTTTTGTGTTGTCAGTGAGATTAGCGGAGAAAATAAAACTATTTAAGAATAGGAAATGTGAGATATTTCTAGTTTTAATGAAAAAACCTTCTTACAAAAACGGATATTCACAATACCGCTTTTTTTACCTAACCATAACATTGCATTAACGATAAGCTTCTGCCATGTTTAGCTAGCTCATTGAATAAATTAACTTATCATGGAAAAGATTTTATTGGTGTTATGGCCCTTATTTGCGTTAATAGCAATTGGGTTTATCTTACGTCGTACAAGTTTATTTTCTAATGATTTCTGGCCGAGTGCTGAAAAACTTAACTATTTTATCCTATTCCCTGCATTGTTGATTAATAGTTTGGCCAGTGCACCGCTAGATAACCCTAAATTAACTTTCCTTGCCAGTGCAATATTCTGTATCTTAGGGGCAAGTTCATTTTTAGTTTTGCTATGTAAATATTTATTCAAAATTACGGTTCCGCGCTTCGGTGCTTATATTCAAGGGATCACGCGTTTTAACACCTACTTAGGCTTGGCAATAATAGCTGATTTATTTGGTCAAGAAGGGGTTGCAATTGCTGCGGTAATAATGGCAATTCTTGTCCCTAGTTGTAATGTGATTGCGGTACTTTCCCTAACATCAGGTGAGAAAATATCGATAAAGCAAATTCTATTCCCGATCATTAAAAACCCATTAATTATCTCTTGTTTGGTCGGTATTCTATTGAATTTATCCCCTATTGGTTTGCCATTTGGGTCTGGCCAATTATTAAAATTATTGGCGGCGTCCAGTTTACCATTAGGGTTGATATGCATTGGGGGCGCTTTGCAAACGGCAACCTTAAGAAGAGAATTCCAGCCTTTGATTATCTCAACATTGATACGTTTATTAGCGATGCCAGTATTGGCGGTATCAATCGCATATTTATTTTCCTTACCTGAATTTGAAACTCTTTTATTAGTTATTTTTTTTGCTATTCCAACTGCGCCAACAGCTTATATTCTGACTAGGCAATTGAATGGTGATAGCCAATTAATGGCAGGTATTATTACATTACAAACTGTGATGGCGGTTTTTACCTTGCCACTAGTTCTGTCATTAGCCATACAATAACAGCGATATATTTTGCAACCTTAGCCTCCATACACTATGTTATCGGGAGATTACTTCGTCTGATAAGGAGTTGTGTGTGTCTTTGGATAAATGTCAGAAATATGAAAATTTATCAATTGAAGAGGTATTGGATAAACTTTCATTGTTATATACAAATGCAATTGATTCATTACGAGATGCAATCGCTATTTATGTTAAAGATGGCCGCATACCTGAAAATGCTGAACGGGAAAATGGTTTATTTGCCTACCCAGAGCTATGCGTAACATGGTTAGGGGAAGTTGATCACTGTGAAAAAACACGTGCTTATGCACGCTTTGTTAAACGCGGTAATTATACTGTCACGATAACTCAACCAGAACTATTTCGGGCTTATTTAGTTGAGCAGCTTTCTATTTTACAACAAGACTATGATGTATCTTTTACGGTTCGCCCATCCAAAACAGAAATTCCCTACCCATTTGTGATTGATGGTTCAGATTTAGTCCTAGACCGTAGTATGAGCAGTCGTCTTGCTGCACATTTTCCGATTACAGACTTATCACATATTAGTGACGATATTACGGATGGTTTAAACCCAATAACTGATGAAATGCCATTATCGCATTTTGATGCGTTGCGGGTAGATTTCTCGTTAGCGCGCTTAAAACATTACACGGGTACACCGCCTGAGCACGTCCAACCTTATATTTTATTTACGAACTATAACCGTTATGTGGATGAATTTGTGAGCTGGGCATGCGAACAAATTCGAGACCCTGAAAGCCGCTATATTGCTTTGTCTTGTGTTGGTCACAATTATTTAACGGATGAAAATGCAGACCCACAAATTGCAACTTCCGATTTAACATGGAAAAAGTTCCAAATGCCTGCATACCATCTGATTGCAAAAGATGGCTCTGGTATCACATTAGTGAATATTGGCGTTGGCCCTTCAAATGCAAAAAACATTTGTGATCACCTTGCTGTATTAAGGCCACATACCTGGCTAATGATTGGTCATTGTGGTGGTTTACGGGAAAGCCAAAAAATTGGTGATTATGTGTTAGCTCATGCTTATTTACGTGATGACCATATTTTAGATGATGTATTACCGCCAGATATTCCTATTCCAAGTATCGCAGAGGTTCAGCGTGCTCTTTATGATGCAACAAAACAGGTAAGTAATATGCCTGGTGAGTTGGTCAAACAGCGGCTACGTACTGGAACGGTAGTTACCACAGATGATAGAAACTGGGAACTGCGTTTTTTTGCAACCGCACGTCGGTTTAGTTTAAGCCGTGCGGTCGCGGTGGATATGGAAAGTGCAACAATCGCAGCGCAAGGTTATCGTTTCCGAGTACCTTATGGCACACTGCTTTGCGTTTCAGATAAACCTCTGCATGGTGAAATTAAATTACCGGGACAAGCCAATAGTTTTTATGAAGGAGCGATATCCGAACACTTACAAATAGGTATTCGTGCTATTGATTTATTAAGGCAAGAAGGGGATAAATTACATTCTAGGAAATTAAGAACTTTTGATGAACCGCCATTTAGATAGCAAGGAGATGCCATCTATGAATTTGATACCAGAAATTGAAACGGATAGGTTGATTTTATCCAAACATCAGGTAAGTGACTTTCCTGCACTGACCAAGTTATGGGCAACAGAATCTATGGTACGCCATATTGGTGGCGTTCCATCTTCAGAGCGTGAATCGTGGATGAGAATGCTTGCGTATGGAGGGCTGTGGCCATTACTGGGGTTTGGTTATTGGGCTGTGCGCGAAAAAAACACGAGGCAGTATATAGGGGATTTAGGCTTTGCTGATTTTCACCGCATGGTTGAGCCTAAAGTTAAAGGGGTCCCTGAAGCTGGTTGGGTAATAGCACCTGAATTTCAAGGTCAAGGTTATGCAAGCGAGGCGATGAGCGCCGCTCTAATGTGGTTAAAAAAACAAAAAAAACATAAGCAATCAATTTGTTTTATTGAGCCGAGAAATATAGCGTCTTTGCGTGTTGCTGAAAAAGTAGGCTATGTTGTCGACCGTGAAATATTTATGAACGGTTGCATTACGGTATTATTACGCCAGGAATTAGATGTTGCATAACTAGTTGATGTAGTTATTTAATCATGAATTTTTATTGCATAACGGGTTATTATTTTATGTATGATGAGCTAGATATTTCCCAAGTTAGCCAGTTATCAGGTTTGGCACCCTCTACACTTCGTTATTATGAGGAAAGAGGGTTAATTAAACCGATAGGCAGAAAAGGGCTAAAACGGGTTTATCATGGCAAAGAAGTTATAACCCGTTTATCTTTGATTTCGCTAGGGCAGGAGGCAAAGTTCTCACTTGAAGAAATAGCTGAAATGCTAAACCATAAAGGGGGCCCTAAAATTGAACGAGAAAGTTTACTGGCAAAAGCGGATGAGATTGAACAAACCCTGCAAAGTCTGTCAGTTTTAAAAAATGGTATTTTACATATTGCTAATTGCCCTGAAGAGAATCATTTTTTATGCCCTAACTTCCAAAAGATTATGGCAAGTCGTTTAAAATTAAACCAGTTAAAGAAAAAAGGACCCTGATTATATTATCCCACTTTTGATAATAATGAATCCTAATTTCAAGCATAGAATGGGATGGCTAATCTGATTACACTGCTAAAATTGTAGTAACGATTTTAGGGAAATTATGACAACTCATTTTTTGGCGTTTGAAAAACCGATTATTGAACTTAACGAAAAAATAGCAGCTTTGATCGCCTTTAAACAAAAAGGCCGCCCATCTGAAATTAAACTCGATGAAGAAATCCAATTATTAAAGAAAAAAAGCCTCTCATTGACTAAAACAATATTTTCATCACTTGGTGCATGGGAGGTTGTTCAGTTAGCTAGGCACCCATTAAGGCCTTATACCTTAGATTATATCCCATTAATATTTACTGAGTTTCAAGAGCTTGCAGGTGATCGCGCATTTGCTGATGATAAAGCAATGGTAGGCGGGCTCGCGCGTTTAGACGGTAAGCCTGTGATGGTTATTGGCCAACAAAAAGGGCGTACAACGAAAGAAAAAGTGATGCGCAACTTTGGAATGCCCTCACCAGAGGGGTATCGAAAAGCATTGCGTTTAATGAAAATGGCGGAACGCTCTCAGTTACCCGTCATTATTTTCATTGATTCAGCAGGGGCCTATCCGGGTGTTGGTGCGGAAGAACGAGGGCAAGCTGAAGCTATTGCCCGAAATATTATCGAAATGTCTCGTTTAAAAACACCGATCATTTGTGTGATAACAGGGGAAGGCTGTTCAGGTGGTGCATTAGGGATAGGTGTAGGGGACAGAATAAATATGCTGGAATACAGTACTTATGCAGCAATATCACCGGAAGGGTGCGCATCTATTTTATGGAAAGATGCACAAAAAGCCCAAATAGCCGCGGAAGTGATGGGGATGACAGCTCCTAGATTAAAAGACCTCGGAATTATCGATAGAATTATACCTGAGCCAATGGGAGGAGCACACCGTGACTATACATTGGCAGCCGAGCACTTAAAGCAGCAGTTATTGGTCGATTTAGCTGAATTAACTCAATTAGATATAGACACATTGCTCGCTTCTCGTTATCAAAAAATAATGGATTTCGGTTATTGTTAATGTTATTAGTTCAGGCTCATATGTTGTGGAGCATGGAGGAAATATGACGGTTGACCTGAATTTATTGAAAGTTTTTATTGCGGTAGCCACTCAAGGGAATTTTGTGAATGCGGCAAAGCAGCTTTCCATGCCTACATCAAATGTAAGCCGTTATATTAAACAACTGGAACATCAACTAAATAGCCAATTAATTGAGCGAACAACGCGGCAAATGCGTTTAACCGAGGCCGGTAATATATTATTTGCTCAAAGCCAAAAACTAGTAGATGAATTGGAGCAAGTCGTCCAGAGAATTTGTCACCCTCAAGCGCTCACAGGGACATTGAGGCTGACTATTCCCAGTGAGTCTGGTAGTTTATTATTGGCTGATTTACTCGCAAAATTTGCATTATTGCATCCCCAACTAAATATCCATTGTGATACTCAATTAACACCACAAGATGTTATCAGTGACGATATTGATTTATTGCTGACTTTTCATCGGGGCCATCTCGAAGACAGTAGTTATCACTCACGGTTAATTAAATCATGGCCAAGTGCGGTAGTCGCATCACCAAAATTAATTGAAAAAACGGGGAAACCTTCTACAGTGGCTGATTTGGCTAGTGTGCCTTGCATTTCAAGTTTAAGCGCTTTACAAGGGCAGCCGTGGATATTTATTGATGCACATGACCGCCAGCAAAAAGTAGTAATAAACAGCACATATCGGGTTAACAGTGGGTTACTTGCTAATGCCGCTGCGGCAAACGGCGTAGGTTACGCGATTTTATCGTTAGAGGCTTGTCGTGAGCAAATACAGCAAGGGGTACTTGAGTTGATTGAATTTGGTGATATAAAACCTGCACCTATTGAGTTACGTGCTGTTTATGCCAGTCGCAGTGCATTATCACCAAAGATAGCTGCGTTTTTAAATTATTTATTACAGCAAATATAACAAGCTCACTACCGGTTAAATCGTGGGTCAAAAGTAAAGTCGAGGGGCTTAATGGTTTGGGTCACTTTTTGAAATTGCGGGTGCATAGGGTTAATAATGGCATTGTATTCATAAGGAATAATACAAGAAGGGACAATTAAGGCTAGGCTGTCTTGGTTCGTTAACCAGGTTGTGCCTATGTCCATTGTGGAGGTAGGTGCTGGGTCACGCTGCCAATCATCAGGGAGATGCTCTACTGACAGCTTCATCACATACCTATCGTTGATCTCAATTGATAATAAAGTGAAATGATTAAGCACGGTATCTTGGTTTATATGAACGAGAATTTCTAAAGCAGCTAATGAAATACTTGTTGATGTGTAGATAGCGGGCGTACCTTTATGGTTCCAGCGCCCACCGTATAACCTAGCACCTTGACCGGACCACGCATCATGAGCAAAGTCAGATTTAATCAAACGATATAAAATCATGAAAAAACACCGTGTTCAATGCGGCCAATAAGGTCGATAACTTCAAGAGCACCACTTTCAGTGGCAATCAACTCTATAGGGCGCGTATGTCCTAAGCCTTTCACGGGGTGATTCAACCAATCACTTGCCATTGACTTATCACCATTGAATAAGCGTACAGCGGCATCAAATACACGCACTAAGCGAGCAATTCTTTCACTTTCATCGGCATTGAGTGGCTGACCTGCATTTCTACGCCTTGCCACATTGCGCTCATTAATACCTGAAATACGGAGTAATTCAGATTTGCTGATGCCAGACCATTCTTGAATGTTGTCTAACACCGTAACGGAAAGACCTTGTCGTAGGAAATGAGTGAGTTCGATACCACGTTCTGCGGGTAGGCCAGCAAAGCGCCATAGGGGCTTAAAAGGTGGCGTGGTGGGTTGGGTTGGGAGTGCTGGAATATAGTTTCTCATTGAATACCTCCTGACATTTGTCTTATTTATTATAGACAATTGTCAGTAAGGTGTAAAATGAAAGATTAAAAAATAGCCATTGGTAAAGGCTATTTATCGCCTCGAAAACGCGTTGTGAGGCCTTTTAGAAAGTAACGAAGTAGCTGGTCTCCACATTCACGGTAGTTTTTATGCCCGGGTTTACGAAAAATGGCATTTAGTTCGGGTTTTGAAACACGAAAGTCAGCGAGTTGGTAAATTTCAATCATATCAGTGTCTTTTAGTTCAAAAGCGACACGTAATTTTTTGAGAATAATATTATTGTTTAAACGAGTATCGATTTCAGGTGCAGGACGACTTTCATCTTTACCACGGCGATAATAAATCAGCCCATTCAAAAAATGCCCCATTACATTATCATTACATTCAATGTATTCAGGGTCTGTATCTTTCTTTAACCAACTCACCATGTCTTCTTTTGAAATTGTGAGCTCTGCTAGTTTTACGATATTAACCATCTGAGCATCGCTCAAGTCCAACATATAGCGAATACTACGTAAAACATAATTATTAAGCATGGTTGTATTTTATCCATTATTTATAAAATTAATTAACGCAATCATATTGTTTGCATTAATGGTTACCGTGACAACGCTGACAAGATATTGTTTGAAAAGAAACTTGCGATGACGAGGTGGCTATTATGAGGGAATAACAGGATAAAGCAAAGCACTGAACGATGCTTTACCCCATGTAGTGTTATCTAGCCCATAAAATAAATAAGGGAATAGAAAAAGACTAAGGTAAGCCCAACGGTTAATAGCATATTTTTAAGCACTGAAGCTACGACCACACAAAAGAGAGCACCCCAAAGGTAAGGGTTGTCTGGGAAGCTGCGAATCTCATGGTTTTCTAGCAAAATTACAGGTGCGCAAATAGCGGTCAATAAGCAGGGAGCCGAATAGCTCAAAGCTTGACGAACGACAAGGGGTAACCGTATTGGTAATTGGGGGATTAGAAAAATATAGCGCAGAGTAAAAACAATAGCGGTTAAGCTAATAATTAACAACCAGATCATTTTTCCTCCTTCAATAAACGTGAAACTGCGACAGAGACAAACATCCCACCAACGCCTGCGATAACAATAGCACTACTGAAGGAGTACATTGAAAGTATGATAGCGACAACGAGTGAAAAGATAACTCCGCAAAGTGTACTTATTTTTCTTGTTAATGGAACGACGATTGCGAGCAAAGTTGCAACCACAGAAAAATCAAGATGTAATCGACTTAAATCGCCCACAATATTGGCCATCGCAATCCCGCAAAGACTGGTAATTAACCAAACCAGATAAAAACTAAAACCTGCACCAAAGAGATAAGGAAAACTTAAACTCTGGCGTTTTGCTGCACTAATCGCAAATAACTCATCTGTCAGTAAGAAGCCGATACTAAGGCGCTGAGGCGTTGTAAAGTCTTTAACTTGGGGTCGCAGTGTCAACCCATATAGTAAGTGTTGAGAAGTAATAAAGAAAACCGAGATAATAATCGTGATATAACCAGCACCAGAATTAAGTAACCCAAGTGTAACTAATTGAGCAGCACCAGCAAATACCATGGCTGACATGGCAAGACTTTGCCAAAAATCAAGCCCTGTTTCGACAGCCATAGAGCCAGCGAGGACTCCCCATGGAATAACGGCAAGGTTGAGAGGGGCAGTGTGAACAGCGCCGTTCATCATTGCTTTTTGCCATGAGTGATGTTGTTGAGAATACATGTAGATATATACCTATTATGAGTAAAAATAATTATAGCAATATAATTTATATTAAAGACTTATAACTCAATGGGATAAAACAAGATTGCTCTTTTATATCCACCTGATTACGTGCCATTGATCATTTCAAGCCCACCAAGGCCTTGTAAATGAAAGTAATGGGTACTTTCCATAGCATTCCCAAAAGTGAGTCGTTTATGAGCTATTTTTATTAAGCGACTTATTGATAGCATTATTTTAATAACAACTAATAAGCAGAAAGATGGCATTTGGAATACTAATTTATATAGGGTGTTTAATAAATAGATGTTAGTGCCATAGCTACTTTTATGTAATACAGGCTGTTATGTTATATCTTGAAATACAAACTTAATCACTACTGCTAATAGATGGCCATAAAAAGTTTAAAACTCCAATTAATTATGAAATGTAAGCATAAAAACACGCTAGTAATTTATTTTCAGCACGCCACTGAATAGGGTAACCTCTCTGGTTTTATATTCCGTTTTAGATGCCAGAGACTCATTGGTTAAGCTGATTTTTTATTTATATGTAGATGATAAATCCATATTAAAATTATTAATTAGTGATATCTTTCATATAAAACAGAAGATCTGTATCATAGTAATCATTAAGAAAGAATGTGAATTTTTTGTTATAACTTTTATAGAGTTAGCAGGTTTACTATGCTTGAAAATCTCGGTATTACAAACTTATGGACTTATCTTATTGGTGTAATATTTATTACTCTGGTACCCGGCCCTAATTCTTTATTTGTTTTAACGAGCAGTGCAAAATATGGCGTAAAAAATGGTTATAAAGCAGCGTTAGGTGTTTTTACTGGTGATGCTGTACTCATATTTTTATCATTTTTGGGTGTCGCTTCATTGGTGAAAACCTCTCCTATATTCTTTAGCGTCATAAAATATGCAGGGGCAGCTTATTTATTTTATTTAGGGATTAAAACACTCTATAGCGTTCTACATAAAAAAGACACGGCGGGTGATGTTGATTCTATTGTCCTTGCCACTAAAGGGACATTTAAAAAAGCCGTCTTTTTAAGTTTACTTAACCCCAAAATGATCATTTTTTATGTGTCGTTCTTTATCCAATTTATAGACCCTGCTTACCCAAGCGCTGGAGTGCCATTTTTCATTCTGGGCCTCATTTTAGAAACTTGCAGTATGATTTATTTATCATTACTAATTTTTGGTGCAGTTGCAGTGACTAATATGGTGAAACACAATAAAAAATTATCCAAATTTTCCAATAGCTGTATTGGTGCCGTGTTTCTAATGTTTGGTGTGAAACTGGCTTTAACCGCATAGGGATAAATTATCCTACTACCTACTAATAGCCGATGGTATATCGGCTATTTTTATGGAGACTAACGTTTCATCACTGTAACCTGCTCATGGTTCACTATCCGTTCCTCGACATCTTTCCAGCCCATTCGACGATAGAGTTGCTGCATATCCGGAGTGTATAAGTAAAGGCTTTGGCCTATCAGGTTGTGATAGTAGTTATATAATTCTTCAATAAGTTTACTGCCCATTTTATGTCCGCGGGCTTCAGGGACTGTGAGCACTTCGCCTAGCCACCAAGTAGCTTGGTGGACACCCGTTAATTCATGCAAAATAGTACTTGCAGTAGCAAGGAGATTGCCATTTTTATCCGCATAACAAGATAGTATTTGCGGGTTGTCATGACTACAGCGTTCTATTAGCCGCATACGAATGGCAGAAATATTTTCCCACGGGGGTAAATGCCGCCATTCATGATGTAAGGCACTGCTAATTTGTTCAATAAGTTGTGTGTCCTGAGGTGTAACGACGATAAAGTGCATAGCATCCCTATTGAGCAGATAATATAAGTAATGGTGAAAGGGCGTCTAGTAGACTGAATATTTGCCTATAAATATAACTTATCACTTTATTTTTGTTATGGTTATACGTTTTTATGTGGCAATTCCCAGTATGTACCTAGGGTTTCGCAACGATATAGCGTGTCCATCATCTAATTGGTGAAGTAACAAATGTAGGGTAAATATTAAGTCTGGGTCGCTCCAATAGTGCGAAAATCTGTTATAGGTTATTTTTTCGCAACAGCACAGATAATAACGTCCTATGTTGTAATAATCATTAACCTACAACATCAAGTGATATTGTTGTGACTAGGCTTACAATAACGCACGAAAAACTTGATGGTTTTTATTCGATTAGTTTTTAATAGTGTTGAATTAAAAGATAAATCTGGGGTTATTTATGCTAAAACATCTAATAGAAATTGCTAAAAATTATGCAAAGCCCGCAACCTTTAATGGGTATATAGAAAGCGGGCATGTAGCAGCTGCATTAGAAACAGAAGATGGTGAAATTTATAGTGGTGTGAGCATTGATTCAGCATGCTCATTGGGTTTTTGCGCTGAGCACGCTGCTGTCGCTGATATGTTAAAGGAAGGTAAGTCAGTAATTAAAGCTATTGTTGCTGTTGACTCATCAGGTTGTATCGTACCTCCTTGTGGACGATGCCGTGAGCTTCTTACCCAACTGTCGGATAAAAATAAAGAAACGATTGTGGGTGTGAGTGATGATATGCAAGTGACATTAGCACAGTTAATGCCTTATGACTGGAAGGTAGCGCGTTGTTAATCTAATAAAAGAATGGTTATAAAATGAATAATGAAGTGAAGCACTATACAGCTACTGCGATGATCCGTAATGATAAAGGTGAGTTTTTATTACATGAACATCGTAAATTAGGGTTTTGGTTACCCCCCGGTGGCCATATTGAAGCGAATGAAGAACCACAGCAGGCTGTTTTTCGAGAGGTTCTTGAAGAAACGGGGTTGGAATGCAAGGTTATTGATTGTAGTTATCCTTTTAAATCAAAGGTAAAGGGGGTTCCTCCGACACAAGTATTGCCTTTACCTCTCGCGATTTTAAAAGAATTTATTGCTGATAAAACGCAAGGGGATCATTGGCATATTGATATGGTGTATTTGTGCGAATTATTGTCGCCAGCACAGCCTCCCATTGCGCCATTCAAATGGGTTGCATATGAGCAACTCGCCAAACTCAATATTCCTGAGGATGTGATTGAGTTGGCGAAAATGGTCAATGAATATTATCAACAGTGACTGGCAAGCCAACGCAAAATTAGCTCACGTTGAAAAACAACAAAGATAACCCTAACACGATAAGTAAAAGACCAATAACCTTATCCATCACAAGTTGGTAGTTAAGTACTTTATTACGTACAGTTGGGGTTGCAAAAAATAGGGCGATTAAACTAAACCAGACTAAATGGGCAAAAGAGATAAATAACCCGTAGCCTAGGTTTAACCAAACAGAGTTATTCACTTGGATGACTTGGCTATAGACAGAAACAACAAAAAACATTGTTTTGGGGTTTAACGCATTAGTTAAAAAGCCCGTTTTAAACGCGACAAAATGTGATAGCGACTGACCTTGGGAAGCACCTGTTGTTATCTTTGTTTTATTTATAAATGACTTAAAACCTATATAAACCAAATAAAAAACACCAAGAAGTTTCACCACTAAAAATAAAGTGGGTGAACTCATAATGATCACTGTAATGCCGAAAATAGTATAAAAAACATGTACTTGTACACCGATAGCAATACCTAACGCACAAATTAACCCTGTCTTAACCCCATAGGTATAGCTACTGCGCGTCACCATAGCAAAATCGGGGCCTGGACTAATAACGGCCAAAATCGTAATAGTGGCAACAGCAATAATTTCATTCATATTAATTCCCTAAATGAGTAATAAAAACTTACTGAAAAGTCTTTGTTTTATCTTTCTCAGCTGGCTTATTATTTTTTATTATCAATAGATTGATTAAAACTAAAAAGCGATTTATCCTGACATAAATCTGTCAGTTTTTATTACCTATATGAAACTACCACCTTTAACTTCATTACGTTTTTTTGACGCTGCCGCTAAAGCAGGCAGCTTTGTTAAAGCTGCCGAAGAGTTAAATGTCACTCACAGCGCAATTAGCCGGCAAATTCGTTTATTGGAAGAACACCTTAATGTCGAGCTATTTGAGCGCAGAAACCGAGCTGTTTTTTTAACTGCAGAAGGGGCATTATTACTACAAACAACCACTTCTATATTTGAGCAATTGCGAGAAAGTGTCGAAAAAATCACCGCAAATAACACCTCTAATGTGGTAAGTTTATCTTGTGAGCCGACGATTGCGATGAAGTGGTTAATTCCTCGGTTGACTGATTTCTATCAACATTATCCAGATATTACGGTGCACTTGGTTGCCGCTGGAGGGCCTATTGATTTTACTAAAACCAATGTTGATTTAGCGCTTAGACGAAATGATTTCACATGGGATATGTACATTAGTTCGGTAAAAGTGTGCTCTGAACATATGGGGGTGGTTATTAGGCCCGAAATAGATTTTGCAGGGGGAATTGGCGACGCGACATTGTTATCAACAGCGTCGCGGCCAAATGCATGGCAAACTTGGCAGAAAATGAAAGGGGTATCTTTTCAAGGGAATAAGGTAATCACTTATGAACATTTTTATCTATGTATTCAAGCCGCATTAGCAGGGCAAGGTGTCGCATTGGCATCATTTTTGATGGTCGCTGATGAAGTTAAATCGAAGCAACTTTGTGCTCCAGATGGGTTTATGCAAGATGGCTCAGCGTATTATTTATTGTCGGTAAAACCCATCAAGCCTAAGAGTGCAGCAGATATTTTTACCCAGTGGTTAATCGACCAAGTGAATACAAGTATTAAAACAATCATAAATTAATATAGTTAACTATCAAAAAAGGATATTTTGGTTGTTAATTCACCGAACCCCCCTGTCATATAAAGATTTTATGACATAACTATTTCCGTGCGTGCTATATTTCTCTGCTGGGTTTTATGTCTTATGTTGGAGCAGATAATGAGCAAAATACGGGTAGGTGTTATTTTCGGTGGTAAGTCAACGGAGCATGAAGTTTCTTTACAGTCCGCTAAAAATATTATCAATGGGCTAGATCGCAATAGGTTTGATGTATGCCTTTTAGGTATTAATAAAGAAGGGCAATGGCATGAATATAACGAAGCCGATTTCTTATTGCATGGTGATGACCCATCTCGTATTACATTAAATACACCAAAGCGTAGTATTGCGATTGTTCCAGGCAAGACATCCGAACAATTTATTTCTTTAGAAGACGCAAAGCCGCTCCCTCAAATCGATGTTATATTTCCAATTGTTCATGGTAATTTAGGTGAGGATGGGTCCTTACAAGGCCTTTTACGTATGGCTAATTTACCCTTTGTTGGGCCTGGAGTATTAGGTTCTTCGGCTTGTATGGATAAAGACGTAACGAAAAGGTTACTAAGAGATGCGGGTTTAAAAATTGCACCCTTTGTTACCGTTTTAAACAGTGAGCGCACCACAGTTAACTATGATGAAATAGTGGCTCAGTTAAGCCTACCTCTGTTTATTAAACCCGCTAATCAAGGCTCTTCAGTGGGTATTAATAAAGTCAGTAATCTAGCTGAATTTAACCAAGCCCTCGATTTTGCATTTTTATTCGATACTAAAGTGTTAATTGAAAGCGCAGTAAAAGGCCGCGAAATTGAATGTGCAGTGTTAGGCAATGAAAACCCACTAGCAAGCCCATGCGGTGAGATTGTTTTACATGATAGCTTCTATGCGTATCACACTAAGTATATTGATGAAAATGGTGCTTCTGTGGTTGCTCCAGCTCAGCTAGATGAAGCCGTTAGTGATAAAATTCGTGAGATTGCGTTATCGGCATACAGGGCATTAAATTGTAGCGGTATGTCGCGTGTTGATGTTTTCTTAACAGAAAATAATGATGTAGTTATTAATGAAATCAATACGTTGCCAGGTTTTACGAATATCAGTATGTATCCTAAGCTATGGCAACAAGGCGGTATGACATATCAGCAATTAATTAGTCGTTTGATTGAGTTAGGCATTGAAAAGTTCCAACAAACGGCGATGCTGAAAACAGCATGTGATGAAATTTAATCGTTGATTTATACTACCTCGGTAGTCTTTATGGCTACTGAGGTGATCCCAGACTACCAGCGTTAACCTATTAATCTCTCCTAAATTTGCGACTTTATATGTTCAAAAAATAGGCGGGTCTCCTTTGGCGAAGTCAGCCGAACAAACTGAATATGGCGCAAATTGATATTAGCCATATGTTTTAGGTTTCTTCTTTTATTTGGGTAGTATGTTTTTAGCTGCCATAAAATAATCGAATCACGGCTGAAAAAGGCGTTCTTCCAGCTTTCTTTATTACCTGTATTTTCCCACAGTTCTTGCCCTGAACGAATACGTGATAACGTGCGTATAATAGACTGATAAAGGGTTCGAGGTAATGAGTAATCCAGCCAAACCACCATATCAACCTCTTTCCATTTAATGGGTTGAGTCCGTGTATAGTTTCCATCGAGCACCCAGCCTGATACGGATTCATTCAAGGCTGCGCTTAGTTTCTGGTTAAGCGCTTCATCCGAAGAACCTTGCCAATTTTCCAGCCAATATAGGCTATCCAATTCGATTGAAGGCACGTTTAATAGCGATGCAAGTTGTTGGCAAAGAGTCGTTTTACCGCTGCCACTGGTACCAATGATATTAATTTTCATGCAATGTAACTGTCAGATATATTTGTGGTAAATACGTAGAGAAGGCTGACTTAATGATAAATTTAATTGCCATCCACAGCGAATAAGTAAGTTATCAGCCACTGTGGTTGCACAAAAAATATGAGGGTATTGCTGTTTATCAATAACCCATTCAAGTTGTTCAAACAAAAACTTCCCGATACCCTGATTTCGTTTTCTGGGGATAACAAAGGAAGCACCAACCCATGGAAATGCGGTGTTATCAGAAAAAAAAGTATCACTTTTCAATGCAATAAAACCACAAGGTATATCATGTTCAAAGGCGATGATCCCCATACCGACCCCTTCACGATGGCGATAGGAAGCAATATCTTGCCAAACATCACCTTTACCTAGAGGACCATAATGGGAGGGCCACTCTTGAAGGAACCACTGTACAAGCAATGGTTCCAGCTCAGGGAGGTCGTGCAAATAACGCCAATGACGTGAACTATTTACACCAGACATAGTTAATATAGCGGAACAAGGGCTCAAAACCGAATTTTTTATACAGGTCAAACCCTGCTTCTGAGGCATCAAGGAAGCAATGTTCGACACCTTGCTGGCGGCAAAATGCTAAGGCGTAATCAATAAGTTGTGAAGCATACCCATGGCCTTGGTGCTTCGGCTCAGTACCGATATCATCGAAACGAGCAAGGGTACCTTCTATGGTCACTGTCATTGAAGTCGCTGGCTCACCATTGACGAGCAATACGAGGTGAAATTGTGGCGCACCTTGCTGTAATGCATCTTCATGGTAACGAACATACTCTTTAATGACTTCATCGTGTTCTTCAGATAAATAAAATGCAGCCACGAGAGGAGCGGCCCAGAGCGATAAGTCATGATTAGCCAGTACGATATCAACTTGGTTATTGGGCAGAGTGACCTCATTCTGTTTTGCAAGGGTCAACGCCATAGCGGTTGTGACGCTGTCACGTTTGTAGTTTAATGATTCAGCCTGTTGCACAATTTGTGGCAACATTTCTTCAGGGATAACTAATGTGTGGTTTTTTCTTTGTGATATAAATAAGTTATGTGCCTGCATAAATGCATGGCTGGTGGAATCAGGTTGCAGATAAATGAAATTAAACGCAGGGGAGTTTAAGGGCGTCAAGTAGCAAATGGTATGCTGTGCTATTTGAATGCTATGTTCACAAATTGAAGTCCAAAACGTTTTTTCGATCGATTGGTAGTGTCTTAAGTAATAAAGCGGAATATTCATTTGTCAGTTACCTGATGCAAAACGAGTTAATCGATATGGGCCTAAAGCAGCATGTTTTACACCATGTAATATTTCACTTTGAGCTAACTGGCATATCAAAGGCGCTAATGTAATTGCTGCGTGCATACTGATAATATATAAACCTTCAAAATCAGCAACATTTCCAACAATTGGCATCTGATCTTTAGGCATAGGTCTCATTCCTATGAAAGTTTTATCAAGAGTTAGTGTATTACTACCTATAAATGAATTCTTGATTGTTGTAAGGGCATTTTGTGCGATATTGACTGCACTATGTATAGGCTGCTCATCAATATAATCTTCAGCGCAAACAATTTTACCAGAAGTCTCTGGGCGAAGCTCCATTGCGGGTGTTGAAATGATATGTTGAACCATTTTGACGGTATCTTGTTTCGTAAAATGGACAATAATTGAAGGAGATGCTGAAACTGGCAGCGTTATTCCTAATGAATTAATGATACCAGTTGCTCCAACTCCCGCAGTGACGACGGTTTGATCTGCGATGAAATTACCCTCGCTAGTCTTGACTCCTAAAATACGTTTATCACTAACATTTAAGGATAATACTTCGTGCTCAGGTAAGTATGTTACACCTTGTTTAATAGCAAGTTTTAACAAGGTTTGTGTGGTATTGACAGGGTCAATGCTACCTTCATCAGGGCAAAAAGCAGTAATAGCAGGTGAGATTTTTAAGTTAGGTTCCATCGCTTGCAACTCAATACGGTTTAACGCTTGGATGTTAAAACCTTGAGATTGGTGGCTATTGATGAATTCTTGGGTTTCTTTATCAGTCTTGTGCCAACTGATAGCACCAGACCAATTAATTTTTATCTCACCATGGGTTAATTTTTCCAACTGATGCCAACTCGCTAAAGCTTGCTGACGAAGCTGGCTATAACCATCTGGTCGCCCATATGAAACATTCAACCATGCGAAAGAGTGCTGTGTTACCCCTTGAGCAACATGGCCTTTATCTAGCAAAATAATTTTGCTATCACTCTCTTTTGATAAATACCATGCGAGTGTCACTCCGACAATGCCTGCACCAACGATAACAATAGTTTTTTTATGTTCAGAATGCATAAATTACCCAGAAAGTCGCCATATAATGAAAACTACTATAAAGTTAAGGCAACAATTAATAAGCTATTATTTTAATTATATCCGATTAATTCATTAATGGCGCATTATTATTCGAACATTGATGCAGCATAGAAGTAAAATAGGGAAAGTAAATGAAGTATATTTTTGAGCAAGTAACGGTTTTTTCATCTAAAAAAATGGATGGCAATGCTTTGGCTGTTGTTGTAGGGGCTGACGATTTAACAGAAGAGCAAATGAATAAATTTGCAAAATGGACTAACTTAAGTGAAACCGTCTTTTTATTAAAACCAACAACACCTAAAGCGGATTACCGTGTGAGGATTTATACCACGGAAGGTGAACTCCCTTTTGCTGGGCACCCAACTTTAGGCAGTTGTTTTGTATGGCAGCAAACTTATGGTCGACCGCTAGACACCATAGTCCAAGAGTGCGGAGTGGGCTTAGTAACAATAAAACGAATAAATGGTAAGCTGGCATTTATGGCGCCACCACTAATTCGTGGTGGTGAAATAGAACAACAAGAAAAAAATAAAATTTTTAAAGCACTTGGGCTTACAGATGATGATGTCGTTGGCTGCAAGTGGCTCGATAATGGTCCTGGTTGGCTTGGTATTGAACTTAAATCTGTTGAAAAACTATTGCACATTGAACCTGACTATTCCCAATTAAAGGGATATGACATTGGATTATGTGCCATTTGCCCTGAAGGTCATGATAAACAATTAGAGGTTAGGGCATTTTGTTGTTCCATAGCCGAAGAAGACCCTGTGACGGGAAGTTTTAATGCGGTGGCTGCACAGTGGTTAATCCCTCAGGGGAAATTACCGCAACAATATACTGCTGGTCAAGGTCAGTGCATTGGGCGCAATGGGTTAATTTATGTAACCGCTGATGATGAAGGGATCTGGGTTGCCGGTGATGTTGTTAACTGTATTAGCGGGACAGTAGAACTGGATTAAGAATGCATCATAAGGTGACTGACTTTGGTCAATCACCTTATGATGTTAAATCGATTACACGCGAATAAAACGTGTCACGAAAGCGATAATAATAAGTAATGCAGAGATCATCAGTAATGAGGTGGCTAATGATAGATGAAAGGCAACAAAACCGATTGCGGCAGGGCCTGCAAGAATACCTAAATAACCTAAGGTTGAAATTGCCGGGACAGCTAGTGATTCAGGCATAGTTTTTTGTTTCCCAGCAGCGGAAAACATGACAGGAACAATATTGGATGAACCAGCACCGACTAAAGCAAAGCCGATGATCGCCAATGTTAAAGACGGTGATAAAACGGCAATAACAAAACCAGAGCAAGCAATCAAAGCCCCTAAAAAAACCACACGTGCAGAACCTACTCGCATAACAATCTTGTCGCCGAATAACCGGCCAATAGTCATCATGGTTGCGAAGGCTGCAAAACCAAGTCCCCCTAGGGTTTCTTTTAAACCGTGATGCTCAATAAGAAACACGGCTCCCCAGTCTAATACTGCACCTTCAGAAAGAAAAACGGCAAAGCAAACAATCCCGATGATGAGCACAATCCCTTTAGGGACCGCAATCAGTGGCCCTGACGGCGCATTGGCATAAGGGAGCAGACCGTTATAGCAAACCATGAGTAAAATGAATGCAATTACAGAGATAATAACTGATGCAAGCACTGCTGAAGCGCCGAGGAGTAATATTAGGCTCATCGTACCGGCCCCCGCAATACCACCAATACTATAAAACCCATGAAATCCTGACATGATGGGTTTATCGGATGATTTTTCGACGATCACGGCTTGTACATTCATGGCACAATCTGTTAAACCGATAAAAATACCAAACAGTAATAAGCCGATTATTAACAAATTAATTTGCGATATGAAAGATAAAATAGGGAAGAGTAAACAAAACGCAATTGTTGAAAAAACCATTAATCGCCGACAACCATATTTTGCAGCCAGAGCGCCAGTCATTGGCATGGCAACGAGAGCACCACCCCCAAAGCAGAGCAGTAACATACCAAGGGTGGCATCATTTGCTGCCGTGTTAATCTTAATATAAGGCACTATAGCGGCCCACGCAGCGGTTACAAAACCTGCAATAAAAAAGATAATTCGTGTAGAAACTTGTTCTTTTTTGGCTGGCGCAGCGTGAATATTAACGTTTAATTGTTGGGTAGAGTGCATTTTTAATTACTTTACAATAAGATAAATAAAATTAACCATTATTTAAAATAGCGAGAATTTGCTCGTGGAGAATAGAGCAATCAAAGACAATAATGGCTCTTTTGCCATCAAAGTACTTGCCTTTAAGTGTACATCAGTAGGTTTAATCATAGGGACTAATGAAACAATATCATAAGGTTCTAGTGCGAATTTAACGCAAAAATAAATTTTTTTGTGGTTAGTGTCATCACTGAATAATATTCTCAGGTATTATGAGTCAATAAGACTAGTTAGGTCAGTATGAACAATAATTAGGCGGGAAAAACTATTTTGGGAACTCTGGATAGAAGATAGCTTGCTTAATCAGTGGCTAGACTTTTATTGTTATTTATCATTTTTCTAAATTCATATCTTTATTAAGGCATTTTTAGCACCTAATTTACAGGATGGTTTAATATAATCACCTGACTAAAATTTATTTGGGCATATTATGAAGCTAAAAATTGTTGCTTTCTTGTTTTCTATTTACAGCTTAAATGCATTTGCACAGGGAGATAACTGGCAAAAGCAAACTTTACTCCATGAGGGGAAAAAAGTTGATTATTACGTTATTAAGCAACAAGCACTAAACTCAAATGATTTGTTAGTATTATTGCAAGGGTCTGATTGCATAAGCGTGACAAACAACCCTAATATGGTAAGAAATTTTGCTATCGCATTCCCTAAGAATGATATTTTATTAGTTGAAAAAACAGGCTTGACTCGGCAAGTTGGTATTGATGGAAACCCAGTTTCGGAAGAAAATTGCCCCGTTGAATATATGTCCCAAGATTCCCCTTTAGAAAGGGCGGATAATTATATTGCGGTGTTACAGCAGCTAAAAAATGATTACCGGAATATTATTTTATTAGGGGGGAGCGAGGGGGCAACAGTCACTAATTTAATTGCGTCTAAAGTAGATTTTATAACTGCCTCCGTCGCTATTAACGTTGGAGGGCAATTTTTTATCGATGACGTTTTATACAGTATTAAGAATAATACCCCTGCCGACGAAGTCGATAATTCCATTGAGGGTTTTAAACAGTTTGCAAAAGCCGTCAAACAAAAGCAATTAAGAAAAGACCAGTTCGTGAGTGGTCATGGAGCCATGTGGTGGTATGAAATGTTAACCATTGATAATTTAAAATTAATTCAATCGATAAAAACGCCGCACTTAGTTATCCAAACTATGGCCGACACCAACGTTGATGCTTATGCTACGGAAAAAATGATACAAAAAAACCATAATACCAATGTGAGCTTTAAGCAATATCAAGGGTTAGACCATTTTTTCCAAGATAATAAAGGGCAATTACATACCAAGGAAATTATTAGGGATATTCAGAGTTGGTACCAAACAATCAATAACTAATCTTTTCCTATGATGAATAGTTACACCTTAATTTTTAAAGTGTAACTATTAGATTACTCAGCAATAAAACTGTAGTAATTGAATATAGGTTCGAAACCTAATTTCTTATAAATAGATAGCCCATCTGATGACGCTTCGAGTACACATTGCTCTATACCTTGCTGATGACAGAAGAAAAGAGCATGTTTAATTAATTGAGTCGCTAGCCCTTTGCCTTGGTATTGAACATCAGTTCCAATATCATCAAGGCGAGCAGTTTTTTCATTTATAGTTAAGGTTAGAGTAGAAACGGGTTGTTGCTTATCAAATAAGACGAAATGCATCATATTTGTATTTTTATCCATAGCTCTTTGGTGATAACGAATGTATTCGTTAATGACGGTTGAATCGTTTTCCTCTCCTTCAGCTTCAATTGGGAAAGCTGTAATTAAAGGTTGTGCCCAATTAGTTAATTGTTCATTACAGGTTTCAATTCGGTAATCTGCGGCAAGCGGTAGTGCTATAGAATATTGAGATAATGATGCTTGAGGAAGAAGCATGGCCGTTGATTCACCATCAGCAATTAAACTTAATTTGGCAATTTCAGATTTGACTTGATGAAGTGCTTGTTCATGAACGACTAGTACATAAGGCTTAGAGCGTTGCTTAAATAAATGTCGTGCATTTTCAAAGCCTGTAATAGTTGCGTCTTTATGTAAATAAATAAAATTAAAAACAGGCAGAGGAAGCTCAGAAAAATAAGCGATGACATGGTCGTCAATATGAGCGGTTTCTAAGCAAATTGCTGACCAAAAATGATTTTCTTGTTGGTAAAATAAACCTTCTTTGTTATTCATTGTAGACCCTGTGATTTATTACGGCTAGTTGCTTTTGGGTTACATTGTATATAATACAATTCAATCGCTATAGTGCTTGAGCCTCTGACAGCACGATTGGAACCATTGCATTTACTGATGGATTTAAAAATTGGTTTTTATGATAAGGTATTTCACTGACAATATAAGGAGAATAATATGAAGAGTGCAGCACCAGAGACCATCACGTTTTTTGAACGTTTACTGCCATTAGTCGTATCAGGAGAAAAAGTTATCACTATTCGTGATAAAAGCGAAAGCCATTATGTGCCAGGTAGTTTTGTTAAAGTATATGCATTAGAAACAAATAAATACTATACGGATATTGAAATTCTTTCGGTACAGCCTATCTCTTACGATGATATTTCTGAATACCATGCTCAGCAAGAAGCGATGACATTAGATACATTGAAAAAACTGATTAGAGAAATTTACCCAACAGAGCAATCTTTGTATGTTATTAGTTATAGGCTAATAAAATAGAGTTATTAATTATGAGTTAGAGTTGCTTACTATTTTAATCAAAAGCCTCTTTTGGTTGTAGCGAATACCATAGGCCATTTGCAAAAGAAATTTTTGTGATTTTTGCTGCCTCTGTTAGCTGGAGGAAGGGCATCGTTATAGGTAAAATGTTCACTAATAAATGTTAGCCCACTATTACATAGTGAGCTGGGTGAGGCTCATATAAAGTATCTTTGGTGTTTTAAAATAAACTGCTTTAATGAGGTTGGGGGCTTACCAGTGATGGTTTGAAAATTATCAAAAACAATACCTGTGCGATCTAACTTACCATTTGTAAAATCTACATAATGGTCATAGATACTTTTCATATAGGCAAGCTCTAGATTGTTATTTAGGGCATGTTGCCAAAATTCATCTGGGTTTTCTGCTTGATACTGAAAAGTTATACCTAATTGTTCTGTAATGAGTTCAGCAATCTGAGTGTAATTTTTATTTTCGTAACCAAGACGATAAATATGACCAGTATGTTTTTCAGGAGCAAGTAAACAATGTGCAGCTAATTCGGCAACATCTGCGCAATCAACCCAACTTAATACAGTATGGCCAAAATAAGAACGTAATATCCCTTTTTGTAAGTTATTATCCCCTTGGTATCCTAATAGATTTTGCATATAAGATTCAGGGCGAAGATGAGTATATTGCATTCCAGACCATTCAATATAACGCTCGATTAACTGATGCCAAGCCCAATGAGCAACTTGCGCATTATCATCGCCACAAGCACCTAAATGAACGATATATTTAACCCCTGATTTTTTTGCCGTATCAATAAAAATTTTACTTTGTACAAGCATATCAATGGTATAGCCAGTCATCATGAAAACAGAATCAATACCCTGCAAAGCATTTTCAATGGTTTCAGGCTTATCGTAATCCATGACAACGGTACGATAGCTGGTGTTAGTTATTTTGTTTGGAACCCTAATAGCTAAAACGACATCTTGGTATCCTTTTTCATGTAATGACTGGGTCAAATAACTACCGACTTGACCCGTAGCACCGGTGATGAGGATAGTATTTTTCATAAATATTCCTGATTAAATAAATTAAAGTGTTTTACTCATAATATATTCAAGTGTTTGCTGAGTTTTACTTTTGAATAACACTTCCTTCAGGATGTGTAATCCATTTGACTGATAAAGTTTGATGGCTCTCGCGTTGCTAGCCAAAACATCTAACCATAATGCTGTGCTGCCAGATTGTTTGGCAATATTTTCAATTAATCTGAAAACGATCATTCCATAACCTTTACCTGTGACGTCGGGTGAGAAATAGAGTTTGTTGAGTAATGTTCCTGTTATTGAGGATTCAGGTATGGAAGATTGGTGAGTTAACTTAACTAACCCGATTGGAGAACTATTTTCTATTAGGTACCATTCAATATTTTGTTGGTTGATATCATTAATAATTTTAACTGGGCTATATTCTTGGTCTAAATAATCTAATAGCTCATCTTGATTATTCCATAAAGCAGCAAAATGGTGGCAATAGCTGTTGATACCTATATCACTAAGTATTGATGCATCTTGTTCAGTGGCTTTTCTCAGTGTAATAGAAACTTGAGTCATAAATATTATCTCCTGTATATCATCAGTTTATAGCAATATGCAGTGAGATAGCTACAGAGGTGAGGGGGAAGAGCATTTTTGGATATAAAGGATTATGCAAGCAAGATAAAAGGGCAGATAAGCCCTTTTGCACAAAGTAGGTTATTTAATTTTTTGGCTAATATCTGAATAAGCAAATAAGGCTTGAGCACCGCCAGTATGTATAAATAATACGGGGGTATTTTCGGTTGACGTTTCTAAGTAATGAATTAACCCAGCCATTGCTTTACCCGTATAAACGGGGTCTAACAAAATACCTTCTTGTTGAGCTAACAGTCTAATTGCCTCTAACCCTTGGCAATTTGGCATTCCATACATAGGCGCAAAAAAATCATCCCATAATTGGATTTCTGGTGTTTGAGTAAGCGCAAACATTTGCGCTAGCTCATTTTGTAGCTTCTCTACTTTAGGGGATTGGTCTTGTTGCTTTCTTGAAACGGTGACACCGATAACCTGGCTTTGAGATAATAATTCTTGTATCCCGATAGCGAGGCCAGCGTGGGTTCCCGCACTACCGGAAGCGACGATAATTTTATCGAATTCAATATGTTTTGGCTTTTGTTGCGCGATTTCAATAGCACATTGAATATACCCTAATGCACCTAATGCATTTGAACCGCCTACTGGAACAATATAGGTGTCTTTAAGCGCTAATGTTTCAATTAACGTTTCCATCTGTGACTGTGGGTCAGTTAATTCATCACACATGACGCAACGGGCGCCAAATAGATCAGTTAGTAATTTATTCCCATTATGCAGAAAATTAGGGTTATCACTTTGAATTGGGTTCTCTAATAATGCGACACACTCAAGACCGTACATTGCAGCAACAGCCGCGGTTTGCCTAACATGATTCGATTGTATCGCCCCTGCAGTTACGATGACTTTAGCCTTTTTTGCAAGGGCATCTGCCATCAAATATTCAAGCTTACGTAATTTATTACCTCCCATCGCTAAGGGGGTCATATCATCTCGCTTAATATAAATTTCACGATGAAATTTACGCGATAAATTGTTAAGCCGGTTAAGCGGAGTTGGTGCGTTGAGTAAATCTATTTTTGCATATTGGCTTAATTGTTGTTGAAGAGACATTTAAACTCCCAATAAATTAATAAGAGAAACCAAGGTAAAGGTAAATGGCGAGCACAATGCTGGCAGTGACTAATGCATATGGCATTTGAGTGCGGATATGCTCAATATGTTCACAGTCTGTTGCCATCGAAGCAACAATTGCATCGGCAGAAATTGGTGATGTCATATCACCAAAAATAGAGCCTGAAATTGCAGCGCCAATCATATACTCAACAGGCATTCCTACGGATAAACCTAATTGAACCCCAATGGGGATCATAATGGCAAATGTTCCCCAAGATGTTCCTGTTGCTAACGACATGATGGCACTGATAATAAAGATAAAACCAATAGAGAAACCCGGCGCCATAACGCCATGAGTGACTTCGGCAATATAGGCGCCAGTATTTAATTCAGCGGAAACATTCCCCATTAAGAACGCTAAGATCATAATAGAACTAATTTTCAGCATATTGGCATAGCCGATAAAGAGCTCTTTAAAGAAATCATCAATAGTTAGTAAGCGACGGCCAATAAACCAGCAGAAAGACACTGCTGTTCCAAACATAACTCCCCAATATACAGATGTTGAACCACTTCCTTTACTAAAGTCTCCATCTCCTGTGATATAAAGCGCAATAGGTACCATAAGCACAGTAGATAAAATGGGGATAAAAAAGTTTAATGAAGAATGTGCGTTTGGGTGATCAATAATTTCATCTTCGTCATTTTGCCCTTGGTGCTGAGAGATATTCCCTGAGGCAAAATCTTGTTGATATTTATCTTCTGCTTTTTTCATGGGGCCCCATGAAATATTAGTAAATACATAGAACAAGATTGTGATAATGGATAACCATGCCATCAAGTTATAACCAATAGAGGTAATTAAAATATCAAAAGGTTCGCCACTAATTAGGCCTTGAGATATTTGCACACCGATTAACCCCATAATGACTGCACCCCAGCCATTAATTATGGCTGATGAACACACCGAAACACAGGCTGTTTGAATGATGTAGGACATTTTTTCGGGAGCAACGCCATATTGCCTTGCTAAATTTTTAGTCGATGCTCCGGCGACGAGTTGGTTTATTGAACTTTCTATAAAGATAAGAGATGTGATGATTATCGCTAACAGTTGTGTGGCTGTACGGTTTTTAATTAATTTAGTTTTATTGGTGAGTAATTGAACTAGGGCACGAACACCACCAGTGACAACTACCAAGCGCATGATACCGCCTATCATTACCATAAAGACAATGGTGCGAGTATTACCTGCGGATGAAAAAGTATGAATAATCCCATCGACAGTGCCTTGAACACCTAAAAGTAGATTGTGGTCATGAATAACTGTAAAACCGACTAAAATCCCCAACATTAATGAAAGCATTACCTGGCGAGTTAATATAGCCAGAATAATGGTCACAATGGGAGTTATAATTGTCCAAATACCATAGTCCTGCATGTGTTTACCTGTGATCCTTTATAAAATAAAAATGTTATAACTTTATAATTATCGAAAAATCATAGCATTAATAACAACAGGGTAGAATAATTTTATGCAGTTTGAAAAACGTGGGGAATAGTAACCAATGGAAAGCAGCCATATTGAATTTATGGCTGCTTGGTGAGTAATAAACAATTATTGTAATGATAGCCATTCTTGGGCTGTAATTCGGCTAATATCTTCTGTTTTAGTTTCTGCAATGAGCTCAATATACTGTGGGGCGAGGGTTGAATGATATTTGAACCCACATTTCTCTTGGGCTATTTTAGATTGTTGATTGCCTTGAAAATACCCGCACCATAAATTATCTAATTTCAAGTCAACAAAGGCATGGCGCATGATTTCAGACATTGCTTCTGGGATCAAACCTTTTCCCCAAAATGGTACACCAATCCAATAACTCACTTCTGCATCATTATCACCAATCGGGAAATTACTTTCGTGGTTAAAGGATAGGCCAATTAAACCGATAGCTCGATTGTCATTTTTTAGCGTAACAGCATAGATCTCTTCACGCATAAAAATATTTTTTATGATTATTCGACTTTCTTCTTCATTTTGATGAGGGGGCCAACCTGCTATTGGGCCAATTCGTTTATCTTTTGCATAAAAATATAAATCACTTGCATCTGTTTCTTGCCAAGGGCGCAAAACTAACCTGTTGGTATTAAGTATCATCCTAAAGCTCCTTATCATGCCTATTTGATATTGGAGGCTATTTTAGGTATTTATGAAAAACAAAAAAGGGCAATACATCTCCAATTTGGGTACAAATGACAACTCATTTGCTATGATTTAAACAAATCGAAGGTGAAAGAGGAAAAAGATGCTTCGTATAAAAAAACATCAAATTGAATTATTGGATGTGATTTGTTTGGGTAATACGAATATGGATGAAATGCAATTGACCCCAATAAGGCCATCTTATGTCACTGTATGTATATGCAGGCAAGGGGCAGCGGTATTTAATATTAACTTCAAACATTACACTGTTGGCAAAAGTGATATCATGGTGTTATATGATGATACTTTTGCGATGTTAAAGGCTAAATCACGCAATTTTCAGATTGACTATCTATTGATTGAGAAAAAATTTGCAACTGAAATCGCTTATTCATTGCCAAACCAATTGTTTTCATTTTTTAATGAATATCCGATTATTACTATCCCAGCTGGGAAAAAAACAGTACTTGAAAGCTGGCGGCATATTTTATTTGAAATCGTATCAAGCCGTGGCGAATATTGGCAATTGCAATTAAAAAATCACCTACAAAATCTATTTTTAGAGATTAGCAATGGGGCTCAAAATAAACTAAATAAACCGATGGAAAGAAGCCGACAAGAACAGTTGTGTTGGCGCTTTTGGGATTTAATTACGACTCATTGCAAACAACATAAAGAGGTGAAGTTTTATGCGAATGAATTAGCAATTACCCCTTTTTATTTATCGAAAATCAGCCAAGCCTTTTTTAATGACCCACCTAAAGCATTGATTGATAGACAAGTTACTCTAGAAATCAAAGCATTATTAGAGGTTGGTGAATTATCTATTAAGCAAATAGCGAGTGAATTAAACTTCGAGGATACGTCCTATTTATGTCGTTATTTTAAACGCCATACGGGTATGACGTTAACAAGGTTTAAAAACGCATTACATAAAAAAGACAAGGTTGCTGAATAGAGGATTCAGGATTCAATTTTAGTTGAATATTTTTTTATAAACTCAATAAAACAGCGTAATCGAGGGGAAACGGTTTGGTTGCGATAATACACGGCATTAATGGGTTGCCGAGTCACCACAGTTTTACTTTCCAAAATTTGTAATAATTGCCCACTTTCAAGCGCATCCGTCGTAACAAAATCTGCTGAACATAAAATACCGGCCCCTTGAACAGCGAGGTGAAATAGGACCTCGCCACTTGCAGCTGCAATATTAGGCGTAACTTTCAACAATTTTTCATCGTTGGTTTTTATCGGCCATACATTCAAGGTATCAGGCTGTGTAAAGCCTAATATGCAGTGTTTATTTAGTTCATCAATATTTTGTGGTACGCCATATTGCTTTAAATAAGATGGGCTTGCGACTAACCGTTTTTGGCTATACCCAAGTAAGGTGGCGTTAAGGGAAGAGTCTTTAAGCGTACCAATACGGAAGGCAACATCAATCCGTTTTTCTAATAAATTTGTTATCCCTTCATAATTATGTATTTCAAGTTCAACTTGTGGGTAATGCTGATAAAACAAAGGGACTAATGGTGCAATAACATGAGTGAGAAACGGGGTTGATGCATCAATGCGTAATACGCCTGAGGGAATAGATTGGCGGGCAGATAGCATTTCTTCCGCTTCTTGAGTGAGGTTAACAATTTCTCGCGCTTTTCGCAAAAATGCAGCACCTTCATCACTGAGTTTTATTGAGCGTGTTGTGCGATATATTAAGGTGGTGTCCACTTTTTCTTCAAGCCTAAGTAATAGACGACTTGCAGTTGAGACAGTGACGTTTAACTGCTCAGCAGCAGCGGTAATTGAGCCACAATCGACAACACTAATAAAGGTTTGCAGTTCTTCAAATGTTATTTTCATTATTGCATTTCCGGCAAAAGTCATTTTCACCTTAACGCCTTTTTCATTGTGTTTCAATATGAAAGAATTCGGGTTATTAATCAGCACTCATAATGTATTTTAATAAGGGTTTTGAATGAGAATAAACACAGCATTATTGGCTTTGGCGATAGGTGCGTTTGCTATTGGAGCAACAGAGTTTTCACCGATGGGAATGTTACCTTATATCGCGCAAAATATTCAGGTAGACATACCATCAGTAGGTTCTATTGTAGTGATATATGCATTAGGGGTGATGATTGGTGCGCCAATCATGACATTACTTTTAGCAAATAGACGACCGAAAATGGCTTTAATATTTTTAATGTCAATATTCACTATAGGGAATCTATTATCTGCCATGTCACCTGATTTAGTGACACTGTCACTTTCTCGTTTTATTACCAGCTTAAACCATGGCGCATTTTTTGGGTTAGGCGCAATGGTGGCCGCTAGTGTAGTACCAACGGGTAAACAAGCCAGTGCAATAGCAGCGATGTTTATGGGGCTAACAATAGCGAATATTGGTGGTGTACCATTAATGACTAAATTAACTCAAATGATAGGCTGGCGTCAGGCATTTTATTTGATTTCTGCTTTAGGTATATTGACGATTATTAGCTTGGTTTTGGCATTACCTAGCCATTTGACGAGTAAAAAAGTGAATGTGAAAAGCGAATTAGCTATTCTGCGACGACCTCAGGTATTGCTAGGGATGCTTTCAACAGTATTAGGTGCCAGTGCGATGTTTACACTTTATACCTATATAACCCCAATGTTAATGGAATTTATCCAAGCTTCAGATCAAATGATCACCATGATGTTAGTAATTATTGGTATTGGCTTTACCATTGGTAATTATATTGGAGGGCTGTTTGCTGATAAATCATTGTTTGGTACCTTAATTGTATTTTTTATTATGTTAGCGTCCAGTATGGCTATATTTCCATTTATCGCGGTAAATTCAATCGGGGCTGGTGCTGGTTTATTATTTTGGAGTATTTTTAGTTTTGGTATTGTACCACCAATCCAAATGCTTGTTATGAATGCTGCGACGGGGGCACAAGCTTTAGCTTCTTCTGTTAACATTGGGGCTTTTAATTTAGGTAATGCGATTGGAGCCGCTATTGGGGGAGTTATATTATCTCATGGTTATAGCTATTCAATGATTAGCTTTATTGGGGCGTTAATTGCTGTTTTAGGCATCAGTGTTATTCTGGTTATTTCTCGCAGAAATGCTAATACAAAACTCGTAACGGAAGTGGCGTGTAGTTAGCCAGTAGCGATTGAATAATTAAAAAGCAAGGTTCGGAGTTTCTGTGCTAGCCCAATGTTGATAATTAACGCAATAATTCTAAAGTGGAATAGGGGTCATAGCGATGGTTAATATGTGGAAATCTCCAGAGCAACGTTGGCAAGCCGTAGTCGAACGTAATAAAAATGCAGATGGTCATTTTGTTTATGGTGTGAAAACATCATTAATTTATAACCATCCTTCTGCTGCGGGGCGTTTACCGAATAGAGATAATGTTGAGTTTTTCGATAATGAGCAACAAGCCATTAAGCAAGGTTATCGTCCCGGTAAACGTCAACGTACAGAAACGGCACAATTAAACCAATTTTATAAGGAAAAAATAGAAAAGGCCTGCCGTTACATTGAACAGCAAAATCGGCCGTTGACACTGACTGAACTTGCAGAATACGTTGGAATTAGCCGTTACCATTTTCATCGCTTATTTAAGGCGCACACAGGTTTAACGCCAAAAGCTTATGCAAACGGTCTGCGACACGAAAAATTACAAGGTCAACTTCAGCAACAAGAACGAATTACTGATGCTATCTATGATGCAGGATACCAATCAAACAGCCGCTTTTATGAAACGGCAATACAGCGGCTAGGAATGACCCCAAGCGCTTGGAAATCAGGAGGGGGTGGCAGCAAAATTTATTTTGCTCTCGCTGCTTGTTCATTAGGAACTGTATTGGTTGCTCAAAGCCCAATAGGTGTCTGTGCTATCTTACTGGGAGACGACCCTGAGCAGCTATTGAGAGACTTACAAGATAAGTTCCCTAAAGCTGATCTTATCGGAGGTGATGATAAGTTTGAAAAAGTGATTGCGAAAGTTTTGGGGTTTATTGAAGCACCCGAAATTGGTTTTGACCTACCATTAGATATTAGAGGTACTGCATTTCAGCAACGGGTATGGCATGCATTACGTGATATACCCGCTGGTAAAACAGTAAGTTATAGTGAGATAGCAGAAAAAATAGGCCAACCTAAAGCGGTTAGGGCAGTTGCGAGTGCTTGTGCTGCAAATATATTAGCTGTAGCGATACCTTGCCACCGCGTGGTCAGAAATAATGGTGACCTTTCCGGTTACCGCTGGGGAATAGATCGTAAACAAGCACTATTGTTAAAAGAATCTCAACGTAAATGATTTAAATAATAAGTCATTTAGTATTGGTCATCTTTTATGATGAGTTAACTAAAGCTTAATGTGAGTCGATGGTGTAAAAGACGCCCCCCAAAAAATTAATCAGTACTTTAAAATTAAAGTACTAATCGCTTAGCTTATCGTTCTACAGCCCATTAGCAGTCATGAGTAAAGTTGATTTAGGTTTATCTTTGGGAGCTTGTGATTATGAACAATTACATAGATTCAGCCTTATTATGTTTAGTGAACAACATATAGATAAGGTATAAAGCCGTAAAACTTGCTGTGTACCCGGTAAATATTAGCCAAAAAGTTTTCAAATCTACAATACCTTCAACTGTATTGAGTTCAATTGCCCAACCACAAAGCACTGCGCCTAAAAAAGTACCGAACCCATTAACTAAAGTCGTGAAAACGCCCTGTGCTGTGGAACGAAATTCAGGGGCGATTTCTTTTTCTAAAAATAGGGCTCCCGCAATATTGAAGAAATCAAATGCACAGCCATACACAACCATTGATAAGAAGAGGGCGATGGTGCCTATGGAGGTGAAGTCACCATAAGCAAATAATCCTAAGCGTAAAATCCATGCAATCATACTGAGCAATAGGATCGTTTCAATTTTAATTTTTTTCAGCAAAATAGGTAAAAGGAGAATAAAAATAATTTCAGAAAACTGTGATATTGATAAGAATATGGTTGGATACGCAGAGAAAACAGAACCCTTAGCCTCAGGAGCTAGAGCCATATCTTGCAAAAAAGGAACACCAAAGGTATTGGTTATTTGCAATACAGAACCGAGTAGCATAGCAAAAAATAGAAATACAGCGACTCTACCTTTTTTAAATAGCTGAATAATATTTTGGCAGTTAATTTTTTTATTTTTTGATGTATTAACTCTTTTAATCGATATAAAGAAAACAGAAAAAATACTTAAAACAATAGATGCAGCAGCACTGATATATAATTGATAAAAACTCATTTCAAGTTTTAATAGACTAATAGTCCACATAGCGACAATAAAGCCAACTGTGCCATAGACTCGTATTTTAGGGAAATAGATATCAGAGCTAAGCTTTTGCTCCTCTAACATTTCAAAAACAATACTGTTACAGATTGAAATTGTTGGCATATAAAACATTAGGTGGATTAATGTCATAATGAACAGTAGGGTTATTGAATGACTATGAGCCATCGCTAGTAAGAATAAAGCAGAAATAAAATGAGAAGCGATATAAACTAGTTTACGGTTATTAATTTTATCTGCAATAAACCCTATGATAACTGGTGAGCATAGAGCGGATATCCCTAATGCACTGAATATTAACCCAATTTCACCACCTTTAAAGTGTAGGGTGTTGAAAAGATAGGACGCAAATGTAACTAACCAAGATCCCCATATAAAAAATTGTAAAAATGAAACTATCTTTAATCGAGTTGTTATATTCATATTTATACATCCTTGCCTAGTCTAAATATACTTTCATGTAATTGTTAAATTAATCACTTACACAAATTCATTTAATAATCATGTATACAAGCATCTATTGGTTATTTCTTGCATATTATAAAATATAATTTTGGGCTTTTTTTTGATGTAAAAGCGGCTTATTATAAATTAAATATTACATTGTTACTTTTATAAGCATTATTACATACTCACCGAAATGTTAATAATTTGTATTTAAAAAGAGGGTTGTTTAGGTAATTAAATATAAGAAATAGTTAACCATAAGGTTAAACTAAAAGTTGCATTAGCCTCGTAATTAGTGTTAAATTAGATGAAACCTACCTAATTACTAACCTAGAATACCCCATTTCACTCACCTCAAACTATGTGACTTTAGCCGAGTTGCGTTCATTTTGACATCTTATAGCCCAAAATCTAATTTCTTCGATTCATTAAATTTAGACTCAATTTATTAAATCTAAAACTCAAATCATATTAATTACTTCACTCGTAAGGGGATACTATGACCTCTAATCGTAATGTATTATTTTTATCTGCTGTTATTGTATATCTAGTTGGGACTACAGAATTTATGTTGTCCTCAATAATGTCGCCACTAGCACTGGCATTTGAAGTTTCGTCTGAACAAATTCCTTGGCTAATATCGTCCTATGCATTGGCATATACACTCACAGCACCTCTAATTGGTTACCTTTCTGACCAAATAGATAAGCGAAAAATTTTACTCACTGCAATATTGTTATTATCACTAGATAGTTTGGCGATTATTTTTTCGCCTAATTTTTCGGTTGCTGTAATTTTTCGCGTTATAGGGGGAGTGGCATCAGCGGCATTAGTTCCCGTTATTTTTTCCCTTATAGCCGATGTGATAAAAAGAGAAAACCAAGCAGCCGCGATGGGGAGTGTCATGATGGGAATGACTGTTGGCATTGTGACTGGGCCAATGTTAGCGGGTATTTTAGTTCAATATTTTGCGTGGTATTCGCCTTTTATATTAACGAGTTTATGTGGCTTATTCGCATTTTCTATATCATGGTTTATCTTGCCGAGTTCTAAAAAAAACCATACCTATCCCCACTCATTGAGCTGCTTAATACAAGCAAATATTTTACGTTTGATCATAGCAAAGGGATTATGGAACGGGGTTTCAGTTAGTATCTTTTTATTGTCAGGGGAAATTATAAGACAAAGAACTGCATTAGAAACAGCTGAGATTGGTATCATTATGGGGTTATTTGGTATTGGCTTGTTCATTGGTAATGCTTTGGTTGCGAAAATAGCAAAATATAAACTACAGGATGCGGCTAAACTAATCCTAATTTTATTAGGAATATTGGTTGCTTTAGTGTTATTTATTACAGGAAAATTACCCTTAGTTGGTGATTGTATCTGCTTGTTATTTATAGGGGTAGCATTAGGGGTGGCTTCACCGGTCAGTACCTCGTTATTGGCTAAAGAGAGTACTAAAAATAAAGGATTAGTATTATCTGTTTCAGAAAGCATAAATAATTTAGCTTTATTAATTACAATACCTGCATTTTCACTGCTGGTGACTGAAAATAATCTCTCAACTTTAGTACTTTCAGTCATCTTAATAATTAGTAGTGCAATTTTTCTCGTTATGGCTACGCTAAATTTACGGGTCAGGAAAAATAGGCGTTACCGTTAATGATGGAGCACTAACGGTAACGCACTATACGGTGCGTAATAATTGTTTTTTGCGTAGTCGCATCCCGTTTAACATGGATAACCATGCCAGAAAGGTAATAAACATGAGAATAATAAAAATGAAATGTGGCTGAAGCTCAGTAAGAACAACACCTGTTAACATAGGGTTAAATGCACCGCCCAATAGCCCAAGGGATTGGGCTGAAAAATAACTCGCTTTCATGCCTTCCGGTGCAATACTGTCAATTAACATATATTCTCCTGGGGCATAAATTAATTCACCTAATGTAAAAATAAAAGCGCCTGCCGCCCAGAGGTATAAATTTTCATGTGCATTCATAAAAGTTGCTAAGCCTAAAATAAAGAATAAGCTGCCTAAGGTCATTAATTTTTTTAGGTTATCCGGGGTGATACGCTTCCCTACGGTGTATTGTAATGTAACGACCACGACTGCATTCACAGGTAAAATTACTCCAATAACAACCTGAGCAAAATCACTGCTTGCCACAGTAATTGCATATTGCGAAATCCAAGTGGTAAAAGTACCAAAAACCAATGAACCCAAAAATGTGGATAAAATAAACCATGCTAAGACTTGATCACTTAGCATACTCAGTGGGTTCCATTTACGTATGTTTCCGTTTTCTAATGGCGTTGGTTTTATGCTTTGTACAAAACGTTGTATAAAAAATATTGGTAGAGCAGCTGATATAGCGGCTAAATAGAATGGTAAGTTAATACTGTACATTAATAACCAAGTACCAATGGGGGGGCCAATAGTCCAACCGATATTGATAAAGGTATAATTTAAGGAAAATATCTTTGCCTTTAAAGAGACTGTGAGTGTATCCGCAAAATAGGCTTTTAAGACCGTAGAAAACACAGAATATGAGCAGTTAATAAGAGAAAAGAACGCGATAACTAAAATAGCATTATTTACTGTGGGGATAGCGATAAACCCCAAAATAAAAGCTAACACAGCAAATAACATGCAGCGTTTTTTATCAACCCTGTCAGCAAGCATACCAAAGCCCATACTGAATAAAACACCTATAACCATTGCCAGTGACATGGCTATACCGACAATATCAATTGCCATTTGGTATTCTCGAGTTAGGTAAATTGCCATGAAGGGCAATGTTGCGCCACGTCCTATCGTTAAGAGTAGTGACGATGCAAGTAATGCGCTGTTTGATATATTAAATTTAGAAAGCATTGGCTCACAACCTAACTCATAATTGTTGTTAAAATTTTGTATAAAAAGGTCTGTAAGCTATAAAATACATAAATTTAGAGCAGTGAGAAATGGGGAATAATGCTCTGAATCGAAAACAATATTTTGCTAATGCTAATCTACCATTCACAATTAAAAATCTGGTAATTAAAGCGCCCTTATATCTAATTAAACGTTATATGCTAGATAGATAAATATGAGTAACTTAGGCTAATTATGGCCGATGTAGTTTTATAGGTATGGATGCAAACAAATGGGCGTTCAATCAAGGTAAATGATTAACCTAATTATGATTAATAATGGCTTTAGCGAGTTTGATGGGGGGTGGTATTACAGTGGTTCACTGATTAAAAATCTCCCCTCCAAATAACCGATAAACCTAGATTGAGCCAATCTACAAGGTTAGGTGGTTAGCGCAAAGAAAATCATGTAATACAGGTTTGGACATACCTGAAATTACAATTAAGTAGGTGATTATTTTGTTTATTAGAAATAATCACCTATCAATGCAAATGTGGTCAAGAAAACATTAACGGGCTTCATTAAAAAGGTTGAAGGTACAACCTTTACATAGCCGTTATAAGGCTGCGGTATACACTCGGCGGCTAACGTCCAAAGTAATATCTTGGTGTTCACCCAGCTTGACCATATCATGTGCTTTTAGACTGTTGACTAATGGTTCAATGACATCTTGGGTAAGCTGGTAATCACTAAAGCGTGTGCCTACTTGCATTTTTTCAAAAAACGCTCTTGTCAGCTCAATAGCTTTGATGGCTTTCTCTGATTGAGAACCAGCGGTAACCCCCCACACATTTTCTGCGTACTGGGCTAATTTTTCCTGTTTTTGTGGTAGTTTTTCGAGCAGCATTGAAGGAAGTACGATAGCTAATGTTTGTGCATGGTCTAAACCATATAACACTGTAATTTCATGGCCTAACATGTGGGTAGACCAATCTTGCGGTACGCCAACCCCAATCAACCCATTTAATGCTAATGTTGCAACCCACATTAAATTAGCGCGAATATCATAGTCATGAGGTGTTTCAAGTGCTTTAGGACCAATGTCTATTAACGTTTTTAGTAAACCTTCAGCAAATGAGTCTTGTACTTTAGCATTAACAGGGTAGGTTAAATATTGCTCAACAATATGTACAAAGGCATCAACAACACCATTACTGACTTGTCGAGGAGGTAAGGTAAATGTTTTTACAGGGTCAAGAATCGAGAACTGAGGAAAAACATAATCGCTCATAAATGCTAACTTTGAGTGTAATTCTTCCCTTGTAATGACGGAGCCTTTGTTCATTTCTGAACCTGTTGCTGGTAATGTCAAAACGGTACCAAAAGGTAAAGCTGTTTTGATTGTAGAGCCTCTGTTGGTAACAACTTCCCACTTATCACCAGGGTAGTTAACCGCTGCTGCCACAAATTTAACACCGTCAATGACAGACCCACCACCAACGGCAAGTAAAAAATCAAAGCCTTCTTTCTCTATTTTATCAACGGCCTTAATTAACGTTTCATAACGAGGGTTAGCTTCAATTCCACCAAACAGATCAAATTGACGCGTGCCTAATGCTTGCTCAACTTCATTCAATGTACCTGTCCTTCGGGCGCTTTCGCCACCAAACAGGATGAGAACTTTTGCATTTTGTGGAATGAGCCTGTCAAGTTCAGCGATTTTATCTTTACCAAAAACGATGCGTGTTGGGTTATAAAATTCGAAGTTATTCATAGATAAACCTTAGCCTTAAAAGTGGGTGGACTTGGTTTTTGTTAACTAATCAAGTTTAGCGCCTAAATGTATTAGATACAAATTATATAGCTATGGTAGTGATATATAACCAGCATATAATTTTGACTTGTATGATATATGGGGTGTTTAGCTAATACACTTGCAGGGATGCGTATACAAGATGAAATCAGTAGTTTTGGTCGTAAAAGTATTGCGCTAATACAAGCTGGCTGGGACCCAGTCATGCACGTTGAAAGTTATATGAGAAATGCACTGTTAGCAGCACCAATAAACTAGTACTGTATAAGTTATTATTGCTAAAAAAACATAAAGTTTTTAACTATAAATGAGTTCCCGCCCTACTAGGTGATTGAAATAGTTAAATCTTTATGTTTTTTGACATATTAGTTAGCCTAAATCATCTTTATCCACAATGTGTTGTACTAAAATAAACCTTAGATTAATGGTAAAATGTGAGCGTTGAGTAGGTGAATGTTGATTTTTACATTCGTATTTATTGCTACGATGGGAGTGCAGAATGATGAGACGTTTTATTAATCTAGAACTTCCACCAGAGCCAACAATTAATAATAACTGTGTCAGAAAACGATTAAAAAATAGTATTTGTGACAATTGTGCGACGAGTTGTCCGGTTGGTGCGGTGTCTTTTAGCCATATGGCAGCTGCAATTGATAATGAACTGTGCTTTCAATGTGGTAACTGTTTATTTTCTTGCCCTGTTGACGCTATTGAGAATATTGCTCCTCATGAACGAACCTATCAAGGTGACTTTTTGGTGGTTAACCACGATGAACCTGTCGCCAATGCAGATGAGTTAATTGTTTGGCACCGGCAATATGGCATTCGCGGCATACAGATAGCAGAGCCTTTGGTAGACAAGTGGCTGCCAACAGTTGCCTCATTGAATTTAAAGTTAAAAACGCTACAAGAACCGATTTGGCAATTACGTATTGTACAGCCGGCACAGGTGGATACCGGGCGTCGAATGATGTTATTCCGTCAAAAATTGGACGAGAAACCGTTAGATAAAGGCCAAGTAAAAACGGGGTTAAATGCAAGGAAACAATTTTACCCTGAGGATAGCTGGTTTAGAGTAGAGCTTGATACAGCAAGCTGTATTTTATGTGGTGCTTGTGCAAAAGTTTGTGATGAACATGCGATAAACATCGAAAATAACCAATTTTTAATAGATGAAAAGCGGTGTACGGGGTGTATGAGCTGCCAAGTAGTTTGTTTCCCGCAATCTATTCATGTCCACGCGCATACGGCTAAAAATAGCGAACCGATTAGTTTTAACTATTATGATGGTCAGTGCCATACTTGCCATCTACCATTTTCATCTTGGGAAGAAAACATCAATATTTGCCCCATTTGTACGCAACATAAAAAGCAAGGATGGTTATAATCACCTATATTTATGGCTCAGTTATAGAGCCATAAATAGGTACTAACCAAGCTAAACTTGGTTCTGCTTTAAATGAGTAATAATCAGAGTTGCAATTTGCGAGTTTAGAGCCGGAGGTGTTTCATGCCCCATACCCTCAATGATTTCTAATTTTGCATTCATTATATTCTCTGCAATATCCTGACCTGCAGCTAATGGGAACAAAGGGTCAATGGAACCATGAATAACTAATGTTGGTACATCTATACTTTTGATATAAGGCCGAAGATCACCCGTCATAGCCACAGCAACCATTTGCCGTTTAGTTCCTTCTGGGGAATAATTTCGAGCAAGCGCTTGCAGCACATAATCCCGATAATAATTTTCATCAAATGGGCAAATAGAGGAACTAATGCGTTGGTAAAATGCTAATTGACCGCTTAAGTACCCCTCTAAATTTTCTTTAGGGTTGGGGCTTGGGCTCATCAGCATTTGCATTACATCGGGTTCGCTTTGTGGCAGGTCGGGGTTCCCTGATGAAGACATAATTGGGCAAAGGGATAGTATACGTTGCGGGTAATTCGCAGCAACCAACTGTGCAATCATCCCCCCCATTGAGCGGCCAATTATGTGTGCTTTATCAATAGATAATAAGTCGAGTAGGCGAATTATATCCTCAGCCATATCTAATAAAGTGTAAGGAATAACAAATTGTTCCCCAGTTTGCATTTTTCCAATCAATTCACTTAAAACGATTGGTGGAAAATGTTCGATGTGGGAAGACAATCCTGAATCACGGTTATCAACACGTATAACATAAAAGCCTGCATCTGCAATTTGTTGGCAAAACGCCGAAGTCCAGCTGATATTATGGCCACCCAAACCTGGGATCAACACAACAGCAGGGTTTTTCGCTATACCAAATGAATCATAGAAAAGAGAAATTGAGGAAGGATTGGTCATTTTGTTTCCGATATTTTGAATGTTGTATTATTTATGCCGCAATTTCGCGTCCAATGCGAGTGATAAAAACAGATAAAAACTATCAACAATTAACGCTAACCTCTATGTAGGAGGAATTGGATTTTTAGGTCAATTCTGTAAGGTTATTAATTACAAGTACGTTATGATATAGGGGATAGCGCATATTTATTTGTATACTATCATTTTTAACATAATGACAATTAATATCTTTTTTCGGGTTTTATATGATTTACTTTATTTCAGATACGCACTTTTGTCACTCTAATATAATTAATCTTTGTGATCGACCTTTTCGAAGCACTAACCACATGAATGATACTTTAATTCATAACTGGAATGCTTATGTTACGGACTATGATGAGATCTACATATTGGGTGATTTTTTATATAAAGGGAACGGCAGTGATGCAAATAAAATATTACGTCGTTTAGCTGGGAAGAAATATCTCATACGGGGCAACCATGATAAATTTTTGGATGACCCAGAGTTTGACACGTCCTTATTTGAATGGGTACGAAGCTACTATGAATTGGAATACCAAAAGCAAAAATTTGTGTTATTTCACTACCCAATTTTAGAATGGCAAGGTTTTTTCCGTGACGCTATTCATTTATATGGGCATGTGCATAATTCAGGTAAAGACCCTGAGCAACGTAAACGCTTAGAAATATTGGGTTCACGTGCAATCAATGTGGGTGTTGATGTAAATGATTTTTACCCAATAAGCATTAAAAGTATTTTAAAAAAAGTAAATGGCTAAGGAAGCAAAACTAACTTGCTTTCTTAGCGTATAAATACACCGAGGCTCTTGAAATCCCAAGGTGTTGAGCAACAGTCTCCATTGCTTTTTTTACATCCAGTAAGCCTTCATTTCGTAATATCTCAATTAAATTTTTCCGTTCCTCAGCTTTTAAAGTACGCGCTGTGGTAGCTAACGAAGCTGCATATTGGTCAATACGGATGCGAATTGCCTCTGTGCCATTGGGTTCAATATGTTCTTTTATAGGGCTATTTCCCACTTCGATAAATTGAGACAACATACTTTGCATTCCCCTGAATAGCGTCATATCTAAATTAAGACAAAGCGCAGCGACATATTGCCCAGAATCATCCTTTATACCAATCGAGGTACTTTTTACTGGGCGTCCATCCGTAAACTGGTTGGTATAATTGGCTATGATATTTGGGAAATCAGGAGACTCAATTCTTGCAAGGCCTAACTCTGTTGTAGGTTCACCGATTTGGCGACCAGATAAATTGTTATGAATAGAGAGAATAGAATGTTCAGGTTTTTTAAGATCATGAACCACTACTTCACAAAAAGGGGCAAATGTTTCGCTTAATCCTTTTGCTATAATATCTATTTGCGCAAGTAATGAATTTTCTTTTAGGTCTGACATTATTCTCCCTTATTTATCTTGTATCGAAACCCTAATTTTAAACTATTTTTAATGTATCTAACAGGTGATAGGCAATTATGGGGTTAGGATATTAACTGAGCAAAGTGATGAATATCCACATTCCCTCCACTGACAATAATCCCCACTCGTTTACCTTGCAGTCGTTCTTTGTTAGCCAGAGCTGCTGCATAAGATAAGCAACCCGTTGGTTCAACGATAATTTTCATGCGTTCAGCATAAAACTTCATACAGTCGATTAATTGCGGGTCAGTAACGGTAAAAATATCATTGACAATATTTTTAATAATTTCAAAAGTATAATGGCCTAAATGTTGGGTTTGGGCACCATCTGCAATGGTTTTTGGGGTATCAATATGTACAATTTCACCGCGATAAAATGACTGTTGTGCATCATTACCCGCAAGTGGTTCGACACCATATATTTGGCAATCAGGGAGTAGTTGCTTTGTGGCAATAGCACAGCCTGAGAGCAAACCACCACCACCTAAGCACACAAAAAGGGCATCTAATGGCCCAACTTCGTCTATGAGTTCTTTAGCAGTAGTACCTTGGCCAGCAATAATATGTGGATGGTCATAGGGCGGGATAATGGTAAACCCATGTTGCTTAGCGAGTTGTTGGCAAAGTAGCTCGCGGTTTTCGGTATATCTATCAAAGTGTATAACTTTAGCCCCGTAGCCTTGGGTGGCAGCTACTTTGACCGCAGGGGAATCATTTGGCATTAGAATTGTTGCTGGGATATCGAGTAACTGTGCGGCCAAAGCAACACCTTGAGCATGATTACCTGATGAAAAAGCAATAACACCTGCTTTTTTTTGTTCTGGACTTAATTGTGCTAACGCATTGAATGCGCCTCTAAATTTAAATGCACCCATACGCTGGAAATTTTCACACTTAAAAAATAATTCAGCCCCAAATTGTTTATTTGCAGTGGTTGATGTTAATACAGGCGTTTTATGGGCAAAACCTAAAATACGTTGGGCGGCATCTTCAATATCTTGATAGCTTGGCAAAGTTAACTCAGTCATGATATTACCTCAATAAATTATCAAATTTTAAGCGTATACAGCGGTGGCTTCGATTTCTAATGCGGCGCCAAAGTGGAGCTCTGAAACCCCAGCAACAGCACGAGCGGGGCGGTAATTACCGATCCACTCAGCATAAATTTGGTTAAAACTATTCCAGTTATTCATATCGGTAATATAAATACGGACTTGCACCAAGTTGGCTTTAGTACAATTGACGGTATCTAGGCAGGCTTGCAAATTATTGAGCACAAGCTTGGTTTGCTCGGTAAAAGATATGTTTGTGGCGGCATTACCCAAAGCATCAATAGGTAATTGCCCCGATATAAAAACAAACCCATTAGCGCTAACACAATGAGAATAATGCCCTTTAGGGGGAATTAATGTAGAGGCATTCGCATATTTAATTGATTGGTTCATATTTACCTTGTTATCTATCACAACGGTGGTCTTGCATTGGAATTTTAGTCTAATATTGGATTATATGTTTAGTCAATGTTTTCCATCTAAATAACATGAGGTCTGCGTTTAAACGTGAGCAAAGCTATTCGAGTAATGTAAAGAACATCTTTCAGTAACATGGTTAGCAAAAGCGACACTATCCGGTGTTAACGAAAGTTTTGGGGTAGTATAGCGGGCAGCAGTATTATTTTTATTAGCAGCTAATAATGAGAAGTGGTCGATATGCTATTTTCCGAAGAAGAAAACACCATTCAGATTGCCCCTGATGCTTATTTATTAAAAGGCTTTTTATTAGGGCATAGCCAAGGGTTATTGAAGGATTTGAACCTTGTACTCAAGGCGAATCCTTTAAGGCACATGAAAACACCAAGTGGTTATCACATGTCAGTTGCGATGACTAATTGTGGGGATTGGGGATGGGTAACGGATGAACAAGGTTATCGTTATAGTCAGCGTGACCCTGTCACTAATTTACCTTGGTTATCAATGCCAGCTATTTTCCGTCAGTTAGCGACTTCAGCTGCAAATAGCGTCGGTTTTGATGGGTTTAAACCTGATGCTTGCCTAGTTAATCGTTATGCTATCGGGGCAAAATTATCTTTGCACCAAGATAAAGATGAAGCCGATTATTCTCATCCAATTGTCTCTTTTTCTTTGGGGCTACCTGCGCTATTTGACTTTGGAGGGATAACAAGGGATGCCGCTAAACAAGCTATCCATTTAGAACATGGCGATGTGGTGGTTTGGGGGGGACAATCACGGTTAAATTACCATGGTATAAGACGTATTAAAGCAGGGACTCACCCACTACTTGGCCCTTATCGCTTTAATTTAACTTTTCGCCGTACCCAAAACTAGTGTCGGTTGTATTCCAACTAAAGGGGGGAAATAGGTGATAAATAGCTGCATATTTAGCTTCAGAAAATTGAAAGCTACGTAAGCAACTTGAAACGCATCCCAATAAAAATTTTGTTGAATAATTAATAAGATACACCTATAAATAGTGGCTATAAAATGGTTTTGTCCAGTATTAATAGGTGAATGAATGTATAGCTTCTTAAATGATTACAATGAAATAGCCCATCCAGCAGTGATGAAAACCCTGAATGACTTAGCAGGAAAACGTTTTAAAGGTTACGGCACAGATGAAATTTGTTCTCGGGTCACTGAGCAAGTTAAAGCACGTATTGGACAACCTGATGCGGATATTCATTTTTTTAATGGCGGCACTGTTACCAATTTAACCGTGATCTCCCATGCTTTACGCCCGCACCAAGCGGTGATCGCTGTTGATAGTGGGCATGTAGCTACGCATGAAACTGGTGCGATCGAAGCAACGGGGCATAAGGTGATTACGGTGAGCTCACCATCAGGGAAATTAACGCCAACACTGGTTGCGAATGTGCTGGCTGAGCATAATGATGAACACAGTGTGCAGCCAAAATTAGTGTATATCAGTAATTCGACAGAAATAGGCACCGTTTACCGTAAACATGAGTTACTTGCATTACGTGAGGTTTGCGATAAGCATGGGTTACTCCTTTTTTTAGATGGCGCGCGTCTTGCATCGGGGTTAATGTCTAAAGCAAGTGATTTAACCATTGAAGATATTGCTGCAGTCACAGATGTTTTCTACATTGGCGGTACAAAAATAGGGGCTTTAACGGGGGAAATACTGGTTATTTTGAACCCAGCATTAAAATCTGATTTTCGTTATAGCATCAAGCAAAAAGGGGGGTTACAAGCTAAAGGTTGGTTATTGGCCGCACAGTTTGAGCCACTGTTTAATAATGAGCTATATTTTGAGCTTGGTCATCACCTTAATGAGATGGCATCTCAGTTAGCCTTATTTTTTGAGGAACAAGGGTTTGAGTTTTTAGCTCCCGTTGAATCAAACCAAGTTTTCGTTATTTTACCAAACAGCCTTGCTGATAATTTATTAAAGCATTACCAACTGAGCAAAATTGGTAACCCCACAACGGAAACAACGTGCGTACGGTTTTGTACGGCTTGGTCAACAACCCAGCAAGATATCGATAAATTTAAACAAGTTTTTCATACATTAAGTTAAAAATACAGTCAGTAAACCAGTCGATAACCTTATTTTATTGGTTGCTCTATCCTGTTATTTTTACGTATAACGGGCTGTTCAATGAGCTACTTTAGTTAATGTTATCGGTTGGTGTTATCTGTTGTCGATATACTATCTGAGACTTAAAAGAAGAGGCCACTGTGACTGGCCGCAACAAAATTATGATGGCGTAGACACCAATACAGAAAATAAATACGTTTATTTTTAAAACCCTGAGTATGGTGGGGTAACCTGACATAAAATAGTGATGAAATTGTCAATATTGTATCCTGTTTTCATCTGTTCTAGTTGACTCGCTTATAAATCCACACTCGTTGTTTCTATTCTCTGTTATAATCATGAGCCCTATTTTTTGACTATTCTGGATACAATAATGGTAATTTGGGTTGATGCGGATGCCTGTCCTAAAGTAATTAAGGAAATTTTATACCGTGCGGCGGATAGGGAAAATGTGCAAATAACGTTTGTTGCCAATCAGCGCTTAACAGTTCCACCATCACCGTTTTTAAAAACGTTGCAAGTTTCTGCAGGTTTTGACGTTGCGGATAATGAAATTGTCTTACGTGCACAAGTAGGCGACCTTGTTGTTACGGCGGATATACCGTTAGCCGCAGAGGTGATGGAAAAAGGAGCTTCTGCCTTGAATCCGCGTGGGGAGCGTTATAGTGAGGCGACGATCCGTGAACGCCTTAATATACGTGATTTTATGGATACCATGCGGGCAAGTGGCGTTCAAACAGGGGGGCCTGCAAGTTTAAATCAACGTGATAGGCAGCAATTTGCAAATGAGTTAGACAAATGGTTATTACACCGTAAAAAGTCATTAAGTCTATAATAGGAAATAAATTTGCTGATTTAGCTCAGAAAACATGCAAATTAAAATAGAGTTGCTAATAATCTTATGTCTATAATGGTTATCCCTAAATTTTTGAATACAAAATTATGGACCCTTTGCACAGCATTATTATCACTCTATTTTTGTTTGTCTTAACTTTTTTTAACCCTGGCGCAAACCTGTTTATTGTTGTGCAAACAACATTAAGTTCGGGTAAAAAAGCGGGGTTAACTTGTGGTTATGGTGTTGTATTGGGTAATGCGATTTATTCCGGGTTAGGTCTATTTGGTTTAGTTACCCTAATGTCTGAATTTGGTTCATTATTTTCATTGATCAAAATTCTTGGTGGTTTATACCTGTTTTACTATGCCATAACCGTTTTTAAAAATAGGACACAGCTTAATTTATCTACAGAAAACATTGTCGAAAGCTTTCCTTCCGGTGTTTATTTCAGGCGGGGGGTGATTTCTGATTTATCTAATCCGCAAACAGTTTTGTTTTTCATGAGTATTTTCTCAACAACTATTTCACCTTCTACTCCTTTATGGACCAAGCTCGTCATTTGGTTCGGCATTATCATCGCATCATTAATATGGCGAATCATTTTATGCCAAACTTTCTCGATGACGTCAGTCAGAAGAATGTATTCACGCATTCATAAAATAGTAGGAAAAGCGGTTGGTATAGTACTAGGTACGCTAGCATCAAGGCTCATTTACCAAGGTGTAACTGAACTTGTTGTTAAAAGATAGCAGATGACAACTATACAGTTTCACCGTTTTGAGCATGGGATTTGTATGATATGGATCTAAAATCAGTGCTGAGACGTTAGCCAATATTCAACTTCTTCATAAGTTCCACGAAAAATAATCCGCTGTTGTTTTTTGCTTAATTGGTAGAGATACATAGGGTCATAATATTCATTGAGTAAAGGGCATAACCAAGAATAGTGTGCTTGAGTGTCACCTGTCACTTTTTGTTCTGCAAGAGCAAGATCTAATAAGCGAGTTAATTCAATTGCACGCTGTGAACCTAAACGCTTACGAATAGCAAAGAGACCGTGGTGTAAATATTCGCTGTATTCTTGCCAGCCTTTTTCCTCCCCAAATACATTAAGAAATTCATGTGTCATACGGTCGAAGTATTCCTGTTTAAGGCGTTCGAGCCGTACATCAAAGGGGTCTTCAACCACCGCAATAGTAGCAGAGTCCATTTGACTTTTGAGTACACTGGGTAGGCTATTAGAACCAATTGCACGACCTTCATCCTCTAAAACCCAGCGGTTATGATGTTCTGCTTTTTTCAGTAGCATAACTGCCAAATGATTTTCAAATGTGGCTTGAGGAAATTGGGGTTGTAATGTGCGACCAAAAGACGACCCGCGATGATGAGCAATTCCTTCTAAATCAATCCCATTTGCTAAGTTATGAACAAGCGTTGTTTTGCCATTACCAGTACAGCCACCAATTAAAATTATAGGCCGTAGTGTTAATTCATTGATTGCATCAATTGCGGCTTGCCGTAATACTTTGTAGCCTCCTGCAACGAGAGGGTATTCAATACCAATGTCTTTTAACCATGATTGAACGATATGCGACCGCATTCCACCCCTAGCACAGCAAATATAGCCACTTTTATGGCTGAGACAGGCTTCTTTCCAAGCAGCTAAGCGTGCTTCTTTTATCTCACCACTCACAAGCTGATGCCCAAATGTGAGTGCTTGATGAGACCCTTCTTGTTTATAGCAAGTGCCAACTGCTTTGCGTTCATCATCATTCATTAAAGGGATATTAATCGCACTTGGCATCGAACCTTGTTGAAATTCGATAGGAGCCCTGACATCAATTAACGTGCTGTCAGTCGCCAGTAATTGCCGAATATTTTTTGAAGAGGGAGTTAATTCCATAATAACTGTGGTATTCATTAAAGTTGCAATAAGGCTAACTATACTCCTAATCTTATCACTTGGCACTTAATGTTAAGATTAAAAAGGCTTAATAGTACTTTGGCGTATAATGATGCTATATTGATGTTGGGTATTTCAATATGAGTAAGGGGCGAGACAATGAAGATGTTAACCATCCAAGAGATGACCGAAACTCAAAAGATGCAAGTTCGTAGTAAGTTGGCGCAAGAAAGAAAAAAACTTGGCCGTGAATTAACCAACTCTGAGCAAAATAAAGTCAAAAAGCAAATCATTACCGAAATATCTATTGAAGTTGATAAGCAAGCAAAGAAACTTCGAGCACAAAAGAAAAAAGATAAATTAATACCAAGTGACCAAACTTACAGTTGGTCTTCGGCAAACCATAAAAAAGGTTATCGATAACTAATTATTAGTAAGAATAGTTAGTAGGTTATTTTATTTGTTAGTGTAGTTAAAAATAAAAAATCGCGTATTTGAACATAAATAAATACGCGATTTTTTATTAGGTTAAAACGTTAAATATAATTCTATGAATCTAATCGAGAGACATCACAAATGATTTTTTCTTTTAACGCTTCGATTAGATATGAAGAGAAGGAGAGGGAGGTATACCCTTCATTTTTAATATTTTCAAATGCATCAATATATATCATAGGAACTTGTATTAATTTTGCCTTTTTCAAATCTTGTTTAGCAATTGGTGCAGGTTTTGAATTAATAGTAGACTCATGATTAGAGCTAAATGAAGTGCCAGTAAAGGATAATTTTGGATATGTCATGTTTATAGTCTCATATCAGGGCTATTTACCATACAACTAACGATAGTAATAGCGGTAATTGGTAGTAAAAGTAGTGTTTCGACTAAAAAACAGAATTACTCAAGTGATAATAAATAAGCAATATACAAAGCACGTTTATTATCCCGAATGGGAGTATTTAGCCGAATAAAGAGTAAAATATATTAATATTATTTAATTGTATATATTTAATCGGTAGTATTCGCATAAATAATGTAACTGAATATTTCTTATTAAATTAAAATAGATTAGGAATAATCCTAATCTCTGTGTTTTTATATACTGAATAGATAAATAGTGCATACATATTAAATATGCTTTATGTATAAGATATTAAATAAAAGTTAATAAAGATTACAAGGTGATTACGACAATTAAATTTATAATAATAAAACCATGTTGACTGAAAAATAATTTGAACTAATAATTATTGCAATGAGAGGTAGTGATAAAAGGATACGGCCAATAAACATTTAATATAAACAAAATAAAATCTTGAAAGGTAATAAATAGAGTTACTATTAATAAAGAGAGTAACTAATTTAAATAATATATAATTTATCAATGTTATTGAATTTATAAAAATATATCAAATCAATATTTGAGGAATAACTATGTTCAAAGTGTATCAGCAGACTCAAAATTTAAAAATGAAACTCCTAAAAAAAGTATCTAAATATCACGAAGTAAAAAATCAGCGTGGTATGACATTACTCGAAATTATCATTGTATTAGGCATTGTCGGAACAATTGCAGCAGGTGTCGTCGTATTAGCACAACGTGCATTCGATAGCCGTGCAATCTCAGACTTAGTGAGCAATACAAACTCAATACGTATTGCAGCTAAAGAAGCTTATCAACGCGCTCCAGGTTACCCAGCAGAGGCAGGAACAGATTCTGCGAACTATACATTTGAGTCAATTAAAGACGCAAAAGAATCTACAGCAATTGTGGCACGCTTAGTTCAGTTAGGCAAAGTTTCGACAGACGAAGCGCGTAATAATATTTCTAATAACTTTATTGCGATCTCTGGAGCCATGACAGTAACGGGGCAGCCAGCAACGGGGCTGCGTGGGTTTGTTGTGGAATTAAATGGACTTAATCAAGAGCAGTGCCGTGCGGTTATTTCCCAATCAGGAAATTTATGGGATTACGTTGAAGTCGGTGTAGCAGCAGCTGGAGCAAGTAGCTTGACTGCAACACCAAAAAATCTCGCTGTAGAAATAACAGATGATTCACCTATCCTGCGCTCATTGCATGCCGATGGTAATAAAAACATTAAGCCAGATGACATCGCAACAGTTTGTGTCGATTCGCCAACTAACGCAGTTATTTTAGGTAGTCGTTAATAAATAGAGACTAATAACTCGCTAATAAAACCTCTCTTTAATTAGAGAGGTTTTGAGAAATAAAGATGAAAAAAAGTAAAATAGCAGGTTATTCATTACTTGAAGTTATTATCGTCCTTGGAATTATTGGTGTGATAATGGTTCCATTGAGCCGCTTTATTATTAATAGAATTGAAGATAACCGTCGCCAACAAATTTCAGATACAATCGTTGATGAAATGTATCGTTTTATAGACTTTGTTAATAGTGACGAACTAGAAACAATAGATGGGAACCTCAAGCGAAATCCTTTATTTCAAATAGGAAATAAAAAGCCAGAATACAGTAAGCGTGTGAGTAACTATAAAATTGAAGATGAGTTAACTCATGATAATTTACACTTTAATTGGGGAAGTGGCATTGGAAGTGAACGTAATTACTTTACCGATGAAACTTGTCAAGGAAGCCTACTTGAATTATCACTAAAAAAAGAATTTTTGAAATGTACAATTGACCCTTTAATTAGCCAACAGCCTGTTTTATCTATAGAAAGAATTGATCTTATTGGTGACACCAAAAGAAAAACAATTGAAAGAACTGATTTTATCGCAATGTACCACCCACAGAAAGAAGAAGAAAATTTATATGTTGATAATTTATATAATAATTTCATGCAATCATTTAAAGATAAGTCCCTATATTTAATTCAAGCAGATATGGTTTTTAAAGAAAAAGAAGATAATGAAAACACTAATTGGCAGTTATTAAAGAGAAATAATAAGAATATCAAGTTTGGGGAGTTAGCGCTAAATGCTGATGCTTTGAGTAATGATAATTATAATTATGGAATACGTTTTAGCTTCAATAGTAAAGCAGGGAAATATTTAAAATCAGATGGTTCCGTTAATACTGACAAATTGTGTTGGAATACGAAAAATAGTCAATATGGTCCTTGCTTGATGGCAAAAGATGAAAATAAACTTGTACTAACAAGTGGCGCTCTAGATAAAAATGAAAAAATGCCTGCTTTATGTTGGGATACTCAAAATAAAGCAAAATCTGTTTGTTTAGAATTGAAAGAATTACCCGAAGACTTCAGTATAACGGATGCTCAATATTTAGATGACAGTAATTTTATACTCACCAAAGAAGATAATAAAGGCAATCAAGTAGCAGGAACATTAGTCGCTAATGTAGTTATTGAAGATAGTCATTATGAAGGCTCTAAATTAGTCAAAGAATATCGTACCGTCCCTGAAGTAAGTTATCACAGTTTTACAGGCAATAATAAGAGCATGATTGTTGGTGAGAATTATGTTGGAGATGATCTCAAAGAGGATGGGGTCATTACTATACCAAGAAAGTTATGTCCGGTAGTTAATGACGTAAGGTTATGGCCAAGGTTGACAGTCGCAGTTTCATCAATGGCGCCAGTTGTATTTGATGATGAAAAAAATATTTTAGATGTTGACCTCTCTCACGAGTCGAGTACAAGAATAAACAAAATAAAACACGTAGGGCTATCGGCAGGCGTCGTATTACAGGCTAGACACGGTTATGTTGTAGGTACAGCAACGACACCATTTCAACCGACTTGGATTATAAGTGCATCATTAGGTGTAAATAATCCAGAGAACGGGGATTCCAGTACTTATGTTAACCCTAAATCATTATCAATTATGGCAGTTGAATGGTGCAGTTCAATTAAAGGGGATTATTCTACTTCATATGATTAGTAATAAGGTATTCATATAATGAAATATAAAATGAGCGTGTTTATTTTATGTAGTTTAGCTTTCTCTTCTATTGCTAACTCAACAATAGGTCAACAAGGGTGGGTTAATTTAAAACCGATGAAAGAAATTAAATCGGTTTCTGATTCATCAAAAACTGAACAGAAAAATATCAATATAGAACAAATGACTGGTGATAAAAAAGAGGGTGAAGAGCAACGGGAGGTTATGAGTCATTTAATACTAAAGAAAAATGAGCTTTTAAGCCAAAGTATTGAAGAGTGGACAAAATTCAATGGCATTGATTTTATTTGGAATAGCCCAAAAGATATTGTCATTTTTAATGAGATCACAATTGATGGTACAGATAGGATACAAGTTTTAGAAAAATTAGGTAAACAACTGTCTTACCAAAAAGCAGGGTTTTATTTGAAGTTTTATGAAGAAAACAATGTTCTCGTGATTGATAATTGATAAGTAGAAAATACAATGAAAATGTGTAAATTGGTTTATATTCTATTGCCATTACTGCTTCAAGGATGTAGTAGTTTTTTTGAAGAAAAATATAATGACAAAGAATTATTTGATAGAGTAACTGACCTTCAAGATATTGATAGTAGCAAACAAGAGACATTTTTATCTCTAGGTACATCATATTTAGGAAAAGAAGTCAGTTACGATCGTCAGCAGAAAAAAGTACTCGATAAAGAAATTAATTTGACAACTTATGCACCAGTTAACATTTATACCGTATTAGAAATGTTAGGTGAACAAATGGAAATTACCTATAAAGTTGATGCGAGTACTCCTCAAGAGTTGGCTGAGAAAGCTACGGCTGGTGAGGATATATTAAAAAACACAGTATATACTATTAATTTTAAAGGTAATCTAGACGAATTTATTGGTTATTTATCAAATTTGTATGATGTAAGTATTCAACTGAAGAAGAATAATTTACTAGAGGTTAACTTATATTCAAACTTTGCGATCAACCTTGATTATTATGGGACAGATAATAACTATGAAGCTAGTTTAGATATATCAAGTAATGAGGCAGCCTCATCTAGCGGATTAAAAGGTAAATCAACAACCTCATTTAAATCCTCGTTCTGGGCAGATGTGAAAGATATGATGGATAAATATATCTCTTCAGGGGTATATAATATATTTCAAGACTCATCTATTTTGACGTTTGTTGGAAGGCAATCAGAATACAATCATGTCAATAAGGTTCTAGAGCAATACAAACAAGCAAATAGCCGTCAATTTGTTGTTAGCTATAAAATTTATATACTCGACAAGTCAAAATCTAAAAACTTAGAAGCAGAGTTGGGTTTTTCTTACAACAGTGGTGGTACGCAAGTCGGGTTTAATCAAAGTTTGCTGACTAAGTTAACTGGAAGTCTTAATGCTAATTCAAATTTTCATGGTGGTGAAAATGCCAAATTTCGCTTAGCCGCACAACTTGACGCTGTTTATAATTTAACTGGAAGTAAAATTTTGCAAAGTGGGTCTTTTATTACTCGTAATAATATGCCAATCCCGCTAAATTTAACTAAGACTCAACATTATGTATCTGGCATGACTTCAACTAAAAATGCCAATATGGATATTACTGAGAATCAGTTAACAACCGATCAAATTGTGACAGGGAGCAGTTTTATTATTACTCCGAGAGCCTTATCTGATGGGAAAATTGAAGTTGCTAGTGGATTTACACGTAAAAATCTGATTGGCATAGAAAAATTTGATAATGTTCAACTGCCTAATTATACAACAACGGAAATGTTTAATACTTCTGTAATTAAACCGGGTGATTTACTGATCGTTGGTAAATATGATGAAAATACAGAATCTGATGGACAAAAGGCAGGTATTTTATCAGCTATCTTAAAAAGTGAAGATGCGAATTCAACTATTATTATGATTGTAGGGATAGACAATTACTTTTCAATTAATGAGTAAGCCATGACATTAGCAGAGTTACTAAAGAATAAGCTGACTATTGGTGGTATATGGATTGATTCGAGCCAAACAGAAGAGCATCGGCATCGATTTTGGCTTGAGTCAACCAAAAAAAAATGTAGGAAAATTAGGTATAAAACTCGTAATGGTATGAAGGAAGTGTTATTTCCTAAGCAAGTGAAATTACACGAAATATTAGCTTTATATATTAAAGAACTTTATGGCGATGGCATGTTTTATGCTCCTATAGTTGAGGGTGATATTACACATTATTATTTAATATGCATTAAAGATGATTGTGTAATCTCTCCAATAGATACAATCATAACGGAGGGAATGCTCTCCTATATTTTGAGTCAAAAAGATACATCAATATATGGCTCTTTAGATGTGACGGTTATTAATGATGATATATTTGATGCAATTTATGAAGAGTATTTGAATCAGGAAAAAAAGTATCGTAATACAATCATTAAAGTTTCAGCGGCAATTGCTTGTGGGATAAGCATATTCACAATCATTATTTATATTCTATCCTTATATTAGGGTTATTAGTATGAAAGATATTCTTTCTGGCTGGCGTGAGCATGGCTTATTGAAAAGTAAGTATATGCTAATCATTAGTATTGTAATAGTATTAATTATCACCATTTCTGGTGTAATGTATTATTTACATTATAAAAAAACAGAAAAAGAGGCATTAGAAAAACAACAGCAGCAGTTAGTTCTCAATGATAAAAAGAAAATTACAAATTTTTATTTATCTCAGTTTCATGGGTATCAAGCTGATGATCTTATCATTATATTAAAAAAAATTTTACTCAGTAGTTATGCATTTACAGCAAGTGGCTTCAATGAGGATATGTTTACTTGTAATGAAGATAACTGTCAATTTTCATACAAATTAAAGCCTGGTGCTATTTTTAATGTTCAAGATAAATTTTTTTTCAATGAACGCTACGAAGGGATTATTAGCCCAGATAGCTTGGATTTTTCTAATTTACAATTGAAATATACTGATAATAGATTGGAAAATAAAATAACTTCTCCTGAGGCAAAATTGCATGTACCTACTTGCAATGACTATATAAACTATGTTTATGCATACAATTCATCAAAAGATAACGAGAAAAAAAAGATAAAATTAAATGAATTACCATCTTCCTCTGTGTCAAATATAGAAAGTAAATATTCAGGGTATCCAGATAGCCATAATTTGTTATTTGCAAAATTTGAAATGACTTTTAAAAATAACCCATTGGAAATTAGTTACTTATTAAACGGTCAACCTTATATTGATTATTATGTTTTTAAATCAATAGAGAAATTAGATGTTAACAATATTAAAGTTACAGGAGTTTTTGCATGCAAAAGATAATGTTTTCTATTTTAACATTAGGTATAAGCCTACAGTTCGCTTATGCAGATCCGCAAGCAGAAAGTATAGAATTACCAAACATTGAAAATAAAGAAGTATCAATTGAACAAAAAAATATTGTTGACTTAATGCAACGAAATCTTCAATTTGAATCAGAAAAATTACATATTGAAAATCAAATTACGCTAGCTAAGTTAAAAAAAGAACTAAAAGAGGTCAATGAAATTTTAAATGAGTCTCCTAGTCAAGAAACTGTAGCAACCAAGGAAATGGATAATGATGTCGAGGAGCAACGAATTAATGAACTGATGGATACTCCCGTTAAACCAATGGATAAGCCAAAAGTTATTATGATTTCTTATGTTGCGGGTATAAAAAAAATAGGGGTGGTGAATAGTGAGAATAGCCGCATTTCTTTTGTTAGTGAGAATAAACCATTTAGTATGAATGGAATGCGATATCGAGTTATTCTAAAAAACAATCAATATAAAGTTGTAGATTAATAATGTTCCAATCAATTGATTTTATTAACATAAATTGTATTGAAGGTGGGGTGAAGGCATTAGAAAAATGCCACTTTGAGTTGCTTGAAAAAAATTTAATCATTGTTGATTATAATAAATCCAAGTATTTAGTTATCAATAAAATTAAGATTGATAAACTAGAGAGTATATATATGGATTTATATTATACGCGTTCAGTTTATAAGAAAAATATTTGTGGGTTTATGTTGAGTACTGAATCTCAATATTACCAAATTATTGAAAAAGCAACTCGAGATAAGAGCAGTAACCTATTATATGAAACCAGTGATGTCCAAAAAGAACTAGAAAGTTTATTGCAGGTTGCCGTTGATACTGGGGCGAGTGATTTACATATTACTCGTGGGGATGTTATTTCAAAAGTAGAGTTTAGGGTTAATGGCTCTTTAATTTTATATTCTCAGTTAACATCTGCTAGTTGTGATGAATTGGTGTTTGTATTGTATAACGTTGAAGCGACGACTAAAGAGACAACATGGAATCGCCAACAACCGCAAAGTGCCAATATTTTGTATGATTTGAAAGGTAAAAAATACCGGTTTCGTTATGCACATTTCCCAATATTTGGAGAGACAAGTGATTGTTATCATTGTGTATTGAGAATTATACCTGCTTCTATAGATACTAACCCTAACCCTCAATTGGAGAGTACAGGGTTATCTGAGGTAGAAATTGAAGATATTAAATCAATACTAAGTAATCCATATGGTGCTTATTTTATTGCAGGAACAACGGGGTCGGGGAAATCAACAACATTAAAGACAGTTATTGAATGGCTACAAATAAATCGGTTTAACAACAAAGGTTGTTTTTTAACGGTGGAAGACCCCGTTGAATATTATATCTATGGTACCAAACAAAGTTCAGTATTAGATGTCGATGGTGGAGGGTTTCATTCCGCGATTAAATCCGCATTACGTCGTGATCCAGATGTACTTATGATAGGTGAAATACGAGATAAAATTTCAGCTAATGCATTATCTGGTGCAGTTGAAAGTGGCCATTATTGTTTCACAACCGTTCACGCAGGGAGCATTGTAACATTATTACAGCGGCTATCGGCACTCGGTATTACAGGAGACAAACTATGTACACCTGGTTTTATTGCGGGCCTACAGTGTCAAAAGTTAATGCCAGTACTATGTTCGCACTGTAAAAAATCAGAGCTTGCCATTTTCGGTTCCCGGGAAATTGAAATATCAGTGCTTAACCAAGATGGCTGCCAGCATTGCAAATATACGGGTATCAAAGGACGTAAACTCGTTATCGAATATATGCGGCCATCAATTGATGAATTATCTGCAATAGCGAAAAATAATTGGCTTGAAGCGTATATGCACTGGCGTAAAAAAAGGCTAATTGGAAAAGGAATTGGTGAGGGGTTTCAAATTAAAGAAAAAACGCTGTTATTAGTAATTGAAAATAAAGTTTGTTACCACTGGTTTACTCATGAATTTGGCGCTATTCCAGCAGAAGATATGGAGGTAATTTTTGAAAAAATTCACTAAATCTCAGCGATTATATTTATATCAATTTTGTGCTGATATGATTAACTCTAACCTTCCGATTTATGATTCAATCATAAAACTAAAAAAAGAAGGGGAAACGGTTATAGGCAAAGGGTTTGTCAATAAATTGAATTATTTATTAGACAAAATGGCGAATAAAGAATCTATTGCATCCGTTTTTGATGGGATGGTACCAAAGAGTGAATTAAGTTTAATCTATTCTTCAGAGAAAAGTGGGGCACTTGCCAATGGCTTTACCAGTATCGTTGAGGTTATTAAATATAAAGACCAATTAATGTCAAAAGTCATCAAATCAATAACATTTCCTTTGATTATGTTGGCTTTATCTTTAATTGTGATTGCAGGTTATGCGGTCAAAGTTTTCCCTGCCTTTGAACGAGTACTACCGGTTACGCGTTGGCCTGTTGTGACCAGTTCATTATATGAATTTGGCTTGGCTTTATATAATGGGTTATGGGTTTATATTTTAGTAGCAGTCATCCTATTAACGATAATAACTAGGGTTATTATGGCAAATGTAACTGGGTTATTTAGGGATAGGTTTATGGACAGAGTAGTACCATTTTCTACTTTCAAACAATTAAATGCTTCTATTATATTAAATAGTTTGTCAGGGATGTTAAAAAATAAAATCCCTATTAATGATGCATTGACAATATTGAGTTTAAACGCCAATAGATGGTTAAAAAGTCATATTAATATTATGAAAGTTAATATGGCCAAAGGTCAAAACTACGGAGAAGCGCTGAATACAGGGTTATTAAATGTACATGAGCTTTTGAATATTAGTTTGTATTCCGCATTACCATCATTTCATGATGTATTAACATCAGTATCTGAAAAGTCAAAAATTAATATTAATGACAAAATGGATAAGCTTGCAGGATTATTAAAATCATTTTCAACATTAATATTAGGCGGTTGTGTCATCTGGGTGTTTATTGCACTATTTTCGTTATCAGATCAGTTATCTAAGATGTCCCAAATGTAAGTGAGAGGTTAATAATGAAAAAAGTAATTTTTTGTACCGTGTTGCTGCTGCCCATAATAGCGGTTGCTAAAACAACAAAAGGTGTTAATTATATTAATAACACTGCTTCTAATCCAATAATGTCGGTTTGTGCTAATACATCGACGCCATTACCTATATTTATTTCTACATTACGTGATTTTGGTTTAACATCTAAATTTAGTAATCGAGTAAATGTATCGGTTACCGCAGAATATTGGACTGAAGAAGAACGGGGTATTCCTATAAAAATTGCTAATTTTTTTGCAATGGATACGATACGGAAACCTGATGGTAGAACGCCGTTACTTGGGAATTATTCTACAAAAAAAGAGGTTTCGCCCATACCGATGAGCGCAAGAGAGTACAGTGGTATGTCAATCTCGGATGCAGGTTTGGGAAAACCCACAAAAACTGATCGGAAACGTACTTTTGAGTCTTATAATAGCCAAATACTCTATATCAAAAATCGAGGTGTTTACAACGCTAACTATTTTCCAAGGCAGCAAGCTGCACCAACTACTTATGGCGGTAGTGAATACTTTCGACAACCTGACGATATTATTTGGTTACCCGGACGCGCAATAAAAAAACTGACAATTCATATTTATGATTCAAACCCACCAGCATCTCCACCCGAACTAAAAGGGAGACCGGCACCTACAGTTACATTTGAGTGGAAAGCCAAAACAGGTTATAACCCAAAATCATCTGTTCCGCCTATACTGGAATTAACAAGTGTGACTTATTCTGGACAAGGTAATAGTTCTTGGGGGTCGGAATCTGCATCAGATAATGATATTGACAAGACGCTATACGGTAATGCAAGTGTATTAAGTAGCATAACATTAGGGGAAAAATGGTCATGTATTCAATCCGGTGATTAACCTGTAATATAGGGTAATTTATCGGAGAATATTCATGGCTAAAGTCGATGTAAGGTGCCCATTTTGTCAACAAACGCTCCCAGTGAAAAAACATGGATTAGGTAGCACTGGTCATCAACGTTATCGTTGCCAAGATTGCTGCCGAAGCTTCCAACTCGATTATAAATATCGTGCTTGCCAACCCGGAACTAAAGATAAAATTATCGACCTCACGATGAATAATGCCGGTATTCGTGATACTGCTAGGGCCCTTCATATCAGCATTAATGCGGTTGTTCGTACTTTAAAAAACTCTCGCCGAAGCAGGTAACGTCTTTACCGCTTGATAATTTGCACATTGAACTCCTTTGTGAAGTCGATGAACAGTGGTCTTTTGTGGCTAATAAGAAACAACAACGCTGGCTTTGGTATGCCTGGGAAC
>NZ_JBIXLP010000068.1:0-275228 GCF_053543535.1 Providencia sp. AGC89
CCACCCACCTTGAAGTATGCAGCTATACCAACATAACAAAAAACGGCGCAGTATCAATACAACCGTTTGCTTTATGGATACTAAAAATAGCAAAGAAAAAGAAGTTAAACGGTAGAAAATCAGGAGCAGTAACACAAAATAAGTTTTTTTCCTGCACAATGCGCATTAGTGTGAGATATATCACCAAAATAACGGGGTATTAAAAAAAATGAAATAAATTTCAAATCATCGATATTTATAAAACTGGTTAATTAATTTAGTGCTATCTCAGAAATAACACCCGCTCAATTCTCAATCAAACATAAAAAAAGCCAGTAAATATGACATCTACTGACTTATTTTAAGACGCTGAATTTATCTATTTGTTATAACATAAATTATAACTTAATAGTTTTAACCCCTTCATCAGAGGTTCCCATTAATACGACATCTGCACCACGGTTAGCAAATAGCCCAACAGTCACCACGCCAGCAATACCATTGATAGTATTTTCTAATGCAACAGGGTCTACAATGCTTAAATTATGGACATCTAAAATCACATTTCCGTTATCAGTTACGACATTTTGACGATATTCAGGGGTCCCCCCCAATTTCACCAACTCACGTGCCACATAGCTACGAGCCATAGGGATCACTTCAACGGGTAATGGGAACTTACCTAAAACATCAACTAATTTGGATTGGTCAACAATACAGACAAATGTTTTTGCAATAGCTGAAACAATTTTTTCTCTTGTTAAGGCTGCCCCGCCACCTTTAATCATATTCATATGATGGTCGACTTCATCAGCGCCATCGACATAAACATCTAATGAATCAACTTCATTACAGTCAAATACAGTGATCCCCAGTGATTTTAGCTTTTGGGTTGATGCTTCTGAACTGGATACCGCCCCTTCTATTTGCCCCTTCATCGTTGCCAAAGCATCAATGAAATGAGAAGCTGTTGAACCCGTTCCAACACCAACAATAGTACCCGGTTTAACGTAATCGAGTGCAGCCCAACCTACCGCTTTTTTTAATTCGTCCTGAGTCATGATCATGCCTTTTGCTAATTAATTGAGTCGTGATTAAGGTTATGAATAGCTAGTATATACCGGACACTGGCTAAGTTGCAGTATTGTTCTTTACATTTATGCCGTTGTTTTTGGGATTTATCTAGCAACAATAATATTTTCAAGTGTTATCACTAAAAATATGGCATAGTGATTTAAGGTTACTGCTCTTTGTTAATAACCCTAGCTGAGCTTTTACACTGAGTTGGAAATTCGCCTTGTGTGTTTTCCCCATCTATTTTTATGGAACAGCAAAGGTCAATAGCCTCGAATAGAATAACAATAAGGAGATCTTTTCGATGAAGCGCCCTGATTATCGCGCGTTACAAGCACTGGATGCCGTCATTCGTGAACGCGGCTTTGAGCGTGCGGCTCAGAAACTTTGCATCACACAATCTGCTGTTTCACAACGTATCAAGCAGCTAGAGAACCTGTTTGGGCAACCTTTACTTGTCCGCACTGTTCCGCCTCATCCAACAGAACAAGGGCAAAAACTGCTAGCGCTACTTCATCAAGTAGAACTATTAGAGGAACAATGGCTTGGCGATGAAAATGGGGGCTCAACACCACTTCTTCTGTCCCTTGCCGTTAACGCAGACAGCTTAGCAACTTGGTTGCTACCCGCGTTAAACCCAGTACTGGGTAATAGCCCTATTCGGCTAAATATACAAGTTGAAGACGAAACTCGAACTCAGGAAAGGTTAAGGCGTGGTGAAGTCGTGGGTGCTATCAGTATTCAACCCCAAGCATTACCCGGCTGCTTAGTTGATAAACTCGGTGCTCTCGACTACATTTTTGTCGCTTCCCCTGACTTTGCCGCTAAATATTTCCCTGATGGTGTAACTCGTTCTTCATTACTTAAAGCCCCCGCGGTTGCATTTGACCATTTAGATGATATGCACCAAGCCTTTGTGCAACAAAATTTTGGGCTATCACCGGGGAGTGTTCCTTGCCATATCGTGAATTCATCCGAAGCCTTTGTCCAACTGGCGAAACAAGGTTCAACTTGCTGCATGATCCCTCATTTGCAAATAGCAGATGAGCTGAAAAATGGTGAATTGGTTGATTTAACGCCGGGGTTATGCCAAAGGCGCATGCTGTATTGGCACCGGTTCGCACCTGAAAGCCGTACAATGAAGAGAGTAACCGACGCCCTATTGAAAACAGGGCGCCAAATGTTAAAACAAGAAGATGATATAGCCTCTGAAAATTAACGTTTCAACTCAAACACCACATCCACTTGGTCATTAAAATCAATACTCTGTTGTTCATAGGTCTCATCAACTTTGAGGTCTTGAGCAACAGAGGCTTTCATTGCCCCACCGTAATTTCTTGCAGCGATTGGATATGGCACCGCAGCTGGCGCATTATAGTTAATGCTGTAAACTGGGCCTAACTGAACATTAAAACCTTTCGCTAAGATATTGGCTTGTTCTGTCGCATTTTTAATCGCTTGAGACCGTGCTTCATCACGGTACTGTTGCGGGTTAGCAACACCAAACTGTACTGAGTTTATTTCATTAAGACCAGCTGCTAAAGCGCCATCTAATAAAGTATTCAGTTGATCAAGTTTTTTAACCTTAACTTCCACTGAGCGTGTTGCAGTATAACCTTCAATCGTCGATTTTTGCTTCACACTACTGTAATCGTATTTTGGCTGAGTACGCACATTAGCAGCATTAATATCTTGTTTTTCAATGCCATTTTTCTTCAAAAATTCAAAATACTCAGCGACTCGTTTATCAACACCCGCTTTAGCCGCAGCCGCATCTTTTGCTGTTACCTCGACCAAAATATTCAGTGTTGCCATATCAGGGGCTGCTTTTACGATTGCGTTCCCTGATGTCGTAATATGTGGGCCATTCGGTAGTGGATCGGCGAATGAGAAGCCCGGAACCGCAGCACCAGCTACCATAGTAGCAAAAACTAAAGACTTTAATTTCACAGAACCTCCCAATGATATTATTTATCGCTAAAAAAAGGATAGTTCATAACAAACTATCCCTCAATACAACTTAACAATATCACACTAAATAAAAAACGTAGTTCAGAATAATAAGAAACTGAAAGGCGTTTTCAATCTGTTGATGTAATATTGTCTTTTAAAACCCTTTTAAGCCTTGCAATGCTAACTGAACAGCAATAAACCACATAACACTACCAACAAATACGTTGATCAAGCGTTGTGAACGAGGTTTATTAAGTACAGGTGAAAACCATGCAGCTAATATAGCTAAAGCAAAAAACCATACAAAGGATGCCGTCAGTGCACCTGCGGTAAACCAAGGCCGTAGCTGGCTTTCTAGTTGGCCACCTACGCTACCTAACACTACAAAAGTATCTAAGTACACGTGTGGGTTTAACCATGTCACGGCAAACAAAGTTACAATTACTTTCCACCGAGTAATCACTCGGTTTTCAACTTGAAGAATTGTCTCATCTGGGCTCATTGCAATACGGAATGCACCATAGCCATACCACAAAAGAAACAATACCCCAGCCCAAGTTATCAATTGCATTAATATTTCTGACTGACTCAGTAATGCACTACCACCAAAAACACCAGCACTAATTAAAACGGCATCACTTAAAGAGCATAACAATGCACTCATTAAATGAAACTGCTTACGACTTCCCTGCTGTAAAACAAATGCATTTTGTGGCCCTAATGGCAATATCATTGCTGCACCCAATAATATCCCCTGAAAATAAATCGTAATCATGCATAAATTCCAAATAGTTATTCAATTTATATGCGGGATATTAGCGAGAAACAATTATTAGCGGAAATGATTTACTCTAATGGGTCATAAGTCAGACTTATGGCATTTAACTTAATTAAGCTAGATTTTCTGTCATAAATGCCAATGCCATATTGGTATATTAAAAACAAAAATGGAGCCAAATTGGCTCCATTTTTAAATATTAATGCAAATTACTCTGCTGATACTTTATTCGTTGCTGTATCTTGTTTGTATAAATGGACATCCATTTGTGGGAATGGAATACCAATTTGGTGCTTATCTAAGGCACGCTTGAATTCTTCTAGCAGATCCCAATACACTGGCCATGCATCCCCATTTGTCGTCCAAAAACGCACTACGTAATTTAATGAAGATGGCGCCATATCATGTAAACGTATCGTGACCCCTTTGCTGTGCTGAATACGTTCATCAGCCGCAACAATATCACCTAATACTTTTTTCACGGTATCAATATCAGAGTCATAAGCCACCCCGACAATGATATCTTGACGACGGTTAGGTTCACGTGAGGTGTTAATTATGTTATCAGCAATTATTTTGCCATTTGGAATAACAATAATGCGGTCATCAACTGTTTTTAGTGTAGTTGAGAATATTTGCACATTTTGCACCGTGCCTTCAACCGCACCTATAGTGACATACTCCCCCGCTTTTAATGGCCTAAATATTACCAGTAATACACCAGCAGCAAAGTTACCGAGTGAATTTTGTAATGCCAAACCAACCGCTAAACCTGCCGCACCCATTACCGCAATAACAGAAGCTGTCTGTACACCAATTTTGCCTAATACCGCGATTAAGGTAAACGCAACAATCGTATAGCGAACTATTGCAGATAAAAAGTCACTCACTGTAGCGTCAATGCCTTTCATCGTCATTACGCGATGCAAACCGCGCCCGACTGCTTTTGCTACCATCATACCGACTATGAGGATAACAATAGCTGACACGATGTTCACCACATACTGAACTAACAGATCTTGGTTTGCCACAAACCAATTCGTTGCATTATTCAACGCCCCTGTAACATCATCAGTATTCATATATATATGCCCTTTTGGATCTCATTATCAATATCAACCCTAGCCATTTAAGTTTCTAATAAAAAGTTTAATAGCTAGCTATACCCTGAAAATAATAGCGATAATTTATAGAAATACAAAACAAATCACTAAAAAAATTATTTTTTCCCATTTTCAATAACAAAAACACGGTAATCTTTTAACATTAAAAGAAAGTCATCGATACCGCAAAATGCAATACTTTCATTATCGTAATAACTCATTCCCTCTTCTAGGCCATCTGTTTCAAAGAATAATTGATTAACTCGGATCATCACCTCTTCATCATCAAGTAACAGTGTATATTCATGACCAATAAGCTCCCACTGCTTTTCACTGCCTTTGACTTTTTTATAATTATCTTCGATAGCATCTAACAGACTAAGGTTATTTTTAACCTCTTCATTAAGCCAATATCCAATAGCCTCATGATCCATCGAGAATTTAGCGGAGATAGCTCCGGTGATATCTTGGAAAAATTGGTAGTCCATATGCAATACCTCTACTCTTTGCGTCATTATGACCAGTATAACGTGAGACAATCACGTTTGTTGAGAGGTATTACCTGCTCGCTGAAAGAAATTTCGATAAAACACCAATTTCAACACTATAATTTTTATATTCACTTAATATTAAATGACTAAAAAATGATAATAACCTCTGTTTAGATTATAGGAGTTCCAATGATCAACCGCTTAGACCATTTAGTTCTAACAACCACTCACCTTGATGCCTGCCTTGATTTCTACCAGCGTGTATTAAAGATGTCAGTGATGACCTTTGGTGAACAACGCTATGCCCTGCAATTCGGTCAGCAAAAAATAAATATTCATCAATATGGAAAGGAATTTGAGCCGAAAGCACATTTAGCCGTTCCCGGCGCATTAGACCTGTGTTTTATTAGCGATATCCCCCTTGAACAGGTACAGGCACACATCGAACAACAAGGTGTAAAAATTGTAGAAGGGCCAGTGAAACGTACTGGTGCAGTGGGGCCAATTATGTCAATTTATTTACGCGACCCTGACTTAAACCTAATTGAAATTTCACAATACATTTAACTCAATATTCTGCAATAGAGACAAAAAAGGCCCCTAAATTAGGAGCCTTTACCGTTAATATAAAAAGTGGCTTAAACCGCTGTTTGGAAAATCACGCCATCCGCTTTTTCGGTATATTGTGATAATTGGTCAAAGTTCAAGTAACGGTATGTATCCGCTGCTGTTTCGTCGACTTTATCCATAAATTGCTGGTACTCTGCAGGCGTTGGTAAACGGCCTAACAATGAAGCAACTGCAGCAAGCTCAGCTGATGCAAGATACACATTCGCCCCTGTTCCTAAACGGTTAGGGAAGTTACGGGTTGATGTCGAAACAACCGTTGCCCCATCCGCCACACGCGCTTGGTTACCCATACACAGTGAACAGCCTGGAACTTCAATCCTTGCACCACTCTTACCAAACACACTGTAATAACCTTCTTCGGTTAATTGTGCTGCATCCATCTTAGTGGGTGGAGCAACCCATAAGCGGGTTGGTAACTGGCCTTTGTGAGAATCCAGTAATTTACCTGCTGCACGGAAGTGACCGATGTTTGTCATACAAGAACCGATAAACACTTCATCAATTTTCTCGTTTTGGACATCAGACAGTAAACGTGCATCATCAGGGTCATTTGGTGCACACAAAATTGGCTCTTTAATATCGTTTAAGTCAATTTCAATCACTGCTGCATATTCTGCATCTGCATCGCCTTCGAGCAGTTGCGGATCAGCTAACCAACTTTCCATACCTTTAATACGACGTTCGATAGTGCGGCGGTCGCCGTAACCTTCAGCGATCATCCATTTCAATAAAACGATATTCGATTGCAAGTATTCAGTGATTGGTGCTTTATCTAATTTAATAGTACAACCCGCGGCTGAACGTTCTGCTGAAGCATCAGCTAATTCAAACGCTTGTTCAACTTTCAGTTCTGGCAAACCTTCGATTTCTAAAATACGACCTGAGAAAATATTTTTCTTACCTTTTTTCTCAACAGTCAGAAGGCCGTCTTTAATCGCATACAAAGGGATGGCATGAACAAGGTCACGTAATGTGATACCTGGTTGCATTTCACCTTTGAAACGAACTAAAACAGACTCAGGCATATCCAGAGGCATTACCCCTGTTGCCGCTGCGAACGCAACTAGCCCTGACCCTGCTGGGAATGAAATACCAATAGGGAAACGCGTATGTGAGTCACCACCTGTACCGACGGTATCAGGCAAGAGCATACGGTTTAACCAAGAGTGGATAATACCGTCGCCCGGACGCAGAGAAACACCACCACGGTTCATGATGAAATCCGGTAATGTATGGTGCGTAGTAACGTCAACAGGTTTTGGATACGCCGCAGTGTGACAGAATGACTGCATCACTAAGTCAGCAGAAAAACCAAGGCAAGCTAAGTCTTTTAGCTCATCACGTGTCATTGGGCCTGTTGTATCCTGTGAACCTACTGACGTCATTTTTGGCTCACAATACTCACCTGGGCGGATACCCGGGCGACCACAAGCACGACCAACCATTTTCTGTGCCAATGAGAAACCACGGTTGCTTTGAGCTACAGATTTCGCATGACGGAATACATCAGTTGCTTCTAAACCTAATGATTCGCGAGCCTTGTTAGTTAAACCACGGCCAATAATCAATGGAATACGGCCACCGGCACGGACTTCATCAATTAAAACATCCGTTTTTAATTCAAATGTTTCAAGCAGCTCACCTGTTTCATGGTTGCGTACTTCACCTTTAAATGGATAGATATCAATAACATCACCCATATTTAGTTTAGACACATCTACTTCAATCGGTAACGCACCAGCATCTTCCATCGTATTGAAGAAGATTGGGGCAATTTTGCCGCCTAATACTACCCCACCACCACGTTTATTTGGCACAAATGGGATATCATCACCCATAAACCACAGCACGGAGTTAGTGGCTGATTTACGAGAAGAACCGGTACCGACTACGTCACCCACGTAAGCTAATGGGAAGCCTTTCTTATTTAGCGCGTCGATTTGCTTGATTGGGCCAACATTGCCCGCATCGTCTGGTTCAATACCATCGCGCGCATTTTTCAGCATGGCTAAAGCGTGTAGAGGGATATCAGGACGTGACCATGCATCCGGAGCTGGAGATAAGTCATCAGTATTCGTTTCGCCAGTGACTTTAAAAACAGTCACGGTCATTTTTTCTGCTAATGCAGGGCGCTGTTTGAACCACTCAGCATCAGCCCATGATTCAATAACTTGTTTCGCATGCGCATTTCCAGCTTTCGCTTTTTCTTCTACGTCGTAGAAGTTATCAAACATTAATAATGTATGGGAAAGGGCTTTCGCTGCGATAGGCGCTAATTTAGCATCATCAAGAGCTTCAATTAGTGCATGGATGTTATATCCGCCCTGCATGGTACCTAGTAATTCAATGGCTTTTTCAGGGGAGATAAGAGAAGAGGAAGTTTCGCCTTTAGCAATTGCGGCTAAAAATCCAGCTTTTACGTACGCTGCTTCATCAACACCAGGGGGGACGCGGTTGGTTAGCAGGTCTAACAAGAAATCTTCTTCACCTTTGGGTGGGTTTTTTAGTAACTCTACCAGTGCAGCTACTTGTGACGCATCTAATGGCTTAGGGACAATCCCTTGAGCGGCACGCTCGGCTACGTGCTTACGGTATTCTTCTAGCACGACGTTCTCCTCGCTTCTTTGTTATTTATATACCCGGCTGTCTGCACCTTATTGATAAAATTATCATCCGGTGCCAGGTCAGAGGAATTTGCTCGCATAATCTCAATGGCGGTAAAATTATGTCCAGCTTCGGGCTCTCAGCATAGCAGAATTTAAACGCAATGTTAATTCATTCACAAGAAAGTAACATTTATCTACTAACTTCATGCCTTAACACTTAATTACGGGTTATTTTTTAGCTTAAGAGATTATAAATCTTTATAAAAAGCTGAAAAAACCATACTTTTTATAATGCATTTCGCTGATTAAAGCACCCTCTTTTATGGCTTTTTCCTTTGGGTATCACAAATTATATTTATTATCGTAATTTTATTTACATTACTAATTGATAAGGTAAATCATTACGATTGGTTTTAATCTATTTAAAGGATTTTATTGATTTTATTAACCTTTTATTCCAAGTAAATTTCCGAAGCGGTCAATAAACTGGCACATGTGGTTGTTATCATCGATTAACATTGGCCCTCGATATAATTTTGCTCCTAACTGAGTGAAATGTTCACAGGCCAAATTAAAATTATCGACTTGCCAATAAAGCACAGTGCCTTTACTGCTTAATTTCTACTTCTGATGCTCCATTAAAAACCTTTGCGTTACCTTTATTTGGCATTTCAATTAAAGTCCTATTTCCTATTTGAATGCCATTTTTATGTACAAGGATATTTTTGTGGGTCAATTAAAAATTTCCAGCCGAGCGGTTTTTCAATCTCCGCAATGTTTTTTCTGAAGGTAATTAAATTATTTTCAATTAATATTTGTTTAGATTTTAATAAATAATTGAACTGAAACATGTGACTAGTTGTTTATATTCACAAAAACAAAAAAAAGCCAACATGTTTCCACATTGGCTTCAATTCGCTTTGGTGATAAACAGCATACTAGAGATACTGTTTATCAGTGCAGTTAAAGAAAATTATTTTTTCTTTTTCGCTTTAGCGTTTGGTAAATCAGTAATGCTACCTTCGTAAATTTCAGCAGCCATACCGATTGATTCGTACAGTGTTGGGTGCGCGTGGATAGTTAATGCTAAATCTTCGGCATCACAACCCATCTCAATTGCTAGGCCGATTTCACCCAGTAATTCACCACCGTTGACACCGACAACAGCACCACCAATAACACGGTTAGATTGCTTGTCGAAAATCAGTTTAGTCATACCTTCTGAACAATCAGATGCGATTGCACGGCCTGATGCTGCCCATGGGAAAGTCGCAACTTCATAGCTGATATTTTGCTCTTTCGCTTCTTTCTCAGTTAAACCAACCCATGCAACTTCTGGCTCAGTATAGGCAATAGAAGGAATAACTTTCGGGTCAAAGTAATGTTTCAGACCAGAGATAACCTCAGCGGCAACGTGACCTTCATGCACACCTTTATGCGCTAACATTGGCTGACCAACGATATCACCGATAGCGAAAATATGTGGCACGTTAGTGCGCATTTGTTTATCCACATGGATAAAGCCACGATCATCAACTTCGACGCCTGCTTTGCCTGCATCCAAGTTTTTACCGTTAGGAACACGGCCGATAGCCACTAATACCGCATCATAACGTTGTGGTTCTGCGGAAGCTTTTTTACCTTCCATCGAAACGTAGATACCGTCTTCTTTCGCTTCAACTGCTGTTACTTTAGTTTCTAACAGTAGGTTGAATTTTTTACTGATTTGTTTGGTGAATACTTTAACCACATCTTTGTCAGCCGCTGGGATGACTTGGTCAAACATTTCAACCACATCGATTTGAGAACCCAGTGCATGATACACAGTCCCCATTTCTAAACCGATAATACCACCACCCATCACCAGCAGACGCTCAGGAACTTCAGTCAGTTCTAATGCATCTGTTGAATCCCAAATACGTGGGTCTTCATGTGGGATAAATGGTAATTGAATTGGACGGGAACCTGCAGCAATGATTGCGTTATCGAAATTGATAGTCGTACTACCATTTTCGCCTTCAACAACCAGAGTATTAGCGCCTGTAAATTTACCGAAGCCGTTAACCACGTTAACTTTACGGCCTTTAGCCATACCAGCTAGACCGCCAGTCAGCTGATTAATCACTTTTTCTTTCCATAAACGGACTTTGGAAATGTCAGTTTTTGGCTCACCAAAAACAATACCGTGCTCAGCTAAAGCTTTTGCTTCTTCGATCACTTTTGCAACATGCAATAAAGCTTTTGAAGGGATACAGCCAACGTTTAAACAAACCCCACCAAGCGTTGAATAACGTTCTACTAAAACAGTTTCTAAACCTAAGTCAGCGCAACGGAAAGCCGCAGAATAACCTGCAGGGCCTGCACCAAGCACAACGACTTGGGCTTTAATTTCAGTACTCATCATGACCTCTTTTTGTTTTGTCCAGCGGTACTGCTGAATAAACGATTTTCCACTGGAAAAGTACACACCGAGAGCAGTTTACAGAATTGTTAACACCCTGAAAAGGCTCATTTCGTGATGTAACTCCCAACCTTTCGTAGCAGCAGCAAAAAATTCTGTCTCAGCCTAAATAAAGCAGACCGGCCTATAAGCCGGTCTTATTATTTACATCACTAAGCGGCGAATATCGCTCATTAATTGCCCTACTAAGGTAATGAAGCGAGCTCCATCAGCGCCATCAATAACACGATGGTCAAAGGACAGTGACATAGGCAGGATCAGGCGAGGAACAAACTCACTACCATTCCAAACTGGTTTCATTGCAGAACGTGACAGCCCCATAATCGCAACTTCTGGTGCATTCACAATTGGTGCAAAGCCGGTTGTTCCGATACCACCAAGGCTAGAAATAGTGAAACATCCGCCTTGCATATCAGATGCAGTCAGTTTACCTGCACGTGCTTTCTTAGAAACTTCCATCAGTTCGCGAGATAACTCTAAAATGCCTTTTTTGTTAACGTCTTTAAAGACAGGAACAACTAAGCCATTTGGTGTATCAACTGCAATACCGATGTTGATGTATTTTTTCAGGAATAAACGCTGCGCATCTTCAGAAATCGAGCTATTAAAGCGTGGCATTTCTTCCAGTGCGCGAGCAACGGCTTTCATGACAAATACCAGTGGGGTAATTTTCACGCCAAGCTGTTTTTTCTCTGCTTCTTTATTTTGTTGCTTACGGAATTCTTCAACTTCTGTGGTATCTACTTCTTCCATTAGCGTAACATGCGGGATCATCACCCAGTTACGGCTCAGGTTAGCACCAGAGATTTTTTGAATACGGCCCAGTTCAACTTCTTCGACTTCACCGAATTTGCTGTAATCCACTTTTGGCCACGGCAACATGCCTGGTAAACCACCACCAGCTGCTGCTGGAGACTCTGCGCGTTTAACCGCATCTTTCACGTAAGCTTGAACGTCTTCACGCAGGATACGACCTTTACGACCTGTACCTTTTACTTTCGCTAAGTTAACACCAAATTCACGCGCTAAGCGACGAATAACTGGCGTTGCATGTACATATGCATCGTTTTCAACGAATTCATTTTTGCTATCAGCGGCTTTAGCTGGAGTAGCCGCCGCAGGAGCTGGCGTTGCTGCTTGAGCAGGTGCTGATGCTTGAGGTGCTGGTGCCGCAGCTGGCGCTGCACCCGCAACTTCAAAAGTCATAATCAGCGAGCCAGTTTTCACTTTGTCGCCAGTCGCAATTTTGATTTCTTTAACAGTTCCCGCAAATGGTGCAGGCACTTCCATTGATGCTTTATCGCCTTCAACCGTAATGATTGATTGCTCAGCTTCAACGGTGTCACCCACTTTAACCATCACTTCGGTAACTTCAACTTCATCGCCACCAATATCTGGAACATTAACATCTTTAATTGCTGAAGCTGCTGGAGCAGCTGGTGCCGCCGTTTCAGAAGCTGGAGCTGCTGCTGGCGCTGCGCCTGCCACTTCAAAGACCATAATTAGCGAGCCAGTTTGTACTTTGTCGCCAGTCGAGATCTTGATTTCTTTAACAGTACCTGCAAATGGAGCAGGTACTTCCATCGAAGCTTTATCACCTTCAACAGTAATCAATGATTGCTCAGCTTCAACGGTGTCACCGACTTTTACCATGATTTCGGTAACTTCAACTTCATCACCACCGATATCTGGTACAGCAACGTCTTTTGACGCTGCTGCGCTTGGTGCTGCCGTTGGAGCCGCTGCAGGTGCTTCTGCTGGAGCAGGTGCTGCTGCACCCGCTTCTGCTTCAAACAGCATAATCAATTTACCGGTTGTGACTTTATCACCAACTGCAATTTTAATTTCTTTAACCACACCCGCTTGTGGAGATGGGACTTCCATAGAAGCTTTATCACCTTCAACGGTAATAAGCGATTGCTCAGCTTCTACTTTATCACCCACTTTAACCATCACTTCGGTGACTTCAACTTCATCAGCACCGATATCTGGCACTTTGATTTCAATAGACATTGATTTTTACCTCTTATGCCAAACGTGGGTTAACTTTATCTGGGTTGATGTTGTATTTTTTGATCGCTTCTTCAACGACCTTAACATCAATCTCACCACGTTTAGCTAATTCACCTAATGCTGCAACGATCACATAGCTAGTATCCACTTCAAAGTGGTGACGTAAGTTTTCACGGCTATCTGAACGACCGAAGCCATCTGTACCCAGAACACGGTAGTCACTTGCTGGTACATAAGTACGAACTTGTTCAGCAAACAGTTTCATGTAGTCAGTTGACGCTACTGCTGGTGCATCGTTCATCACTTGTGCGATATATGGAACACGTGGAGCTTCAGATGGGTGTAGCATATTCCAACGCTCACAGTCTTGGCCATCACGCGCCAATTCAGTAAATGAAGTCACGCTGTATACATCAGAGCCGATGCCATAATCTGCAGACAGAATATCCGCCGCTTCACGCACATGACGCATCATAGAACCTGAACCTAACAACTGAACTTTGCCTTTACTACCTTCAACTGAAGCCAGTTTATAGATACCTTTACGGATACCTTCTTCTACACCTTCTGGCATTGCGGGCATATGATAGTTTTCGTTCAGAGTCGTGATGTAGTAATACGCGTTCTCTTGTTTTTCACCGTACATGCGCTCTAAACCGTTTTGCATGATTACAGCAACTTCATAAGCAAATGCTGGGTCATAAGAAATACAGTTAGGGATTGTCAGTGATTGAATATGGCTATGGCCATCTTCGTGTTGTAAACCTTCACCATTTAGCGTTGTACGACCTGAAGTACCACCAATCAAGAAGCCACGTGCTTGTTGGTCACCCGCTGCCCACATTAAGTCACCAATACGTTGGAAACCAAACATTGAGTAGTAGATATAGAATGGGATCATCGGCAAGTTGTTAGTGCTGTAAGATGTTGCAGCAGCTAACCAAGAAGAACCTGCACCCAATTCATTGATACCTTCTTGCAGGATTTGGCCTTTCGAATCTTCTTTATAGTATGCGACTTGTTCTCTGTCTTGTGGTGTGTATTGCTGGCCTTTCGGGCTATAAATACCAATTTGACGGAATAGACCTTCCATACCAAAAGTACGCGCTTCATCAGCGATGATTGGCACTAAACGCTCTTTGATAGACTTGTTTTTCAACATAACGTTCAATGCACGAACGAAAGCGATCGTGGTCGAAATTTCTTTCGATTGTTCTTCTAATAATTGGCTGAAATCTTCCAGTGCAGGGATTTCCAGCTTCTCATCAAAAGTTGAACGACGAGCAGGTAAATAACCACCCAGCGCTTGACGGCGCTCGTGCAGATATTTGTATTCCTCTGAATCTTTTTCAAAAGTAACATAAGGCAGTTTTTCGATTTGCTCATCAGCGACTGGAACATTGAATTGATCACGGAAATGACGAACGCCATCCATGTTCATTTTTTTCACTTGGTGCGCAATGTTTTTACCTTCTGCTGTTTCACCCATACCATAACCTTTAATGGTTTGAGCTAAGATAACAGTTGGTTTGCCTTTGGTTTCTTGTGCTTTTTTGAATGCTGCATACACTTTCTTCGGATCATGACCACCGCGGTTCAGTGCCCAAATCTCATCATCAGTCATATCTTTAACTAATGCAGCCGTTTCAGGGTAGCGGTTGAAGAAGTGCTCACGGACATATGCGCCATCACGTGATTTAAAGGTTTGGTAGTCACCGTCTAAGGTTTCGTTCATCAGTTGAACAAGTTTGCCACTCGTATCTTTACGCAGCAGTTCATCCCAACGGTCGCCCCACATCACTTTGATAACTTGCCAGCCAGCGCCACTAAAGACACCTTCTAATTCGTTAACAATTTTACCGTTACCTGTAACTGGGCCATCCAGACGTTGCAGGTTACAGTTAATAACGAAAACTAAGTTATCTAATTGATCACGCGTTGCAATAGTAATTGCACCTTTAGATTCTGGCTCATCCATCTCACCATCACCAAGGAATGCATACACACGCTGAGCGGATGTATCTTTCAGACCACGGTTGTTTAGGTATTTCAGGAATTTAGCTTGATAAATAGCATTAATTGGCCCCAGCCCCATTGATACGGTTGGGAACTGCCAGAAATCAGGCATTAATTTAGGGTGCGGGTAAGAAGACAGACCATTGCCGCCAATTTCTTGACGGAAATTGTTCATTTGCTCTTCAGTTAGACGACCTTCTAAGAAAGCACGTGCGTAGATCCCCGGAGAGATATGACCTTGGAAAAATACTAAGTCACCGCCATCATTGTTATTATGAGCGCGGAAGAAGTGGTTGAAGCATACTTCATATAAGGTTGCTGATGACTGGTAAGAAGCCATATGGCCACCCAGTTCTAAGTCTTTTTTAGAAGCCCGCAGAACAGTCATTACTGCGTTCCAGCGAATTGCCGAGCGAATACGGCGCTCTAAATCCATGTTACCAGGGTATGCCGGCTCATCTTCAACAGCAATTGTGTTGATGTAATCAGAACGACCAGATGCACCAGCGGCAATATTAACACCGCCTTTACGCGCTTCGCTTAATACCTGTTCGATAATAAACTGAGCACGATCAACACCTTCTTCACGGATGACCGATTCAATCGCCTGTAGCCAGTCGCGAGTTTCAATCGGATCCACGTCATTTTTTAGCATATCTGACATGGTGTATTCCTTATCTGTTATCTATTTTATATGGTTATATGGAGCCTATCTTCCTGCCATTTTCCCAATATGACTAAAAATAGCGGGAAGATAGGCCCTGATGTAGTTGCCGCTTTAACTCTCGTTTAGAGTATTCACAATAATATAGACGCAGCAGTCAGGATCTATATTATTAATTTAAATCAGGATGTTGCTGTAACCGACGTAAAGAACGTTCTCGTCTTGTCTGTTCACGGCTGATATCCAATAACAAATCTTCGATAAAAGCTAAATGACGATGAGAAGCTTCACGCGCTTTTTCTGGCTCTCTTGCCATTATAGCTGCAAAAATCTGGGCTCTATGTTCACTAACTGCTTTATACATTTCTTTACGGGTATATAAGAACTCAAAATTCTGACGAATATTTTGTTCTAGCATTGGGATCATGCAACGCAATAGGTGTAATAGCACAACATTATGGGCAGCTTCCGTCACAATTAATTGATATTGCAATACGGCATCTGACTCAGCTTCTAGGCCGCCATTTTCTTGTGCTGTCTTAATTAGTTCATAGCTTTGCCGAATTCGTTCAAGATCCTCTTCTGTGCCGCGAAGTGCAGCATAATAAGCTGCAATACCTTCGAGAGCATGGCGAGTTTCAAGCAGATCGAATTGAGATTCGGGATTACCTTCAAGTAGTTGGGCTAAAGGATCACTGAAGCTTTGCCACATTTTCTTTTGAACGAAAGTGCCGCCACCTTGGCGACGAGATAGAAGCCCTTTAGCTTCTAACGTTTGAATTGCTTCACGCACTGATGGCCTAGATACGTCGAATTGCTTGGCAAGTTCACGCTCAGGAGGCAGCTTTTCGCCGGGCCGTAGTGTCCCTTCGAAAATAAGATGTTCGAGTCGTTGCTCTATCACATCTGATAACTTTGGTTGGCGAATTTTACCGTAAGTCATAATCTGCCATATTCATTAGTGAGTAATTATTGATTAGGTATTACCCAGTGTTAATTGGTAATACCAATTTTCTTATGGGGTAATAAAGTAACAAAGTATTCACTATCTGTCCATAAAGACCTTGCGCTAAATCATAAAATCCTGCAAATCTTAACAATTTTTTTTAATATTTAGCATGATTTGATAACTTAATAACCAATCACATATGAATATTTTTAACATTAAAACCGATTTTTTATGCTAAAAAACAAAAGCTGAAGCGTTAAAGTAAGTCATTCTTTAAATTTAAATTCATATTTTCTGAATAAGTAATCGACAATAAAAACCAACCTATATTCAGGCTCTAAAAAACACTATCTATTGTAATGAAAATGTTAACAAAAGAGTTAACCCTGACTTAAGTGAAACACAGTGTGTTGATAACACACTTTTTTTACCATAAAACTTCAGAATAAAATGGAAGTAATGAATAGAATAACACGCTAATATTTCAATATTGCGGATAGGCGCAAGCCTATTTATTTAGTTTAATCATGGGGCGACAAAAATAATGACATTTTACCGCCCTCCGATTCTACTAACCCTTTGATCTAATTAATTTTAACAGTAAAAGAAAGGCCAATTTATACTTTACTTTCAACAAAGCGCATTGATAAATCCATTGCTTTAATATGCTTAGTCAATGCCCCTACAGAAATAAAATCAACCCCTGTTTCCGCGAATTCCTTTATTGTATTTAATGTAACATCCCCTGAGACCTCAAGTGCTGCTTTCCCTGCGGTGAGTACTACGGCTTCTTTCATCATCATTGAAGTGAAGTTATCTAACATAATGATGTCAGCCTCTGCCTTCAAAGCACGTAATAGCTCAGCTAAACTTTCAACTTCGATCTCAATCGGTACATCAGGGTGAGCTTGGCGAGCTAACTCAACAGCGCGCTCAACAGACCCTGCGGAGATAATATGGTTCTCTTTTATTAGATAAGCGTCAGACAACCCTAGTCGATGGTTAAAACCACCGCCCATCAGCACAGCATACTTTAAAGCGGTTCTCAGCCCAGGTATGGTTTTACGGGTATCAAGCAGTTTAGCTTTCGTCCCCTCGATTTGTTTCACATACTGCGCGGTTACACTTGATACCGATGAAAGTGTTTGAATAAAGTTCAACGCAGTACGTTCGCCAGTTAATAAAATTTGTGATGGGCCATGCATCTCACACAATACTTGGTTTGGCGTAACAACTTCGCCATCTTGTACTTTCCAGTCAATTTTGACTTGCCCCCCTAGTTGAAGAAACACCTCTTCTAACCATTGTTTCCCGCAAAAGACCCCATTTTCACGAGTGATAATGCGTGCAGTCGCTTGAGTATCCGCATTCAATAACTGACCTGTTATATCCCTTTTATAATCAATGACCTGACCTAAATCTTCTTTCAGAGCAACACCAACCATAAATGGAATATCCGTATCCAATCTTGCCTGAAGAATTGTACGTCTTTGCTGTTCATCATAACGTCGTATAGGCATTTATAACTCCAAAATATGCACCCGTCTTATTTTATCTATGCTAATCTTTTCATTCGCAGATAACGAGTATTAACAAAAAAGAAAAGAGAATACTATGGATAACGATATGAAAATACATGATGGTTGGCTAAATAATGTGACTCATATCCCTTCCCCACACCACGACCAACGCCCTGAGAATGTTATTCCTTCTCTTTTGGTTATCCATAATATTAGCCTCCCCCCCGGTAGGTTTGGTGGACCTTATATTGATCAACTCTTTACAGGGAAGTTAAACCCTAAAGAACACCCCTTTTTTGAAGAAATCAAACACCTTCGTGTTTCTGCACACTGCTTAATACGCCGTGATGGTGCGATCGTTCAATATGTACCTTTTCATTTACGAGCTTGGCATGCAGGGCAATCTAGCTACCAAGGCAAAGAAAAATGTAATGATTTTTCAATTGGCATTGAGCTGGAAGGTACAGATTTTGAACCATTCACTGAAGCGCAATACCAGTCTCTTGCCCAACTAACCCAGTTGCTTATTTCTGTGTACCCATTAATTAAACATAATATTACTGGTCACAGTGATATAGCCCCTGAAAGGAAAACAGACCCAGGCCCATTTTTCGATTGGCAAAAATATAAAAATAAATTAAAACGTTAATAGTTATTATACTTAATTAACAGCTAATATTTTTATTTTAATATATATTAGCTGTTAATAGCACCGCTATTATCTTATATAACAATTCATTACCTAACACTGTTTTAAAAGCAATTCTTTTTTTATTGCGAAGCCACTCGAAAAAAATAATGTAACGCATCCTTTCACACTACAAAACTTACAAAACGCTTTCTATTTTTTTATTTATCGATAAGTTTATTAAAAAAAATTAATTATGATTAAACCTCACTAAACAAAAGAGGTTTTAATTATGAATCAGCAAGGTTTTTCTCTTATCGAAATAATGGTAGTCATCGCAATCATTTCTATACTTAGTGCTATTGCTATTCCTGGTTATCAAGGGTATATGCAAAAAGCTGCGATGACAGATGTACTACAAATGGTGCTCCCCTATAAAAGTAGTATAGAACTGTGTAGTTTTGAGCAAGGAAGTTTATCACAATGTAATAATGGAAATAATAACATACCTACTAATATAACAGGAAAGTACATTAGTAAAATAGAAGTAAAGTCTGGGGTTATTAAATTAACGGGTGATAAGTCACTATCAGCACTTAATATAACCTTAACACCGTCAATCCCAGCAAATAGCATGCCTTTTAAATGGTCAGTTCTTTGTGAAAGTAAAACTGATGCAAATTTAAAATCATTATGTGAAAAGACATTTGTATTTTAATTAGGAGTTTTCATGAACACACTCAAGGACAAGCAATATATTTTAAAAGAGTTAAAAAATATATGTGATAGAAACTATATGATCATAATTGATTATAATCACAAAAGGTTATCTATCGCTGTCGCAAAAAAGCCTAATGATAATTTAATTGCCACACTAAAATTTATTGCAAGTGTACCCGTTTGCTACGATATTTGGCCAAAAGAGAAAATCGACCATTATTTCAACAGTGAAATACATCAAATAAAAGAAGAAGAGACTCAATATCAACCTAAAGAGGCTGAGTCCCTTAATGTTAGCTCACCCGCTGTTGATTTTGTTGAGGACCTACTAAAAACCGCTGTTCATAAACGTTCATCGGACATCCATCTTGAACCTACCAAACAAGGGTTAAAGATTAGGTTGCGGGTTGATGGGAAATTATATTTTATCCCTTCCCCACCATATGAAATTAACAATGAAATCATTGCTCGTATAAAAATACTCGCAAAAATGAATATCGCAGAAAAACGGCGTCCACAAGATGGGCAAATGAGTTGGTATTTTGATGGGAAAAATTACAGTATCCGCCTATCAAGTATTCCAACTCTTCATGGTGAAAAACTAGTATTACGCATTTTGAATACACAGTTAAAATATTCTTTAGAGCACATTGGGATGTGCTCTTCCCTTCTTTCTTCACTACAAGACTATCTAAATCAGCCACAAGGGTTAATTTTAGTTACAGGCCCTACAGGTAGCGGTAAAACAGTAACGTTGTATAGTGCCCTTGAATATTTAAATAAGTCCTCTAGAAATATCTCAACCATCGAAGACCCAATTGAGATCCCTTTACAAGGGGTCAATCAAACTCAAGTCAATGAAAAATATGATCTTAGCTTCGCTTTTATTCTGAGAGCATTACTAAGACAAGACCCAGATATTATTATGATTGGGGAAATTAGAGATGAAGAAACCGCTAAAATTGCCACGCGTGCCGCACAAACAGGGCATTTAGTTTTATCAACATTACATACTAATTGTACCTTTAGTGCGATAGAGCGCATGAATCAGCTAGGTGTTAGTCATATTGAATTAAAATCGTGTTTAAAAATGGTAATAGCACAAAGGTTAGTAAGAAAGCTTTGCCCTTATTGTAAAGGAATTACAGCGCAGCCCGTTAAACTGAATGATGATCTAATTATTAATCAGTGGTCGTCTAAAGGGTGTGAGCTCTGCTTCTCTGGCTTTATGGGCAGAACCGCTATTTATGAGTATATCGATCAACCAAAGATAGGCAAATTATTTTCTGGTCAGCCCTCTAGCATAGAGGGTTTCGATAACTTATTTAAAGCAGGCCTAACTTTAGTTGAATCAGGTGAAACAACTCTGCAAGAAATTTATTCTGTTATTGGGCATGGAAAACTATAATTATGTTTATTTATTCATATATTGCTATTGACAGTAACAACAATTTAATTAAAAAAAACCTTTTAGCCAGTAGTAAGAAAAATGCTTTTTTGGCAATTACTAAAAATAACCTAACCCCATTAAAAATTAAATTTAAAATGATTTTTATTTTAAATCGTGAGAATATAGATTATCGAATACATTTCTTTCACCAATTAAGTATATTGGCATCTTCAGGTATTAACCTAGTTCAATGCCTAAAAATACTACTATCTAATTGCCACCTTCCTTATTGGCAAAACATGATAGAAAATTCAATTGAAAACCTAGAAAAAGGCGATAAGCTTTCACAGCATCTAAATAAGCACCCTCTTATTTTTAATAACACAATAGTCAGCCTAATAATTGTTGCCGAAAAAACAGGGCGTTACGATGAAAGCTTTCAAGTTATTAGCACAATGTTAGAACACAATGAAAAAAATGCATTACTTATCAAAAAAGCAATACGTTATCCAATCGCACTATCACTATTTTCAATCTTACTATTAATAATTATGATGTACTATGTTGTCCCTCAATTTGAAAATATATATGGTAATTTTCAACATGAATTACCTTTTGTTACTAAAGTTGTTATTTTTACCTCTGAATATATACAAGAAAAATCAATCATTCTGTTATTTATATTTTTCACTTTATCAGTATTAACAGTTAAATTTAAATTTACACTTAAATCTATTTTAAATAGAGTCATGATGCGCATACCATTACTCAAAGATTTAATACAAACCCATTACTTAAGCCTTTATTTTTTAACCATGCACTCAACATTAAGAGTCGGATTATCATTATCTGAATGTTTAAGTTGCACTATTCAAACTATCAGCAATTACCAATACAATAAAGATTGTAGGCAAATACAAACCTCTGTACACCAAGGGGAATTACTTTCTTATGCAATGAAGCACACTAAATTCTTCCCTGATTTATCTGTACAGCTACTCTCTATTGCTGAAGAGTCAGGAAAGCTTCAGTATTTCACCCAATATTTATTTAAATATTATTCAGAGCAATATCTATTTTTAACTGAAAAATCGCTCAAAAACCTAGAGCCTATTTTATTGGTTTTTATTGCAATTTTAGTCGGTACGATTATGTTAGCGATGTATTTGCCGATATTTAATTTAGGTAATGTAATAACTGGGTTATAACTTATTTTAATAAAGATACAATTGTTATATTTACAGAATATCAATATCATATGGCGTACTTTCACTAGTTATTTTTAACTAGTGAAATTAATACAAAATTGAGTAAAGACAAACTGATTGTTTCAGTGTAATCTATTTTTCTTCGATGAATAAATGAATAATTTTATGCCCTATATAGTAGCTTTGACAGGTGGTATTGGTAGCGGAAAGACAACGGTTGCAAACGAGTTTGCAAAATACGGTGTCCCTCTTGTCGATGCGGATGTCATCGCGCGTCAGGTCGTAGAGCCAAATACACCAGCATTAGAAACCATTAAATCTCATTTTGGTGAAGAGGTTATTCTCCCTAATGGCTCTCTCAACCGGCGTAAGCTCAGGGAAATTATTTTCTCTAACCCTAATGAAAAAAAATGGTTGAATGCACTGCTACACCCCCTTATTCAGCAAGAAACACAAAAGCAATTCCAACAAGCAAATTACCCTTACGTGCTCTGGGTTGTTCCATTATTAATTGAAAATAATATTTATCATTTGGCTAATAGAGTGTTAATTGTAGATGTAACACCCGAAGAACAAATTCAACGAACCCTGAAAAGAGATAATACCAGTCTTGAGCAAATAACGAATATACTAAATGCGCAGGTAAGCCGTGAAAAACGTCTATCTTATGCCGATGACATAATTACAAACCATACTAACGACACAGATATTTCAGATAAGGTAGCAATTCTACACAATCAATATTTAGCATTAGCAAAAATAAAAAAATAGGAATAAAAATGGGCGAATTAATTGCAACAAATTTTATTACTTATGAGTATCCGATGAATGAAAAGATCCGTTCATGGTTGCGCCTTGAAACACTTTTATCTCAAATTTATGAGCTTAGTAATATTACCTCTTATTCTTCAGGTATCGCTTTTTTTCGCTCTGTTTCAGAATTAATTGAAATTCTCGATAGAGGGGAAGTTCGTTCTGAGCTAATTAAAGAACTTGAAAAACAACGGACTCGGTTATCCAATTGGGCTGAAGCCCCTAACGCAGATAATGAATTGATTTCCTCATTATTAGAACAATTATCCGGTAAAATTTCCCATTTAATGTCTGCGCCTCGTTTTGGTCATCACTTACGTACAGATAAAATTATTAGTATGGTGCGCCAACGCCTAAGCATTCCTGGAGGATGCTGTAGTTTTGATCTTCCTACATTACAACTCTGGTTAAATATCCCTCAAGTTGAACGGGATAAAGCGATTAACGGCTGGCTACAAAGTATTGAGCCTCTAAATGACGCATTAAAAACTGTTCTTACTTTAATTCGGCAAAGTGGAAAATTCGAAGTCAGAGAGTCTAATAATGGCTTCTACCAAGATAATGTAGAAGGCAAAGAATTGTTGCGTATCAAGCTATCTACAGAATACCTGATTTACCCGCAAATCTCAGGGCACAAAACACGGTTTGCTCTACGTTTCCTGCATATTGACAGTGAGAATGGTATACTACCAGACGTAATTAATTTTGAATTATCCTGTTGCTAGCTAGAGTTATAATTTATGAGTGAAATTATTGAGGTAAATTGCCCCACATGCAAAAAAATAGTGGTCTGGGATGAAACTAGCCCTTATCGACCTTTTTGCAGTAAACGTTGCCAACTTATTGATCTTGGTGAATGGGCAAGTGAAGAAAAACGCATTGCGAGTCAAGGTGACATATCTGACAGCGATGATTGGAGTGAACAACCCGATAAGTAATATCTATAATTTAGGTGGAAAATGCAAAATATGGTGATTATCCCCTTATGTATTTTCCACTTATTATGCTTTCAGGTACGATTCTTTATGTTTAGGCCTCAATTAGTACCGGGCTAAAAACTACCCGATTTTACCTTAGCATTTCAACAATAACACGGTTTGCTGGTGGGAATTCATCCGCAACCAGATCTTGTTGAGCAACCCAACGTGAAACCTGCCCTTCTTTACCATAAGGTTCATTATCCCATTCGGAAACCATAAAGAAGTAAAGTGTAATAAACCGATCATCAAACTCATGGTCAACGCGGTGAAATAATTCACTTTGAGTGACAATAATGCCAACTTCTTCTTCAAGTTCACGGATTAATGCCGCTTCTGGTAATTCTCCTTTTTCAAGCTTGCCGCCCGGAAACTCCCAAAAACCAGCCATGTGAGTACCTTCTGGGCGTTTAGTAATAAAAATTTGCTGCTGTGAATTGCGTATAATCCCAGCTGCAATATGCAAATGTTTTTTTTCCATTATTTCTTCACCAAAAAGGCGGGTACCCCCGCCTTTTTTATAGTATTGATATTTTTAACAACGAATTAGTTTAAGCGGCCATGGCATTGCTTATACTTTTTACCTGAGCCACAAGGACATGGGTCATTACGACCGATTTTATGGCCTTGTGTTGCTATTTTGGCTTCAGTTTCAGTCATTAAAGATTCCGAACCTGCTTCGTGACTAAGTTGTTGTTTCTTCGCTAAACGCTCTGCTTCTTCACGGCGCTGTTGTTCTAAAGCTTCGACCTCTTCAGGTAAACGAACTTGTACTTTAGATAACGTACTGATCACCTCATATTTCAGTGCTTCAAGCATATTTGCAAACATGCTGAAAGACTCACGTTTATATTCTTGTTTCGGGTCTTTTTGAGCATAACCACGTAAATGAATACCTTGACGTAAATAATCCATTGAAGCTAAATGCTCTTTCCATAAGGTATCTAATGTTTGCAACATTACCCCTTTTTCAAAGTTACGCATTGCTTCTGCACCGACAATTTCTTCTTTGCGATCATAAACTTCAATGGCTTTTGCCATGATACGTTCACGCAATGTTTCCTCGTGCAGTTCTGGTTCTTTATCTAACCACTCTTTGATTGGTAAATCGAGGTCAAAATCATTAACTAAACGCTGATGTAGCCCTTCAATATCCCACATTTCTTCTAATGATTGCGGAGGAATATATGCATCCATTGTTGTTGTGAATACATCTTCACGAATGCTATCAACGGTTTCCTTGATATCACCACCATCCAACAATTCATTACGCTGAGTATAGATAGCACGACGTTGGTCGCTCGCTACATCATCATACTCAAGTAATTGTTTACGAATATCAAAGTTACGGCTTTCAACTTTACGTTGCGCATTCGCAATCGCTTTAGTGACCCATGGATGCTCTATTGCTTCACCAGGTTTCATCCCTAGTTTTTTCATCATCCCAGTGACACGGTCAGAGGCGAAAATGCGCATAAGTGCATCTTCCATCGATAAGTAGAAACGTGATGAACCTGCATCCCCTTGACGACCAGCACGGCCTCGTAACTGGTTATCAATACGGCGAGACTCATGACGCTCTGTACCAATGATATGTAAACCGCCGGATGCTAATACTGCATCATGACGAATTTTCCATTGGGCTTTGATTTCATCAATTTGTTCTTGAGTTGGGTCTTCCAAAGCGGCAATTTCAGATTGCCAGCTACCACCCAACATAATATCAGTACCACGCCCCGCCATGTTCGTTGCAATGGTGACAGCACCCGCTTGACCCGCATTGGCGATAATATCAGCTTCCATTGCGTGGAATTTAGCATTAAGAACATTGTGCGCAATCTTAGCTTTTTTCAATGCATTAGAAATTAGCTCTGATTTTTCAATCGAAATAGTACCGACCAGTACTGGCTGACCATTGGCAGTTCTTTCACGGATATCTTCAATAATTGCAGCGAATTTATCTGCTTCATTCATATAAACCAGATCAGGTAAATCTTTACGAACCATTGGGCGGTTAGTTGGAATAACGATGGTATCAAGTTTATAAATAGAGCTAAATTCAAACGCTTCTGTATCTGCGGTACCCGTCATACCGGCTAGTTTTTCATACAAACGGAAGTAATTTTGGAATGTTATAGACGCGAGTGTCTGGTTTTCATTTTGGATTTCAACACCTTCTTTCGCTTCAACAGCTTGGTGCAAACCATCAGACCAACGACGCCCTTCCATTGTACGACCTGTATGTTCGTCGACAATAACAATTTGGCCATCTTTTACAATATAATCAACGTCTAACGTAAATAAAGCATGCGCACGTAAGCCAGCCATAACATGGTGCATTAACATAATGTTAGATGGAGAATATAACGACTCTCCTTCAGCCATTAAGCCTTCTTTTGCCAATAACTCTTCGATTAATACTAGCCCACGCTCAGTAATGGTAACTTGACGTGCCTTTTCATCAACCGAAAAATGACCTTCCCCTTGGAAAGTATCGGAGTCTTCTTTTTCTTGGCGTTGCAGATGTGGAATTAGTTTATCCACTTTTTGGTACAATTCTGAGCTATCTTCAGCAGGACCTGAGATAATTAGAGGTGTACGAGCTTCATCGATAAGGATTGAGTCAACCTCATCCACTAAAGCATAATGAAGCTTACGTTGAACGCGTTCTTCAGGACTAAACGCCATGTTGTCACGTAAGTAGTCGAAGCCAAACTCGTTATTAGTTCCATAAGTAATATCCGCAGCATACGCTTCGCGTTTCGCTGGAGGAGCCATACCCGGTAAGTTAATACCCACCGTTAAGCCTAAGAACTCAAATAATGGGCGGTTATTTTCCGCATCTCGTTTTGCTAAGTAGTCGTTTACTGTTACAACATGGACACCTTTGCCACTTAATGCGTTAATATATGCAGGTAACGTTGCGGTAAGTGTTTTACCTTCACCTGTGCGCATTTCAGCGATACAGCGTTCATTCAGTACCATCCCACCAATTAACTGTACATCAAAGTGACGCATACCAAATACACGTCGACTCGCTTCACGTACCGTAGCGAACGCTTCAGGAATGATGCTTTCTAAGCTTTCGTTTTTCTCTAGACGCTCACGAAACTCAATTGTTTTAGCTTTTAGTTCATCATCCGATAACTTTTCGAAATCAGGCTCTAAACGGTTAATTTTTTCAACTTCTTTGCGTAAGCGGCGTAGTGTGCGGTCGTTACGGCTACCAAAAACTTTGGTTAGGATCTTTGTTAACATATCTTTAATCTCTAATATATCAATTAGTTATTTAATTTTTTATTCATTGTTATGCCATAAAATAATACAGCGATATCTGCTGATACTTTATGAGGGAGATTAAGAAGTTAACGGCCCTGCACGAATACCATGGACTTGTGCCACCCACATCGCAGGTTGGTAGGAAATAAAGTGAGGGTAATCATAATGATTAACTTGAACAATACGTTCATCCCATTGAAGTGAACGCTGAGCCAACATGGCATACAACGTATCTAACATCAATTGTGGTACAATAAGTTGTTCTGATTCTTTTTTGGCCGTACTTGCATCGTCATCTTCGGTTGCTGAAAAGGCAAAAGTTAACTGACGGATGACATTTCTTACCGCATGTTGCTGCCAATAATTAACCGAAAAAGAGGATGAGGATGAAGAACGTTGAGAATTTTGCTGAGCAAATAAATTATCAAACGCATTAACCGCCTGACTTTGGCGATTAACTGGTGAAGAGTTAATTTGTGTTAATTGAGACTCAGATAATGCATTTAAAATTGTAGGCAAGCCGACACCCGTGGCAACCACACCTAATAATAGGTGGGACCAAAAGTATTTTCTACCAAGTTGTCGCCAAAAATTTAAAATGCCCATTAAACTCTTATATCATCAATTCGTGACAATGCTATTATCTGTCTATACGTTTTATCATTGCACATTGTTAGCTGGAGCCAAAAATGAGAGATAGTCATCCCCAAGCACTTTTTGATGTTCTTGAAGGGTCATTGGCAACATCATCGAACACGTTGCAGATAATTCAGCGCAATGCAAAAGCCATTGTTAAACTGAACCGTGCAGTAAAAGGCTTACTTCCTAGTGAAATCAAACCAATGTGCCGTGTTGCAAACTACCGTAACAATGTTATGGTCCTCGAAGTGGCTAATGCCAGCTGGATGACCCGCCTTAATTATGAAAAAATAAACCTTCTTTCTGCATTAAGGACATCTATTCTACCATCTTTATCTTCTATCGACATCAGAATCAATCCCGATCTAATGCGAAAATCGAAGCAAAATAGTTCAGTAACTAAGCAAACAGACTCAGCAAGTCAAAAAATGAACAACCGTCAGATAAGCACGCAAACAGCACTAACATTATTAAAATTAGCGGAGAATAGCCCAAAAGGGTTAAAAGAAAGGTTTGAGCGGCTGGCTGCACTAGCCGGAGAGAGTACTAGCACAGCCAACAGAAAGGGCTAACCCCGATTATTTTCGGTGATAGCCGCATAACCAACGTTATGCGTATACAGCTGAAGGGGCTTTAAATGCCACTGGCAATTGAGCTTCATCTTCAAAGGTAACAAGATCCCAAGCGGACTCTTTCGCTAAAACCGCTTGTAGAAGTTTATTATTCAGTGCATGACCAGATTTGAACGCAGTAAATGCGCCAATAATGTTATGCCCACACATGAATAAGTCACCTATTGCATCCAACATTTTGTGACGAACGAATTCATCTTCAAAACGTAAGCCATCTTCGTTAAGAACTTTATAGTCATCAACAACGATAGCGCAGTCGAAACTACCGCCTAAGCATAAGCCTTTTGATTGCAGATATTCAATATCACGCATAAAACCAAAAGTACGTGCTCGGCTGATTTGATTAACAAATGATTCCGCAGAGAAATCAAGTGAATAGCGTTGTGTGCTGCTATCAATAGCCGGGTGTTGGAAATCAATAGTGAAATCAAGACTAAACCCATTATAAGGTTTCATCTCTGCCCATTTATCACCATCTTCAACACGTACAGTTTCTTTAATACGCAAAAATTTCTTTGCACAATTTAACTCTTCGATACCGCCATCAAGCAGTAAGAAAACAAATGGTGCTGCACTGCCATCCATAATAGGGATTTCAGGCGCATTGACTTCAATAACAATGTTATCGATACCTAACCCTGCTAAGGCAGCATTCAAATGCTCAACAGTTGAAATACGTACGTTATCTTCGTTGACTAAGCAAGTACATAACATAGTATCGCGAACTGATTTCGCATCTGCCGGAAAATCAACCGGTGGATTAAGGTCAGTACGACGGTAGATGACCCCGGTATTGGCCGGCGCTGGACGTAAAGTAAGCGTAACTTTTTTGCCGGTATGTAAACCGACACCAGTCGCTGTAATTATACGTTTTAATGTCCTTTGTTTGATCATCGTATTTTTCTCGCAATGTTATAAGTCCTACTGATTATCTTACAGGATAACCAGTAGGAAATTTTAGCACAAAAAGCGGAGAAACCAATATAAATTAAAATTAATCGGCCTGCTTACGCAAGAACGCAGGAATATCAAGATAATCTGGTTCTTTATTTGTTTGCGTATTTTGGTCATTAACCGCTTTAGCTGCTGGTTTCTCTTCTGTTAATGAAGACATGCTATTTTGCATTTGCTGATAACGTTGCTCCATTGACGTCTGCTGAGACATCTTATTGCTGACTAAGGTAATTTCAGGACGTTTGTCCATACCAATACCCGTAGCAACAACAGTGACGCGCAGCTCTTCGTGCATTTCTGGGTCTAGAGAAGTACCGATTACTACCGTCGCATTATCAGATGCGAAAGCACGGATAGTATTACCTACCGTCTCAAACTCATCCAAGCGCAGGTCGAAACCAGCGGTGATGTTAACCAACACACCACGCGCACCAGACAGGTCGATATCTTCAAGTAGTGGGCTAGAAATGGCCATTTCAGCCGCTTCTTCTGCTCTATCTTCACCACGAGCGACACCTGAACCCATCATCGCGTAGCCCATTTCTGACATGACTGTACGTACGTCAGCGAAGTCTACGTTCATCAAACCTGGGCGTGTAATCAGTTCAGCGATACCTTGTACTGCACCTTTAAGTACGTCATTTGCCGCACCAAAAGCATCTAGTAACGAGATACCACGACCAAGTACTTTCAATAATTTATCATTTGGGATGGTGATCAGTGAGTCTACGTGTTTTGATAACTCAGTAATCCCCGCTTCTGCAAATGCCATGCGCTTTTTACCTTCAAAATTGAAAGGCTTAGTCACAACAGCAACTGTCAGAATACCCAGTTCTTTGGCTACCTCGGCAACAACTGGAGCAGCCCCAGTTCCTGTACCACCGCCCATACCTGCTGCGATAAAGACCATATCTGCGCCATCTAATGCATTACGCAGAGCTTCACGATCTTCTTCAGCGGCATTACGGCCGACTTCAGGGTTTGCGCCAGCACCCAGACCTTTGGTAATACCTGTACCGATCTGGATAGTTTGTCCAACTGCGGTTTTACGCAGTGCCTGTGCGTCTGTATTGACAGCGAAGAACTCAACGCCTTCAATACGTTCACGCACCATGTGTTCAACGGCATTACCGCCGCCGCCCCCAACGCCGATGACTTTAATCACCGCATCGTTGGTTAGCTCCATTGGTTCAAACATAATGTCTCTCCGTTTTGTGCTTACTACTTTTGAAGCTAATAATATGCTTCTTTATAAAAATTAAAATTCTTTTCTCAGCCAGCTAGTTATTTTACTAAACCACCCGCTCACTGATGCTCGTTTTTCTATTTCGGTATCATCGCCTAAATGGCTTTCTTTACCGTAGTGCAGAAGCCCAACCGCAGTTGAATAGTATGGCTCCTGCGCATAATCCGTTAATCCTGTGATGTTGAGCGGTGTACCAATTCGCACTTGCGTATGGAACACTTTTTGAGCACATTCGACTAAACCATCGATTTGAGCTGCTCCACCAGTCAACACGATACCAGCGGCCAAATGGTGTTTGACACCTTGTTGGCGTAACTGTTCCTGTAAATTTAAAATTTCTTCATTTACTAAGTTTAACAGCTCAGTATACCGTGGCTCGATAACTTCTGCTAAGGTTTGACGCTGTAAACTTCTAGGTGGACGACCACCCACACTAGGCACTTCTACGGTCTCATCTTTACTGACAATCGAACCTACTGCACAACCATGACGCACTTTGATTGCCTCTGCATCTGTTGGCGGTGTTCCGAAAGCATAAGCGATATCACTAGTCACCACATTACCTGCGTATGGAATAACCTTAGTGTGGCGTAAAGCGCCCCCCGTATAAACTGCCATATCCATTGTACCGCCACCAATATCGACGACACAAACGCCTAACTCACGCTCATCTTCAGTTAACACGCTATAGCTTGCAGCAAGACCCGCAAAAATAAGCTGATCGACTTTTAACCCACAACGCTCAACTGCTTTGACTATGTTCTTCGCCATATCATTATGGCAGGTGATCAGATGTACTTTGGCTTGCATACGTACACCCGATAACCCAACCGGGTTTTTAATCCCTTCTTGGTAATCTATCGCGAACTCTTGTGGAATTACGTGCAATATTCTGTGTTCATCACGAACACGAACTGATTTTGCAGTATGTACCACACTATCAACATCTTCTTGTGTCACTTCTTCTTCTGAAACTGGCACCATACCAATTTCATTTTGGCAGCTAACATGCTTACCCGATAACGCAAGATATACTGAAGATATTTGGCAATCTGCCATTAATTCGGCCTGATCAATCGCTCTTTGGACACATTTTACCACTGATTCAAGGTCGTTTACGCCACCTTTGTCCATTCCGCGAGATGGACAACTTCCCACCCCAATAATATTAACCATACCATCGGGCAGAATTTCGCCAACAAGGGCTGATACCTTGGAAGTTCCAATTTCAAGGCCTACCACTAATTTTCTGTCCGTTGCTTTAATCATTTCTTCTGCCTAATTAGAGTTATTAGTCATTATTGTAAACTCGGTGGAGCATCGACCAATAGTGGTGCCCAACCCACCGCAGCACCACTGGTATAACGTAAGTCAACATAATCAACTCGTTTATCCGTCGTTTGCTGCAAAAGCGGATAAAGTTCAAGGAACCTGTTTAGCCGCTCTGAAACATCTTTTTTACCCAGTTCAATTCTGACATCGTTGTCTAAAATAATTTGCCATGCATGCCTAGCAGTCATAGAGAGTGACTTTAGCTTTAAGTTATGTGCAGCTAACGTATTCTTAAATACTGCAAATTCTTTAAGAACTTCTTTTTGGCTACCTTGTGGGCCATACAGCAACACATAGTCGCCTTTCCCATTTTCGCTGACCGGTAAACTAAATACCCGCCCCTCTCCATCTACCATGTTTTGATCATTCCACCTTGCAAATGGACGATACTCAACAATGTGAATCTTTAATTCGTCAGGCCATTGTTTGCGCACTGTAACTTGGCGTATCCAAGGCATCATGCTTATTTGATTTTGGATAGCATTGACATCAACTGTCATAAACGTACCCGGTTGCCCTAATGCTAAAATTGCCTTTCTAACATCATCATTTTTGGTGTAATGACGCTCCCCTGTTAGAACCAACTTAGACATTGGTAGCCTATCTGCATCTTTCATCCATGTCGTTACCATCCAACCACTCCAAATGATAGTACTTACAACAATTAGGAAGAAAAATAACCCACCTAAAAATGCACCATTACTTGGCCCTGAACTTGGGTCTTCATCGTTCTTATGGTTATGATGTTTAACGTTTAATGCTGCCTGCGACATATCAACGAGCCAATTTCAAAATTTGCACAACTAACTCAGAAAACTCCATACCTGCTTGACGTGCGGCCATTGGTACTAGGCTATGGCTAGTCATGCCTGGTGAGGTATTCACTTCTAATAAATAGAACTGACCGTCACTATCTTGCATTACATCCACTCGCCCCCAGCCTTCACATCCTACTGTCTGATATGCATTCATTGCTAACTCAGACAACTCAGATTCCGCTTGTTCATCTAAACCACTTGGGCAAAAATATTGCGTTTCATCTGACAGATATTTTGCTTCATAGTCATAAAAAATACCCGGTGGTTGAATACGGATGGACGGTAATGTCTTATCACCTAATATTGCAACCGTAAATTCTGGGCCACTAAGCCATTTTTCTATCAACACTGTATCGTCAAACTGAAATGCCAATTCTAGTGCTGAAGACAATGTCTCTAAACTGTCGACTTTACTCATCCCAACACTGGAACCTTCTAAACTTGGCTTAACAATAAGTGGTAAACCGAGTTGTTGAACCTTTTCGATAACTTGTTCATGGGAAGCTTGGGTATACTGCTGCTGAGTCAAGTATACATACGGAGACACACTTAACCCTGCCCCTTCCCACAATTGTTTTGTTCTTAGCTTGTCCATGCTGAGTGCCGAGGCCATTACACCGCTACCAGTATAAGGTAGGTTTAAAAATTCCAATAACCCCTGTAATGTTCCGTCTTCACCGCCACGACCATGTAACGCAATAAATACTTTATCGAAACCTGCATTTCTCAGTGTTTCAACAGGAAAATCTTTGGTATCAATAGGATGAGCATCAATACCTGCTTGACGTAACCCTGTCAGCACAGCACTCCCTGACTGAAGTGAAACCTCACGTTCAGCGGATGTCCCTCCTAATAAAACCGCAACTTTCTCTGCCATATTTATTCCTCAACCATCGGCGGCTGTAATTTCGTTTCCGCTAGGTTTTTTGCTATTTTACCAATATTTCCTGCGCCTTGAACTAAAATTAAATCATTTTCATCAAGAGTTTGAGCTAGGATGTGTGGTATTTGTTCAACGTCGGCAACATAAATAGGATCAATCTGACCGCGACCACGAATTGTTCTACATAATGAGCGGCTATCAGCCCCCGGAACATGCTTCTCACCAGCAGAATACACATCTAACATCAGTAATATATCAACTTGCCCCAGCACATTAACAAAATCATCGTATAAATCACGCGTACGTGTATAGCGATGAGGCTGAAAAATCATAACAATACGTTTATCTGGCCAACCTGCTCTTGCTGCTTTAATGGTGGCGTCAACTTCTGTTGGATGATGACCGTAGTCATCAACTAACATCACTTCGCCTTCCTTACCATTCACATTGCGTAATGCGAAATTACCTAGGAAATCAAAACGACGCCCAGTGCCTTGGAACTCTACCAGCGCAGACAAAATATGTAAGTCATCAATGCCTTCCTCAGTTGCCACAGCAACCGCAGCCGTTGCATTCAATGCATTGTGACGCCCCGGCGCATTAAGTACGACAGTCAGTTCTGGCATTCCTTCACGCGCAATGGTGAAAAAACCTTGATTACCTTTTTGTTCATATTTTGTGATACGCACATCAGCATCTTCACTAAAACCATAAGTCGTTATATAACGACCAATTTTGGGTAATAATGAACGAATTACAGGGTCATCAATACACATGACTGCACGGCCATAAAATGGCAAATTATGTAAGAAGTTAATGAACGTATTGGTTAAATTATCAAAGTCACCTTGATAAGTATCCATATGGTCAGCTTCAATATTCGTGACGACCGCAACTAACGGTTGTAAGTGCAAAAATGAAGCATCGCTTTCATCAGCTTCAGCAATTAAGTAACGGCTACTGCCTAAGCGAGCATGTGTCCCTGCTGATTTAACTAAACCGCCATTCACAAAGGTTGGGTCTAAACCTGCTTGTGCATAAATCCCAGAAATCATTGCTGTCGTTGTTGTTTTGCCATGAGTCCCTGCAACAGCAATACCATGACGATAACGCATTAGTTCAGCTAACATTTCTGCACGGCGAATAACAGGAATACGTAACTCTTTTGCTGCTTGAATTTCAGGGTTCTCACTGGAAATAGCTGTAGAAACTACAACCACACTCGCATTTTCAACATTTTCGGGGCGATGGTTAAAATAAATTGTTGCGCCCAATTCGGTTAACTGTTGAGTCACTGCATTTGGTGCTAAATCAGAACCACTAATTTCATAACCTTCATTTGCCAACACTTCAGCGATACCACCCATGCCGGCACCACCGATGCCAACAAAATGGATGTGCCTAACTCTTCTCATTTCTGGCACTGATATTCTTAATTTCGCTAATTGTTGTGTATTCACTATATTTCTTCGCTTCTAATTAAATCGGTATCAATTATGGCTAAAATTATTTAGCCACTTCGCAAATAACAGCAGCAACGCGTTCCGTTGCATCAGTTATTGCACAATCATGGGCTTTTTGCGCCATCGACAGTAACGTTGCCCTATCCCACTGTTCAAGTAGGTTAGCCACAGCATCAGCCGTAAATTGCGGCTGTTCTAATATTTTAGCGGCCCCTGCTTTTTCTAGCGGCAGTGCATTCCAATATTGCTGGCGGTCTTTATGCTGAAAAGGAACAAAAATGGCAGGTAAACCTGCGGCTGCAACTTCACTTACTGTCAATGCACCTGAGCGGCAAACAACAATATCTGCCCAAGCATAAGCTTGCGCCATATCGTCAATAAATTCAGTAACTTTATACTCGGAATTACCCGAAACTTGCAGGTGTTCATTATACAATGCTTCAGTAGAACCTTTACTACCTTTTCCAGCCTGATGCCAAATATTTAACTGCTTGCTTGTTTTTTCAGCCACTAAAGGCATAACTTGGTTTAAAATTCGCGCCCCTTGGCTACCACCGATAACCAATACACGTATTGCGCCATCTCTACCCGCCAAACGGATTTGTGGGGCCGGTAAAGCTAAAACATCTTCACGGACGGGGTTGCCAACCACAGGTGCATTTGGAAATGCCCCCGGAAAAGCTTGTAATACACGCTTAGCTATTCGAGATAACCATTTATTCGTTAAACCAGCGATGCCATTTTGTTCGTGCAAAACAACCGGAACCCCACACTGCCATGCTGCAATTCCACCCGGACCGGAGACATAGCCCCCCATCCCTAAGACTGCATCGGGTTGATACTGTTTAATAATGGCCTTAGCTTGACGGATCGCTTTGTAAATCCGCCAAGGTGCACCGACCAATGCCGCAATCCCTTTTCCCCTTAAACCCGATATCTGAATAAACTCGATATCAATGCCATGTTTAGGTACTAATGTAGCTTCCATACGATCGGCGGTGCCTAACCAACGAATTTCCCAGCCCTGAGCCTGCAAATAATGCGCCACAGCTAGACCAGGAAAAACATGTCCCCCTGTTCCACCGGCCATGACGAGTAGTTTTTTTGCCTGACTCATTTAACGCTCCTTACAAACGCCTGTGCTTTTTCAAGACGTGTTTCAAAATCAATTCGTAATAATATTGCTATCGCAGCAGCCATAACCAGTAAACTTGAACCACCATAACTAATTAATGGTAATGTTAACCCTTTCGTTGGCAGCATACCGGATGCCGCACCGACGTTGACAAGTGCTTGGAAAGTAAACCAAATCCCAATTGAGCACGCTAAATAACCACCAAACAGTTGATTTGACATTAATGCGCGGCGACCAATCATCATCGCCCTGAATGCCAACATAAATACCATTAGCAGAACCAGTACCACGCCTAAATAACCCAGCTCTTCGGCTAAAACTGAAAAAATAAAATCCGTATGCGCTTCGGGCAAATATTCCAATTTTTGTACTGAATTACCTAACCCCTGACCAAACATTTCCCCACGACCAAAAGCCATCAAGGATTGCGTTAACTGATAACCACTACCAAACGGGTCATCCCATGGGTTTAAGAAAGAGGTAACACGTCGCAAACGATATGGTTCAAACCAAATCAATGCTAATACCCCAACTGCACAAGCAGCGATCCCAATAATAAATGGTGCGAGCCTTGCCCCAGCTAAAAACAATAAACCAAGTGTCGTGACCACTAAAACAATGACGGTTCCTAAATCAGGCTGTAATAACAGTAAAGAGGCCATAACGACCAAAATACACATTGGTTTGATAAAACCGAGGAAGCGTGTACGTACCTCATCTGATTTACGAACTAAATAACTAGATACATAGCAAAATAATGTAAATTTTGAGAGCTCCGCAGGCTGGATTTTTACCAACCCGATATCTATCCAGCGTGATGCACCATTAACCGAGCTGCCTGCGACAAGTACTACAACTAGCATGGCTAATGATGCCATCAGTAATATAAAGTTGTATTTTTCCCAAACCGCCATCGGAATACGCATTACACCTAGCGCTAAAATAAATGCAATGACGATATACACAACATCACGTTTAGCAAAATAGAATGGGTCTTCCGTTAAACGTTGCCCTACGGGCATCGACGCGGATGTCACCATAATGAAACCAACCGCAGCAAGACCGAATGCCAACCATACTAATGTACGGTCGTAAAGCGTTGAGCCTGAAATCACGCCATTTCTTTCACCAATGACCCAGTTTTTGATACGCAATGCACCCGGTATTGTCATTAACCTAACTCCTCGGCTAATTGAGCAAAGACAGCACCGCGCTGCTCAAAACTTTTAAATTGATCCAAACTTGCACAGGCAGGAGATAACAACACCATATCACCGGCTTTTAAATTTGGTGCAATTTGGCGTAAGCTTTGCTCCATGGTTTCTGTCAATACTGATTTTTCCGGCGCCAGCGCCGCCAATGTTTCACCATCGCGACCAAAACAATACAAACGGTAGTTATCCGCAGCAATATAAGGTTTGAGTGATGAAAAATCAGCAGACTTACCATCGCCACCTAATAATAAATACAAAGTGCCTTCAACATGTAACCCATTCAGCGCCGCTTCTGTACTACCAACATTAGTTGCTTTAGAGTCGTTAATCCAACGAACACCATGTTTAAATAGGACCAATTCAAAACGGTGTGCCAGCCCTGCATATTCTTTCAAGACTTGTACACTCGCTTTACGAGGAATATTAACTGCATCTGCCAAGGCTAATGCGGCTAACGCATTGAGGTAATTATGTTGGCCGGTCAGATGCATCTCGTTAACATCCAACAGTTGCTCACCTTTAGCCACTAACACACGTTTTTGGGTATCAAAGAAATAATCACCGTTATTTAAACCAAAACTGATGCATTCATCTTGTGTTAGGTTTTCGGGTAATGTCAGCGCATCTTGCCCATTCACAATGCAGTTTTCAGCTTGATGATAAATTTTCAATTTTGCTGCGCGATACTGCACTAGCCCCAATGGATAGCGATCCATATGGTCTTCACTAATATTCAATACCGTTGCAGCAGCCGCTTTTAAACTGGATGTCGTTTCCAGTTGAAAGCTTGATAGCTCTAAAACATAGAGAGCATGCCCTGCATTCAGTAATGAAAGTGCAGGAATACCTATATTGCCACCAACGCCGACTGAAATCCCGGCGGCTTTTGCCATTTCACCCACAAGTGAGGTAACCGTACTTTTACCATTCGACCCCGTAATAGCCACTATCGGAGCATCGGCTTCACGGCAAAAGAGTTCAATGTCACCCACAATTTCGATGCCGTTTTGTGCAGCTTGCTGCAATTGCGGTGTTGCTAAAGCAATACCAGGGCTTGCAACAATTAAATCCGCTTCTTGTAGCCATGAGTTATTCAAACTACCGCTATGGCACGCCACATTTACAGGAAGTTTATCAACACCGGGCGGTACGGTTCGGGTATCCATCACACGCGGCACAACGCCACGCTCAATGAAAAAATGAACGCAGGATAGGCCTGTTACCCCAAGACCTATAATAACTACATTCTTACCCTGATAATCGACCATGTTAACGCACCTTCAAGGTTGCTAGCCCGATCAGGACTAACATTAACGAAATAATCCAAAAGCGCACGATCACTCGTGGCTCTGGCCAGCCTTTCAATTCATAATGGTGGTGAATTGGTGCCATGCGGAAAATACGTTGACCGCGTAATTTAAACGAACCAACTTGTAAGATCACCGACAGTGTTTCAACCACAAACACACCACCCATAATCACTAATAAAAACTCTTGGCGTAGTAGCACCGCAATGGTACCGAGTGCACCACCAAGCGCTAATGAGCCAACATCGCCCATAAAGACTTGTGCTGGATAGGTGTTAAACCACAAGAAGCCCAAGCCAGCGCCAACAATGGCGGTACACACAATCACCAATTCACCTGCATGAGGTAAAAATGGAATATGCAAATAACCTGCAAAGTTGACGTTACCTGTCGCCCATGCCACTAAAGCAAACCCAGCTGCAACGAAAACAGTCGGCATAATCGCTAAGCCATCTAGGCCATCCGTTAAGTTAACCGCGTTGCTAGTCCCGACAATCACAAAGTAAGTCAATAAAATATACAGCACACCCAGTTGCGGCATAACATCTTTAAAGAATGGAACAACCAACAGTGTTGCTGGTGTGTCTTTACCAATCGCGTACATTGAAAATGCAACGACTAATGCGATAACGGATTGCCAGAAATATTTCCAACGCGCGATTAACCCCCGCGTATCTTTACGAACCACTTTGCGGTAATCATCAACAAAGCCAACAATACCGTAGCCGACTAACACCAGTAATACACACCAAACATACGGATTATCTAAGCGAGCCCATAACAGTGTTGAAACTGTAATTGAGAATAAAATCAATAAGCCGCCCATGGTTGGCGTGCCGCGTTTACTAAAGTGTGACTCAGGCCCTTCACTACGAACGACTTGACCAATTTGCATTTTTTGCAAGTAAGTAATTAGATGTGAACCCATCCATAAAGCAATAGCGAGTGCTGTCAGCAAACCGACAATGGCTCTGAACGTCAAATAAGAAAAGACGTTCAACACGGAAAACTTGTGGACCAACATTTCGGCAAGCCAGACTAACATTCAAAGCACTCCTTTAATGCATTCACTACATCTTCCATCGCGGAGCTGCGTGAACCTTTAACTAAAATGGAAACAACATCATTCTGCTGTGCTAGCGGAATTAGTCGGGACAATAAATCTGTTTTGGTGGTGAAGTGTTCACCGCACTCACTTAATTGGCTGATCAGCTCACTCAGTTCACCAACACTTAATACTTTTTCTAAACCTGCTTGCTTAGCTGCGATACCAACACGTTGGTGACAATCGTGAGCGTAATCGCCTAGCTCGCCCATATCGCCGACAACCAGAATGCGATATCCCGGCATTTGTGCTAGCACATTAATAGCAGCAATCATTGAGCCATCATTTGCATTATAGGTATCATCGAAAACCACTTTATGCTCAGCTAAACTGACAGGGTATAAGCGCCCCGGTACAGCTTGAGTTTTCGCCAAGCCATTTTTAATGTTTTCAAGGCTAGCCCCCACTGAAATGGCTAATGCACTCGCAGCAAGGACATTCGCAATATTATGCATCCCCGGAAGTGGCAATGTGATATCAGCACGCCCCACTGGTGTGTGTAAAACAAAATCCGTTGTCAGTTGCTTAACTTGAATATCTGAAGGGTAAAAATCCACGTTAGCTTCTGGCGCTAATGAATAATACCAAACCGTCTGGCGTGGCTGAAACCGCCATTTATCACTGTAGCTATCAAGATTAACAATCGCAGTGCCTTCTTCTGCCACACCTTGATAAATTTCACCTTTGGCCTTAGCAACCCCTTCAGGTGAACCAAAACCTGCTAAATGCGCCCCAAATAAATTATTCACTAGTGCCGCTTCAGGCTTCACTATATTCGTCGTATAAGCAATCTCATTGGGGTGATTGGCCCCCATTTCTATGACGGCAAAATCGTATTCGTCAGTCAAGCGAAATAACGTTAACGGAACACCAATATCATTATTCAAATTACCCGCGGTATATAGTGTTTTGCCCCGCTCTGACAAAATTGACGCCACCATTTCTTTCACCGACGTCTTGCCAGAAGAGCCCGTTAAGCCAACAACTTTCGCTCGGCTTTGTTGACGTACCCACGCAGCCAGTTGCCCCATAGCAATCCGAGTATCTTTCACGATGACTTGTGGGCAATCCACATTCAGTTTACGTGCTACCAATAAGGCTTTTGCACCCGCCTCAACCACCTGCTGTGCAAAATCATGGGCATCGAAACGCTCACCTTTTAAAGCAATAAACAAGCCGTTTTCTGGAATTTTCCGGCTATCCGTACTCACTGCGGTTAGCTGTAATTGGTTATCTGCCGTGCATTCAATCTGCCCAGCTGTAATTTGTGCTAATTGTGCAAGTGTTAGTGGGATCATGCGATTACCCCCAATAACCTTGCGACCGTTAAGCGGTCTGAATAATCCAATTTTCGCTGGCCGATAATTTGGTAGTCTTCATGGCCTTTACCCGCGATCACAATCACATCATCTGGTGAGGCTTGCAAAATTGTACTGGTCACCGCCTCTGGACGGCCAGGGATAGCTAATGCTCGGCTTGAATCTAACAAACCCGCCATAATGTCATTAATAATGTCAATCGGGTCTTCACTACGAGGGTTATCATCTGTAATGACTATTTTATCAGCCCATTCTTCCGCCGCAGCCCCCATTAGTGGGCGCTTGCCTTTATCACGGTCGCCGCCACAGCCAAACACGCACCAGAGTTGCCCTTTACAGTGTAAACGAGCCGCAGCTAATGCTTTTTCTAAGGCATCAGGTGTATGGGCATAATCAACCACCACTGTCGGTTTGTTAGGTGCACTAAATACTTCCATGCGACCACACACTGGCGATAATGAGGATGTTGTCGCCATCAGTTCGCCCAATGGGTAATCCATCATTAATAAAGTTGCCATCGCCACTAATAAGTTACTGACATTAAAAGCCCCCATTAATGGGCTTTCGAACACCCCATTCCCCCACGAGGAAGCAAAGTGGATCGTCGCGCCTTTATCATGGTATTCCACCTCTGTCGCAGCTAACCATGGGCCCTGCCAACCATTAGGTATTCGATTTTCCATCGTTACCGCACAGGCCTGAGGTAAACGCTGTAACCATTTCAACCCGACATCATCATCTGCATTAATGATTTGCGATTTTGTATTATGAGTAGAAAATAATAACCATTTTGCGGCTTCGTAATTTTCCATATCACCATGATAATCAAGGTGATCACGGCTTAAGTTGGTAAATACTGCCGCATCAAATTGTAATGCAGCCACACGGCCTTGAATTAAGCCATGTGAAGATACTTCCATCGCGGTTAAACTCGCTTTTTTATTTAATAATTGTGTAAGTTCAAGCTGGATATCAACTGCTGAGCCAGTGGTGTTTTCACTTGGCGTAACCTGCCCTAATAGCCCATTACCCACAGTTCCCATTACGGCACTGGTTTCACCTAAGCCTTTTGCCCACTGCGCAATTAATTGTGTTGTCGTCGTTTTACCGTTTGTCCCAGTAACACCAACTAATTTCATTTTTGTTGATGGATGTTGGTAAAACTCACCAGCAAGTGCCGACAAGCGATTATTAAGGTCATGCAGATAAATAACAGGTACGCCGTGGATAAAACGCACTTCGCCTTCTGCCGCTTCTCCCTGTGCCTCAGCAATAACAGCGGAAACTCCTTGAGCAATTGCTTGAGGAATATAGTGTCGACCATCCGATTGATGACCTTTTATAGCAATGAACAGATCGCCCGAGGCAGCCTTTCGACTGTCTAGTGTCATCTCACGTAGTGAGACTGGAGCTATGCTCACACCAAAAGGTGAGAGAAGATCACAAAGATTACGATCTGCCACTTTTAACCTCTTTTTTGCTATTCACAATTTCGTTTTGTTCGTTCGGTTGTAATGCATCAGGTTCAATATTCATGAGTCGTAAGACCCCGCCCATAATTGAACCAAATATAGGTGCAGATACCGCACCACCATAATATTTGCCTGCACTTGGTTCGTTAATTAACACCACCAATGCATAACGCGGATTACTGGCTGGCGCAACGCCAGCGGCGTAGGCTAGATATTTTTCGACGTAACGCCCTTCAGGACCGACTTTTTTCGCGGTCCCTGTTTTGATTGCAATGCGATAGCCTTTAATGGCTGCACTTGCACCACCACCGCCTGGTAAAGCGACGCTTTCCATCATATGAACCACTGTTCGCATAATCGGCTCGGGAAATACACGAGTCCCTGGAACAGGAGGGTCTACCTTTGTGATAGATAATGGGCGATAAATACCAAAACTACCGATTGTTGCATAGGCCCGCGCAAGCTGTAACGGAGTTACCATTTGCCCGTAGCCAAAAGAAAAGGTGGCCCTTTCAAGATCAGACCACCGTGTTTTTTTACTTGGGAATATGCCACTACTTTCCCCGACTAACCCCAGATTAGTCGGCTTGCCAAACCCAAAGCGGTTATACACATCCACCAGCTCTGTGGCAGGCATCGCTAACGCCAGTTTAGAAACACCAACGTTACTCGACTTCTGTAAAATCCCAGTGATTGTTAACTCTGCATAACGCCCAACGTCTTTAATTTCATGACCGCCAACACGATATGGATAAGTATTTATCACTGAGTTTTCTTTAATAATTTTATTATGCAACGCGCTCATTACGACCATTGGTTTCACGGTCGAACCCGGTTCAAAAATATCGGTAATAGCACGATTACGCATTGCATCCATTGGTGTACCAGCAAGGTTATTAGGGTTGTAGGATGGGCTGTTAGCCATCGCTAAGATTTCCCCTGTATGCACATCCACTAAAATTGCCACACCAGATTCGGCTTTATTTTGTTGAACACCACGAGTTAACTCACGGTATACAATAGACTGAATTCGCTCATCAATACTCAACGTTAAGTTATGAGCTGCTTGGCTATCAACCGATGAGATAGTTTCGATAACGCGTCCATTACGGTCTTTACGCACGGTACGCTCACCCGGCGCCCCTTTTAACCAACGGTCAAAGCTTTTTTCGACCCCTTCAATCCCTTCACCATCAATATTTGTCACACCAAGCAAATGCGCGGTAACTGGGCCTGATGGGTAATAGCGGCGGGATTCTTTACGTAAATAGATCCCTGGGATTTTTAATTTTTTAACGTAATCACCGATAGATGGATTAACTTGGCGCGCTAAATACACAAAACGGCCTCTTGGATTGGCCGATATTTTGTTGGTAATTTGTTCCAGTGGTATCTCAAGTGCATCAGCGAGTGCTTTCCAGTGCTCATCATTGCTGATCCCCCCTTTTTCAAACACTTCTTTTGGGTCAACCCAAATTGCATTAACAGGCACACTGACGGCGAGTTGGCGCCCTTCTCGGTCACTAATCATTCCTCTTGAGGTTGCCACTTCTTGCACACGCAAAGAGCGCATGTCGCCTTCTTTTACCAGTTTTTCTGGCGCTATAATTTGTAGATAAGCCACACGCGCCAATAAACCAGCTAACGCTAAGACAATGCATCCACACAGCAAAATAAAACGCCAGCGGATAAAGCTGGTGCTTTCATCTTGTTTCTTATTTTTCGCTGTTTTCGGTGCTTTCATTAGGGACCTTTTTATTGTTTAGAAACAATAATTTTTTCTTGTGATGGTTCAACTTGTACCATCTGTAATTTATCAATAGACAAACGTTCTATCCGGCTATGGCTCGCTAATGCATTTTCCTCAAGGATCAGATTGCGCCATTCAATATCTAGCGAGTCTTTCTCTTCGTAGAGCCTGTCTTTCGCAGCAGTTAACAAACGTGTCTCATGTGCCGTGGTCACCACAAATATTGCACTAACAATAATTGCAGCTAATAAAATCAAAGGAACAACGCCATAACGGAATAAATCGCGCCCAATCACGCGTGCTAGGCTGTGCCTTTCAGGAACCATTATTGCCCCGCCTTCTCTGCAAAACGCAGCACAGAGCTACGTGCGCGTGGATTTTCGTTTATTTCCCTATCTGAAGGCTTCATTTTCCCTAAGTCGCGCAATTTCGCAGCACCGAGTTCCTTTATTTGACTCTCCGTGAGGGGTATCCCCGCAGGTACAGTAGGCCCTTTGCTATTTTTGCGAATGAATCGTTTAACTAGCCTATCTTCCAAAGAGTGGAAACTAATTACAGATAAACGCCCATTTGGAGCAAGTACATTCATCGCCCCCTCTAATGCCTGTTCAATTTCTTCCAATTCGCTATTGATATAAATACGAATCGCTTGAAAACTGCGGGTTGCTGGGTGCTTATGTCGGTCTTTCATTGGACTAACTTTGGCAATTAATTCAGCAAGGTGCCGCGTACGAGTTAATGGCTCTTCTTCTGGATTGTGATTACGTTCAACGATCGCCCTTGCGATACGCTTAGCAAAACGCTCTTCACCAAATGTTTTAAGTACCCAAGCAATGTCATCTGCCTCAGCGTTCATCAGCCATTGTTGTGCTGACTGGCCTTTCGTTGGGTCCATTCTCATGTCTAATGGCCCATCACGCATGAAGGAAAACCCCCTTTCTGGGTCATCTAATTGCGGCGAAGAAACACCTAAATCCAACAAGACCCCATCAACTTTACCCACTAAACCTTCTTCTTCTACGTAGGCTGCTATATCAGAAAACGGCCCATGTTTAATCATAAAACGAGGGTCATCAATACTTTGTGCTGCTTTTATGGCTTCTGGGTCACGGTCAATGGCTATCAATCGACCATGTTCACCCAGTTGGCTTAAAACCAGACGGGAGTGCCCACCGCGACCAAATGTGCCGTCGATGTATACCCCATTAGGCTGAATATTTAAGCCATTAACGGCTTCATCCAATAATACTGTTACGTGCTTAAATTGCTGTTGCGTCATTGTTATAGTGACAAATCCTGTAAGCGGGCTGAAAGTGGTTCATTGGTAAGGCGTTCAGCGGCAATATCGTCATCCACTTGCTGATACCAAGTTTGTTCATCCCAAAGTTCAAATTTATTAATCTGGCCAACCAACATGACCTCTTTGGTTAGCCCTGCGTGTTGACGCAATGTACTGGCTAACAAAAGACGCCCCGCATTGTCCATTTGGCATTCACTTGCATGGCCAAGCAAAAGCCTTTGTACGCGCCGTTCTGCAATGTTCATGGTCGATAACCGAGAAAGTTTTTCTTCGATGATCTCCCATTCGGGTAAGGTATAAAGCAGTAGGCATGGCTGGTGAAGGTCAATGGTACAAACCATTTGCCCTTTTGATTCCTCGTTCAGCATTCCTCGATAACGAGTAGGCACGGTTAAACGCCCTTTGCTGTCGAGATTAACCAGTGTTGCCCCACGAAACATACCCGATTAAACCCCTTTTATTTCCAAGCCACCCACTTTACCCCACAATTCACCACATATAAAGTTTACGAATGGTATGAAAACCTTGTCAAGCCAGTCAGATTGAGCTTTAGCTTTATTTACAGAACAATTCAGAAAAAATAATGGCGGGTAAAATCTTACTAGGAAAGAAAATAAGAAATAACAGATTGATATAATTGACATATTTTATAGAACACAGTCTAAATAAGCTAAATTATGATAATTTGACTAAAAATCAAACAATTTATTATAAGTCTGACCTATGTTTTATTTTTAATCCGTGCATCTCTCACCAATTTTTTGGGTTTACTTGGTCTTAAAACAACCACTAATATATAATCACAGCAAAAACACCCCTGTAATAAAATAAAACCATTATATTTCAACCCAATAAATAACTGTTTTAATAAACAGTATTAATTTATAGAAGATTTACAAACTAATTTTTTATAAAACAGTCAGACTCGAATTCTCACTCTAATCCGCTAATTTAGCTTTCACTGTTAAATGGTTAATAAATATTTTAAGATAATTCCTAAAGTTAAATATTTACCTATTTTTGCATATAAAAAAAAAGCCCCTACTGTGTAGGGGCCGTTATCTTACTCATTTTTGTGATTAACATCACTCATTATCGCATAAATAATTAACTGTTCGGCTAAAGTTAAAGCGAGTAATTATTGCTTACGACCTAAACTTCCACGACGACATAAATCACGACGAATACGGGTGACACCCGGTTCCGGTTTTTGTTTTTCATCTAGGCTGGCTAATACCAACTCTAAGATACGTTCTGCTATGTCTCTATGACGCTGAGCTAGGGAAAGCACAGGGCACCCCAGAAAATCTAACAGTTCGTTATCACCAAAGGTGGCAATGACCATGTGTTCCGGTAAACGACCGCTGCGTTTAAGCGCAATATCAAGTACCCCTTGTAGCAAGGAGAATGACGTCGTGAACAACGCATCAGGCATTTCATTACCACTATCAAGCCAGTGGGCAAAAACTTCCGCTGCTGAATCCCGTTCATAGCTATTTGCATATAAATAATCAACTTGGCGAGGGTCTTCGTTCCATGCTTTACGAAAACCTTGCTCACGCAAATAGCTGACAGATAACTCAGGTAATGCCCCTAAATACAATACCGATTCAGCTTTAAACTTACGCAATTCTGCTGAAATCATGAAAGCATCTTCTTGGTCATCCCCTACTACGCTAATAAAGTGCTCTTTTTCAAGGGCTCTATCGAGTGCAATAATAGGTAAAGAACGGTTTGCCCAGCGCTGGTAAAACGGGTGCTCTGGGGGTAATGCCGTTGAAACAATAATGGCATCAACTTGCCGTTGCAGAAGGTGTTCAACGCAGCGGATTTCGTTGTCTGGTTGGTCTTCTGAGCACGCAATGAGTAATTGGTAACCACGCTGACGTGCCTGCCTTTCAAGGTAGTTCGCTATACGGGTATAGCTGGTATTTTCCAGATCAGGGATCACTAACCCTATAGAACGGGTACGACCTGCACGTAAACCCGCCGCGACTGCATTTGGATGGTAATTGTGCTCTCTGACGACTGCCATCACTTTTTCTACAGTTTTATCGCTGACTCGATACTGCTTGGCCTTGCCGTTGATCACATAACTAGCCGTTGTGCGGGAAACACCCGCTAGACGGGCTATCTCATCCAGTTTCACGTTAACCTCTTTACAATTTTGGGAATAGCTCCGAGTCATTCGGAGCCTTAAACGCGAGTATTCTACCTTTGGAAGATAAATTTTTCATCGCATAATTTTATCACCACGTGAAACACCGACGATCCCTGAGCGCACAACTTCAACAATTTCAGCAACACCGCGTACAGATTCGATAAAAGCATCGAGTTTTTCGCTTGTTCCCGCTAGCTGAACGGTATAAAGCGTTGGAGTCACATCTACGATTTGCCCACGGAAAATATCAGCACAACGTTTCACTTCATCACGCCCATAACCGGAAGCTTGTAGCTTCACTAACATGACCTCGCGTTCAATATGTGCTGACGCTGTTAGCTCACTGACACGCAAAACATCAACCAGTTTATGCAATTGCTTTTCTATTTGCTCAAGCACCTTTGCATCACCTTTAGTTTGGATGGTCATCCGTGACAAGGTTGGGTCATCCGTTGGTGCGACGGTTAGGCTTTCAATATTATAACCACGTTGAGAAAACAGACCTATGACGCGGGACAAAGCACCTGATTCATTTTCTAATAAAACGGATAAAATACGACGCATGATCAGGTCCTCTCTGTTTTGCTCAACCACATTTCATCCATTGCCCCACCACGGATTTGCATTGGATAGACGTGCTCAGTTTCATCAATATTAATATCAACAAATACTAACCGTTGATTTTCGTTCACCTCAACGAGGGCTTGTTGCAACTTGGTTTCAAGTTCATCAGGTGAGGAGATTGAAATCCCCACATGACCATAAGCCTCTGCTAACTTAATAAAGTCAGGTAATGATTCCATATAAGATTGTGAATGGCGACCTTGGTAAATCATGTCCTGCCATTGTTTCACCATGCCTAAGAAACCGTTATTTAAATTAAGTACGACAACTGGCAAACCATATTGCAGCGCGGTTGAAAGCTCTTGAATATTCATTTGGATGCTGCCATCGCCAGTCACACAAATAACCGTTGATTTAGGGTGTGCTAATTTCACCCCTAATGCAGCTGGCAAACCAAACCCCATCGTGCCTAAGCCACCTGAGTTAATCCAATGACGTGGTTTATCAAAAGGGTAATATAATGCAGCAAACATTTGATGTTGCCCTACATCAGACGTGACATAGGCTTCCCCATTCGTTAAACGATAGATCATTTCAATCGCCTGCTGGGGCTTAACTTTTGTTGAGTTAGTTTCATAACGCAAACATTGTTTAGTACGCCATTGCGCTATATCTTTCCACCAATCTTTGAGCGCTTGGCTGTCTTGTTGTGATGATGTTTGCTCTAACTGACCCAGCATTTGTTTTAGTGTTAATTTGGCATCTCCGACAATAGGAATGTCCGCATTAACCGTTTTTGAGATAGACGTTGGGTCAACATCAATTTGAATGACCGTCGCGTTTGGACAGTATTTTTCTAAATTGTTGGTTGTACGGTCATCAAAGCGCACACCAACTGCAAAAATAACATCCGAGTTATGCATAACCTTATTGGCTTCATAGGTACCATGCATACCTAGCATACCAACAGACTGCTGGTGAGTTTCAGGGAAAGCCCCTAACCCCATTAGTGTGGATACTACCGGCAATTGCAGTTTCTCAGCCAGTTCAATAATTTCTGCGGAGCAATTTGCATTGATGGCACCCCCACCAATATAAAAAACCGGTTTTTTTGCTGCGACTAGCTTAGATAGCGCTTTTTTTATTTGGCCTTTATGCCCTTGCAACGTTGGGTTATAAGAACGCAAAGAGACACTGTCTGGATAACGGTAAGCAAATTTTAAAGCCGGATTAACGGTATCTTTTGGAAAATCAATGACCACCGGACCCGGACGACCGCTGGCTGCAATATAAAAAGCTTTTTTGATTGTTTCAGGGATCTCTTGTGCATCTTTAATTAAAAAGCTGTGTTTAACTATTGGACGAGAAATCCCAACCATATCGCATTCTTGGAAAGCATCATTGCCAATTAGCGAACTAGCAACCTGCCCTGATAACACGACCATCGGAACAGAGTCCATATATGCTGTCGCTATCCCTGTGATTGCATTCGTTGCACCAGGACCCGATGTCACAAGCACCACGCCGACATCCCCTGTTGAACGAGCGTAACCGTCTGCCATATGCACCGCAGCCTGTTCATGACGCACTAAAATATGTTCTACCCCACCAACAGTGTGAAGTGCGTCATAAATATCTAATACTGCACCGCCTGGATAACCAAACACGTGCTTTACTCCTTGGTCAATCAATGATTTGACGACCATTTCAGCTCCCGACAACATCTCCATGAGTTTGCCCCCAGACATTATTTGCAAGTTAAGAGGTATCAATTACCCCTTTATTTTTATCATTAAAATAGGTGAATTAGTGCTATTAACATATCGCTCCGGCTGAAACGAAGCAAACATCATTTTCAGCACCAAGTACATTAAACTTTCAGATAATCTTGAACATCAGTCGTTGGTAGGTAGATTGACTATATATGAAAAAAATAGGAGGTTGAATGACTAGTTTAGCTAAAAAAACAGTGGAATTTCCCTTCGCATTGTCAGTTGCAAAAATCACAAGGTTCATAAACAAAAAAGCCACCCAAGTAAGTTAGCTTGAGTGGCTTTAGTTTCTATATCTATTATTCTTTATACATAGTTTCAATTTCTAATTGGTAGCGCTCAGAAATAATTTTACGGCGCAACTTCAATGTGGGGGTTAATTCCCCTTGTTCCATCGTAAAAGTAGTCGGTAATAAGGTAAAACGTTTAACTTGATGAAAATGTTCTACATTCTTTTGTAAGTCTTTTAAGCGGGACTCAAACAACGCCACAATTTTTGAGTCTTTTAAGAGCTCTAAACGGTCACGATATTTCAAATTAATTGAATTAGCGTACTCTTCCAAACTGTCATAGCAAGGTACGATCAGCGCAGAAACAAATTTACGTGCATCAGCAATAACGGCTATATGTTCAATAAATTTGTCTTGCCCTAAAACGCCTTCAATCATTTGTGGAGCAATATACTTACCGTTAGACGTTTTCATTAAATCTTTCAGTCTATCTGTAATATAGAGGTTACCGTGGGCATCGATTTTCCCTGCATCCCCAGTTTTTAACCAACCATCAGATGTAAAAGTGTCTAAGGTCTCTATTGGCCGATTATAGTAGCCTTTCATGACGACAGGACCTTTGACTTGAATTTCGTCATCTTTACCAATACGTACAGAGACTGCCGATAATGGTGTGCCAATAGACCCTAACGGGTATTTACCTTCTTCCCAGCAAGATACCGTGGCACAGGTTTCTGACATGCCGTATCCATACTTGATATCGACACCTGCTGAAAGAAAAAAGGCAATCACGTCATCATCTAGACGAGCACCTGCTGCTGGCATAAAGCGAATTCGCCCACCTAAACCAGCACGAATTTTACTCAATACTAGTTTATCTGCGAGAGGGAAAAGACCCCGGTTAAACAATGAAGGTTGGCGACCTTTTGCTATGGCATTGACGCGGCTTTTACCTAGCGAAATTGCCCAGTTAAATAACCCCCTGCGTAACCACGGTTGTTTAGCCGCTTTACTTTGTACCGCGCTATACACTTTTTCATAGAAACGCGGTACCGCACACATGACGGTTGGTTTAACATCGGCGAGAGCTTCACGTACATTGTTGGTATCGGTTAGATAAACATTTAAAGCCCCCACGTGCATCACATAAAAGCTCCAAGCACGCTCAAACACATGGGAAAGCGGCAAGAAGCTCAAAGAAATATCATCCGCTGTTAATTTTAGCCGTTGGTCATGAAGGTACAATTGCGCCGCCATGTTGTAGTAGTCCAACATGACCCCCTTCGGCTCACCAGTGGTCCCTGATGTATAGATTATCGTAAATAAATCACTAAGATTATGCGCCGCAATACGGGCATCTAACTCAGTTTGAAATTCAGGCTTAGCTTGAGACATAAATGCCGACAAATGCATCGTTTCTACGGAGCTACTGATCAGCTCCACGCTCTCATTCATCACGACAATCATTTTTAACTGTGGACAAAGTGCTGGTAGCTGGCAAGCGACCTGATATTGAACGTCTTCCCCAACAAAAAGAATGTTGATATTTGCATCATTAACAATATAGGCTGCTTGCTCAACGCTACTGGTTGCATAAAGTGGAACGGTGACCGCCCTAATTTGCAAAGCCGCAAAGTCAACAAGCGACCAGTCCATACTGTTATGAGCAAAGAGACCAATATTACCTTGCGTTGCAACTTGTAACGCCAAAAGGCGGCGAGAAATCGCAGAAATGCGTTCACCAACCTCACTCCATGTTAACGAGCTTTGTTGCCCGCAATCCCATTGACTGAAAGCTATCCGGTTCGCTGACTCTTGTGCATTAATTCTGCTACGTAAGCGATTAACCAAGTGGTATGGATATAGATTTTCAGTAATCAAAGTTAATTTCCTATCGGCCATTATCAATATAAGTTGCTCGGTTTGCTCACAAGCACTTAGCTATCTTACAATTTCAGCTTACAACTGTTAGCTGAATATTCGAAGTGTATCGACTAAAGGGAAGCGTGGAAAGCATTTATATGTAAATTTTTTGCAAATGTTATATGCACTACAAAACTCATCATAGTTCTCACTATAATGAGTTAGTTATGCTGTTGTAGTGCCTATTCTGTTTTATAGGTAGTTTTTAGAAGGGAGATTAATCGTGCTTGTTAATACCCTTTAGCTGCATTGGCCTCACCCTGACAACTGACTGAAAACCATTACGTCTGTTCCTCTAGCTTTAGTTAACGCCCAAAATAATTATGCCGCTGCCGCCTGCTCAGTTAGCCCTGCAATCATTTGGTTGAATTGAGACTTCATCCATTGGTGGCCTTTATCCCTTGCCGTTGACTCGTGCCACGTTAAATAACAAGGGCGTGTGTTATTTTCCCACGGTAATGTTAGCGAACGTAATTTGAATTGACCTGAGTAATGTTCAACCAACCATTTTGGTGCAAATGCCACTAAATCAGTTTGAGCAACAATATTAAGCACGCTGTTTAAATCAGTTCCTTGATAACTCACGTTGTCAGATAATTCAGTATTATAATAATAAGGCTTACTGAATGAGCCAATATTATCCATAGCAACAATAGCATGACGCTCATTGTTTATTTCAATAGCAGAAATAGTATTTCCAATACGAGGGTGATGGTTTGATGCAACTAATACTAATTCATCATCAAATAAAATTTGTTGTTGATATTCGGGTTTTTCGAATTGGCTATAGCCAAGGAAAAAATCTATTTCTTGATATTTTAATTGATGAGCAATGTTGTTATCCATAAATGAATGAATAAAAATATTAATATTAGGTGATACTATTTTAAATTTCGCGACAATAATTGCAGCTAAGCGAATATCTAATGGAGAACAAATAGACAAATTAAACATTCGTTCGCTATCTTGTGGGTCAAACCCCGCGCCAGGTAATTCATTATGTACTAACTGCAACGCTTGCCTAACGGGGCCAAACAACTGTTTAGCACGAGATGTTGGTTGAATACCCCGACCATACCGAACAAACAGCTCATCATTAAACATGGATTTTAAACGAGAAACCGCATTACTTACAGCGGGTTGAGACATCCCTAAAACTTGAGCCGCTTTTGTCACGTTTTGCATCTGCATGACAACATCAAAAACCGTTAATAAGTTTAAATCAACATTACGCAAATGAATATCACCATTGTCTTTTTTGGCTGTTAAAATCGTATCAAAATCAGTCATTTTTTACTCCACTAAATATATTTATCATTTTTCATTAATGAAAAGGCTCATTCATCGAGAAAAAACCGACGAATATATAAATTCATTAAATATTATGTTTAAAACAACTTATAGATAATAAGTCATTTCGCTTTCCCTGCATTTATTAAAACGACGTTTATATTATTTTACCCATTAATTAGATTCACAGTATAAATATCATTATTAAAACGTAAATATTCACTAAAGTAATGAATGATGGTTACTTATTAAGCGAACAATCACTCTCAGTAAAAATAATAAAACAATTTGTGAAAGAAATCATAATAAATCGTGTGTGAATTCAAGAAATATTCGCATTATCAGATTATTTTTTAATTATATATTTATTAGATAATTAATTTAATTGAAAACCATCAGTGAACATGATTCATTTCCCTCTTTTAATCCATCACCCACATACAAAAACAAAGAAATAGTTAAAAAACAATAGATTACATGAATCAATCCGCACAACTATTTCACCAAAAGAATTTTACCCTTATTTCAGCCAGTAAATATAGGTAAAAACGTCATATAAATTATAAAATTTAGTCACAACCCCTAGTTTTTAGAGGTAATTCATGATTGGTAAAAATATGTGAAAAATCTAAGATTGACATTAACCATGAGATCACGTATCAATAAATACAGTTAATTAAGCAACACAAGAGAGACAGTTTAAAATGATGTTTTCTATCCGCCTACTAAGCCTACTACTACTCGCATTAAACTTGCGCGGTATGCTTATGGACGGAAAATAGCAAGACACTGTCCACAAACATTAAGAACCCGCGCAACCCGCGGGTTTTTTTATGCCTGCGGCTTTAAAAGAACATAACGATTGGTTTAATAAAATAAAATTCGAGATGAGGAACACAATATGAGCAACCAAGTTATTATTTTCGACACCACCTTACGGGACGGTGAGCAGGCATTGCAGGCAAGCTTGTCAGTCAAAGAAAAATTACAAATTGCCTTCGCCTTAGAGCGTTTAGGTGTTGATGTTATTGAAGCGGGTTTCCCTGTCTCCTCTCCAGGTGATTTCGAGTCAGTCCAAACCATCGCTCGTGAAATTAAAAATAGCCGAATCTGTGCATTAGCACGTTGTATTGAAAATGACATTGATGTTGCAGCCGAGTCATTAAAGGTTGCCGAAGCCTTTCGTATCCATATTTTCTTAGCCACCTCCAATTTGCATATGGAGAAAAAATTAAATAAATCCTTTGATGGCATAATGGATATGGCAATCAATTCCATCAAGCGCGCTAGACGCTATACCGATGACGTTGAATTCTCCTGTGAAGATGCGGGCCGTACTGACCCTGACAATTTATGTCGCATTGTAGAAACGGCTATTAATGCAGGTGCAACGACAATCAATATCCCAGATACTGTCGGTTACACAACGCCTTACCAGTTTGGCGGCATTATCACTGATTTGTATAACCGTGTGCCCAATATCGACAAAGCCGTAATTTCTGTTCATTGCCATGATGATTTAGGGATGTCCGTTGCTAACTCAATCAGTGCTGTGCAAGCCGGTGCCCGCCAAGTTGAAGGGACTATCAATGGCTTAGGCGAGCGTGCTGGCAACACAGCATTAGAAGAAGTGATTATGGCAATTAAATTGCGCGAACAAATGTTAAATGTGCATACCAATATTAATCACAAAGAAATTTACCGTACCAGCCAATTAGTTAGCCAATTATGTAATACGCCAATCCCAGCCAATAAAGCGGTTGTAGGTAGCAACGCATTTGCTCACTCATCAGGAATTCACCAAGACGGTGTCTTGAAAAACCGTGAAACCTACGAAATCATGACGCCAGAGTCTATCGGCTTAAAAGAACAACAATTGAATTTAACCTCGCGTTCAGGCCGTGCTGCCGTTAAACACCGTATGGAAGAAATGGGGTATCACGAAGGTAAAGACTTCAAATTGGATGAATTATATACTGCATTTTTGAATTTAGCCGATAAGAAAGGTCAAGTCTTTGACTATGACTTAGAAGCCTTAGCTTTCTTTACGAAACAACAAGATGAAACTGACCACTTCGTGATGGACTATTTCAGTACACAATCAGGCTCTAGCATTGTCGCAACAGCAACAGTCAAAATGCAGTGTGGCGATGAAGTGAAGTCTGAAGCGGCAACCGGCAATGGCCCCGTTGATGCCATCTACCAAGCCATCAGCAACATCACGAAATTCCCTATGAAATTAGTATCTTACCAGTTATCAGCTAAAGGCCACGGTGAAAATGCATTAGGCCAAGTGGATATCGTGGTTGAATGCCATAACCGTAAGTTCCACGGCATGGGGTTAGCGACAGATATCGTCGAATCTTCAGCGAAAGCCATGGTGCATGTGTTGAATAGCATTTGGCGTTCAGAACAAGTCGAAATAGAAAAACAAAAAATAAACCAAGAATCACAATCAAACACAAAGGAAGCTGTTTAACAATGTCTAGTTATAAAATTGCCGTATTACCGGGTGATGGCATCGGTCCTGAAGTTATGGCGCAAGCACACAAAGTTTTAGATGCCATTAGCAAACGCTTTGCTATCACTATTAATACTAAAGAGTATGACGTTGGTGGTGCGGCTATCGATAAACACGGAGAACCTTTACCACAAGCAACAGTACAAGGTTGCGAAGAAGCAGATGCGGTGTTATTTGGCTCTGTCGGTGGACCAAAATGGGAGCATTTACCACCCGATAGCCAACCTGAACGCGGTGCGTTATTACCTTTACGTAAACATTTTAAATTATTCAGCAACTTACGCCCTGCCCGTTTATATCAGGCACTGGAAGCATTCTGCCCTTTACGTGCTGATATCGCAGCCCAAGGTTTCGATATCCTTTGTGTCCGTGAATTAACAGGTGGTATTTACTTCGGTCAACCAAAGGGCCGTAAAGGTGAAGGCAGCGAAGAGTATGCATTTGATACCGAGGTGTATCACCGCTATGAGATTGAGCGTATCGCACGTATTGCATTTGAATCAGCTCGTAAGCGAAATAAAAAAGTGACCTCTATTGATAAAGCTAACGTGTTACAAAGTTCAGTGTTATGGCGTGAAGTCGTTAATCAAATTGCAAAAGAATACCCAGATATTGAAATCAGCCATATGTATATCGATAACGCGGCAATGCAAATGATTAAAGCACCTTCACAATTTGATGTGGTGTTATGTTCTAACTTATTTGGCGACATTATTTCTGATGAATGCGCCATGATCACTGGTTCTATGGGTATGTTACCTTCTGCAAGTTTGAATGAATCTGGGTTTGGTTTGTATGAACCTGCTGGCGGCTCTGCCCCCGATATTGCAGGGAAAAATATCGCAAACCCAATTGCTCAGATCCTATCAGCCTCTATGCTGTTAAGATTTAGCTTAGACCAAGCTGACGCTGCAGATGCTATTGAGCGTGCAGTCAATAAAGCCTTAGAAGAAGGCTATAGAACATCAGATTTAGCTGGTACAGGTAAATCAATTAGTACCAGTGAAATGGGCGATACCATTGCTCGTTATATTGCAGAAGGGGTGTAACATGGCTAAGACTTTATATCAAAAATTATATGACGCGCACGTTATTCGGGAAGTCGAAAATGAAACCCCGTTAATTTATATCGACCGCCATCTGGTACATGAAGTGACTTCTCCTCAAGCTTTTGATGGGTTAAGAACTAAAAACCGCCCGTTACATCAGCCGAGTAAGACCTTTGCTACTATGGATCATAACGTTTCGACACAAACAAAAGATATCAATGCTTGTGGCGATATGGCTCGCATCCAAATGCAAGAATTAATGAAAAACTGCCAAGAGTTTGGTGTGACTTTATATGATTTAAATCACCCATATCAAGGTATTGTCCATGTGATGGGCCCTGAGCAAGGGATCACCCTGCCTGGAATGACAATTGTCTGCGGTGACTCCCATACGGCAACACATGGAGCATTTGGTGCGTTAGCTTTTGGGATTGGAACTTCTGAAGTTGAACACGTTATGGCAACTCAAACGCTGAAACAAGCGCGTGCCAAAACCATGAAAATTGAAGTTGTCGGTAAAGCCCCAGCAGGGATTACAGCAAAAGACATCGTATTAGCTATCATTGGGACGACGGGTAGCGCAGGTGGTACAGGCTATATTGTTGAATTTTGTGGTGAAGCCATCGAAAATTTAAGCATGGAAGGCCGTATGACGGTGTGCAACATGGCTATCGAATTAGGTGCTAAAGCTGGGATCATCGCACCAGATGAAACCACCTTCAATTATATAAAAGGGCGCCAGTTTGCACCTAAAGGCCAACAATGGGATGACGCAGTCGAATATTGGAAAACGTTGAAAACAGATGATGATGCTAAATTTGATAAGGTCATCACTATTCAAGCAAGTAGCATCGCACCACAAGTTACTTGGGGAACCAACCCAGGGCAAGTTATTGCTATCAATCAGCCTATCCCTGCACCTGAGTCATTTGCAGACCCAGTTGAACGCGCATCTGCAGAAAAAGCGTTGGCTTATATGGGGTTACAATCAGGCATTAAATTATCAGATGTAAAAATTGATAAAGTGTTTATTGGCTCATGTACCAACTCACGGATTGAAGATTTACGGGCAGCGGCTGCAATTGCTAAAGGTAAAAAAGTCGCAGACGGTGTTCAAGCGATTGTGGTTCCGGGTTCTGGTCCTGTTAAAGCACAAGCTGAACAAGAAGGTTTAGATAAAATTTTTATTGATGCCGGTTTTGAATGGCGCTTACCGGGCTGTTCAATGTGTTTAGCCATGAATAATGACCGTTTAAATCCAGGTGAACGCTGTGCATCAACCAGTAACCGTAACTTTGAAGGTCGCCAAGGTCGTGCTGGTCGTACACATTTAGTTAGCCCAGCGATGGCTGCTGCCGCAGCGATTAATGGCCATTTTGCTGACGTTCGCGACATTCAAATTTAAGGGGAAAAGCAATGGAAAAATTAATTACCCACGTAGGCATTGTTGCTCCTTTAGATGCCGCAAACGTTGATACTGATGCCATTATTCCTAAGCAATTTTTGCAGAAAGTTACTCGTACTGGTTTTGGTCAACATCTGTTTAATGACTGGCGTTTTTTAGATGAAAATGGCCAGCAGCCTAACCCTGATTTTGTCTTGAACAAACCCGTGTTTAAAGGCGCAAGTATTTTACTGGCGCGTGAAAATTTCGGTTGCGGCTCTTCTCGTGAACATGCTCCATGGGCACTGACTGACTTTGGCATTCAAGTCGTTATCGCCCCAAGTTTCGCCGATATTTTTTATGGCAACTCGTTCAATAACCAATTGTTGCCAATCAAATTAAGCGAACAAGAAGTGGATGAAATGTTTAACTATGTGAACAGCCATGAAGGTTGCCAGTTCACTGTTGATTTAGAAGCGCAAACAGTCACAGCAGGCGATAAAACGTATCATTTTGAGATTGATAGTTTCCGCCGTCATTGCATGATGAATGGGTTGGACAGTATTGGGCTGACGCTGCAACACGTCGACCAAATTAAAGATTACGAGCAGAATATCCCCTCTTTTATGCAATAAACCCGTTTCTACGCCTACTTCAGTAGGCGTAGTTTCACGATATAAAGTGGAACATCCCCTCACTAACGCCGTAAAGCCTCATCATTCAAGACGAGGAACATCTTCAGAAGGCTTAAACCAAGCAGATTTAAAATCAAACCAGCCAAAGGTATTCATGCGAACGCCACGCATTGTGCGTTGACCTTGTAATTCAAGCCAATGATGAAAAATAGGATGGAAAATTTGTGAGTCAATTAAACTTTCACACCAAGATTCAACGTCTAATTGGTGAGTTCTCCATAAACAAAGTTCATTTTCCAGTGTATTTCCAAGACATTGGCGTAATAGCGGCATTTCATATAGGGTAGCAAAAATTGAAAACTCCAGTGGCTTAAAAAAGTTTGCCGTGGCTAACCAAATATCGCTTGGCGCATCCCCATTAAACCAATCATCATAATCAATAATATTGATGTTAAGCTCAACACCTTGTGTTTGTAGCACCCTTTTCATAATTTGGCTTATCGCATAAAACTCATGGTGATGATGATAAAAGGTGACTGTCAGTTCAGTTAGGTCAGCAGGTTTAGGAAATAAAGTCAGCATTTTGCTATGGTGCCAATGTAATAACAAACCATAAGCAGGCGCCCAGTGACGCTGGTAAAACGGCTCGCAATGAGCAAGTAAGTTTACTGGCGTTAAAAAGCTGCATAGCCACTTGCGGACATCTTCACGTTGAGCAATTTCTGAACGCTGATCCATCAGCAAGAAATAGCACCCCTCCTCCATGCGACTTTCCAATGAATCATTGTGATGTGTATCGCCATCCATTTTTAATGTGGTACACACCATTTGCTCTGATAGCTCAGGAACCACCCATATAGTCACTTCATCAAGTAGCGCTCGATAGCCAAAATAGCGGTCAAAAGCCGAAATAGTCAGTTTTTGTGGCAAGTTTTTTTCAACTTGGTAAGGGCCTGTACCGATAGGGCAACGACTAAAATTTTCTATACTTTCCCATTCTTTAGGTAGAATAGCGGCATGATGGCTACCTAATAACCAAGGCAACTGTTTATCGGGCTTGCTGAGGGTGATATCAATGACATAAGGCTGGGGAGACGACACAGATTGAATATGAGAAAAAAGCGGCCAGCAGCTTTTTAAGCGTAATAGTGACGAAATGATATCATCTACCACCATTTCTCTTCCATGGTGAAAGTAAATTGCGGGGCGTAGATAAAAGCGCCATCGAGTATCACTAATGCTCTGCCAGTGATGTGCTAAGCCATCTTCGACTTCCCCTTTTTCCTCATTTATATGGGTTAACCCATTAAAAATTTGGCTCATTAAGTGAATTTCTGAGCGACGCATTGGCGCACCAGGTAAAAGCGCCGGAAAATCACGATAATAGATAATGCGTAGTAAGTTTTTACCTTGCCGATAACTGCGCTCTAATTCAGATAGTACCATTTGACGAATAGTTTCTTTATCACCGACAAGAGCCACCAGCTTTTCTATACTTTCCTCTTTTAGTAATTGCTCAGCCTGCGCCTGCTGTAACTCTAAGCCATTTACATGGAAGATTAACGTAGAGCGTTTACCTCGGCCTGATTCTGCTCGCCAACTAAGCCAACCATTAGATTGCATATTATTAAGTAGTGTACGAACGTGACGTCTAGAGCAAAACAAGGTATCTGCAATATTTTGCAGAGTAGTTTCACTATCTTGCCCCTGAAAGTGTTGCCAAAGGCGGATGAATTGGTTTTGTAAGCGTGAATTAGACATAAAAGAGGAACTCCGGCAAAAAATGCATCAATTTTAATTTTCTAAAACCAAGCGATAATAGTTAGCAGTAAGTAGCTCGTTTGGTTTGCATATTGCTGACCAACTCCCCCATTTAGAGTAATGGTGTTTTATCACCAAGCCGGTTCGCCGGCTTTTTTTTGCCCTGTTTTTTCAGGCTTCACTCACTCTTCCAACCAGATACTTGTGTTCGCCCCCAATCTACCTTCCCTCGTCGTCTCGCTATGGCGCAAACTATTTAGAGGTTAGCTATTTGCGTATTATTTATTATCGATATAGTCACAATTCTACACTTCACTTAAATAATTATACCGTAAGAAACTCACTGGCAAGTAGTCTTTAAAAAGTAAATCATTCATAGTTATAAACAGCCAAAGCCAATAATATGGATGTTATTCACTTTTTCTGTGGATATCTATGTTAACAACCCTATGGTAATCAGGGTATATCCCCAGCGCCTTTTTTTATCAAAAAAAAACAGAAACTAATAAACATTGGTAAATCAATCAAATAAAATCAAAAACACCACTTTATCCACTGGTTAATTTTTTAACTAAATCGCTTAGGAGTCTAACTGAACAAAGATCAAACAACGAGGTGTTTATCCACAACATATGCGCTTAACTCACTCGTTTTTTGTGATAAGCTTCAAAAAAAACGTTTCGTCAAGCCTGTAAATGCACACAGTGCTCCCTATTTTTAACAGTTATCCAGAAATCCTGTGGATAACCTAGTGCATGATCCTGTGATTATCTTGGGAGGAACTTTAATAACCTCTAAAATCGTTTTTAATATACGTAAATAACTAATGATATTATCATATATTTCATATAGTTAAAATTTATAGCTATAAAGTGTTATACTCACCTCATTCAGCAATTTATTTTTGTTCGTTTTTTACACACTAATACCCAAATCATGATGCCATTTATACCACCGCAACCACCTGAAAACGAAGCAACCCTTATGAATAGGGCTCAAGCACTCGCGGGCTATACACTGGGTCAGCTCGCTCAAATAGCCAATATCCCAATCCCCCCTAATCTTAAACGAGACAAAGGTTGGGTTGGGATGTTATTGGAGTATTTTTTAGGTGCCAGCGCAGGTAGCAAAGCAGAACAAGATTTCGCTCATATTGGTATTGAATTAAAAACCATCCCAATTGACCGCCACGGCGTTCCATTAGAAACCACCTTCGTTTCTGTAGCACCATTAACGGGCAACAGTGGTTTAACATGGGAAAATAGCCATGTACGCCGTAAGCTATCGCGAATTTTATGGTTCCCAATCGAGGGAGAAAGACAAATCCCTCTTGCCCGACGGCGCGTCGCTAACCCCTTAATTTGGAGCCCTTCTCCTTTTGAAGAACAATTGCTACGGCAAGATTGGGAGGAGTTAATGGACCTCATCGTGTTAGGTAAAGTAGAAACCATTACGGCACGGCATGGCCAAGTACTACAAATTCGCCCCAAAGCAGCAAATAATAAAGCACTAACTGAAGCGATTGGTGAATTTGGTCAACCAATCATGACATTACCACGTGGTTTTTACCTTAAGAAAGATTTCACTGCGCCTTTATTAGCGCGGCATTTTAATCTTGCTTAACAACCCCCATCGCCTGTACCAAAGCAGACGATAAACAATTATCACTGTTTATTTATTTGATTTAGAAGGTACAAAGATGTTTGAGTGGATATTGGACCCTAATGCGTGGATGGCACTGGCTACACTAACAATATTAGAAATTGTATTAGGCATAGATAATATTATTTTCCTCAGTATTGTCGTCAGCAAGCTCCCTACCCACCAACAAAATAGTGCAAGGCGCACTGGGCTGATAGCAGCAATGGTAATGCGTCTTGCGTTACTTGCCTCAATAGCTTGGTTATCACGACTCACCACACCACTTTTTAGCATTGCTGAGCATATGGTATCTGCCCGCGATTTAATCTTGTGTGCAGGAGGCATTTTTCTCATTTGGAAAGCTAGCCAAGAGATTTTCGACACTATTGAAGGGGAAGATGAGAATAGTTTTGCCAGTAAGCGCATTAGCTCATTTTGGGGGGCTATCGTACAAATTGCTTTGTTAGATATTATTTTTAGTCTAGATTCTGTGATCACGGCCGTTGGGCTGTCAGATCACTTATTCATCATGATGGCGGCGGTAATTATTGCAGTATTAATTATGATGGTTGCCGCCAAACCTATTGGGGAGTTTGTTGACCGGTATCCGTCAGTGAAAATTTTAGCCTTATCCTTTTTAATATTAGTCGGTTTTACGCTGATACTCGAAAGCGTCCAAGTCCATGTATCAAAAGGCTATATTTACTTTGCTATGTTCTTTTCAATGGCAGTACAGGTACTTAATATTTTACGCAGTAAAAAATGGAAAACAAAACATCCCCCCCATTAACTTGATGTTCCAAGCGCTTGCTTTGCTGCCAAGATAGCCCCCTCAACGGCTTTCTTGGCCTGAAGGCTATTTTTCCAACAACTTGAGCCTGTTAATGCGGCTCCTGAAATTAAAATTTCATCATAAGAAGCTTCACTTAATTGAGCTAATGAGCTAAACCCCATTTGCTCTAAGCGGCTTATCACCATGGGACCAACCCCTTTAACAGCCAATAAAATTTTCTTTTCTGACTCGGAAAATGCCATATCACCCTCTTTATACTAATTACCCAATAATTATTTAAGCTAATATTTTGCAATTTACCTCTTTAATACTTTAAAATCGCAATTATAACAATGCCAGTTTGAATAATTATTAACTGACCTATCTTATCACCCAGCCCAAACTTGCTTTATCTTAGGAATTCATATGTATAACGTTCCAGTGACCAATCTACATCAACATACGATGACGTTAGCCGATGGCCGTCAATTGTGTTGGTTTGAATCAGGCCCCAAAACAGGTTTCCCCGTGATTTTTTGTACTGGAGCAGGTATGAGTGGCACATTGGGCTTTGGGTTAGATTTACTGCAACAATTAAATATTCGCTTAATTGTTCCTGAACGCGCAGGGCTTGGGGGCTCCACCTTCCAAACAAAAAAATCATTAAAAAGTTTTGCTATGGATATCCAAGCGCTTTTAAATGAGCAATCTATTGATACCTTTTCTGTAATTGGCTTTTCCCAAGGTGCGGTCTTTGCGATGGCCATTGCCTATTATTGCCAGCCAAATTCACTGTCTATTGTTTCTGGGCAAGACCAATTTGAATACCCAGATACTCGCGCAAAATTAACGGCCGATGTTGTGAATATGCAGGAACAAGCGCTTAATACGCCTGATAATTTATCCGATTGGCTACTTAAGAATGTAACAGGAGAGTGGCTATTAGCTTTTATCCTCAATTGCAGTGCAGAAATAGACCAACAACTGTACAATGAAGAACAATTTCTTGCAGCCTATACAAGTTGTATTCAGCGCGCTTTTGCTCAAGGTAACCAAGGATATGTACAAGACTTATTAATCACCTTGCAAGAATGGGGCTTTACCCCTGAAAATATTCAATGTCCTACCTCCTTATGGTACGGCGAGTTGGATATGAGCACAGTACATTCCCCTGATTTTGGTGAAGTGTTGGCCAGCCGTTTTTTAAACTGCAACCGCTACTTATATCCTCAAGAAGGCGGTTCATTGCTTTGGACACAAGCAGACGCTATTTTAACTAATATTAAGAAGCAAGCCGCTTAATGAAAAAAGCCGCGCTGAATAAATCAACGCGGCTATCAGTTCAATTTTGATATCACATATGTGAATTAGCGATAAACAATCCCGCCATCAGTCAAAATTGATTGCCCTGTAATATAATCAGAGTCATCGCTGGCTAAGAATGCCACTAAACCTGCTACATCATCAGGGGTTTGAGCACGACCCAGTGCGATACCCTCAACATATTTTTTGTAGGTTTCGCCTTTTGGTGCCCCAGTGATTTCTGCAAAGCGTTCGTCAATCTCAACCCACATATCTGTACCCACAATACCTGGGCAATATGCATTCACCGTAATACCTGAACTTGCATATTCTTTCGCCGCCGTTTGAGTTAACGCACGAACCGCAAATTTAGTTGCTGAGTACACACCTAACATAGCGAAACCATCGTGGCCTGCAATCGAGGAAGCATTGATGATTTTACCTTTATGCTTACGCTCTTTGAATTTCTCGCTAGCCGCTTGGATGCCCCACATAGTGCCATCTACGTTAATTTTGAAGATTAAATCCATATCTTCTTGGCGAACATCAGCGATTGGCTTAACTTGAGCAATCCCTGCATTGTTGATCATTACATCGAAACCACCTAACTCTGCTTCTGCATGAGCTACCGCAGCAAATACTTGGTCACGTTGACTGATATCTGCGGCAAATGTTGTCACTTTACGACCTAAGGCTGCAATTTCTTTTGCAACATCTTCAAGTTTATCTTTTTTCAAATCCACCAGTGCGATATTGGCACCTTCTTTTGCTAAGCGTAATGCAATACCGCGACCAATTCCTTGTGCCGCACCAGTAACTAAAATGACTTTATTATTTAACGCCATACTGTTCTCCTACTGAATAATAGTCAAAATGACTAGTCCACCATTAACAATAAGTTAGCAATAATAACAATAAGTTACAAAGTAAAGATTTTCTTCTGTCATTCTCTATTTATTAGATATATTTAACTATTAACTTGATAAATACTTTTGATTTTCCAAAGAAAAAGGGATAAATAATGAAATTCAAAGATGATTGTTAATAAAAATCATTATCAATATAATAAACAAAAAATGCGATTTCTTGTATTATGTTTAATTAATACACAATTAATTGAAATTTAAAATCGAATTGGGGCTCATACGTTTCAATTATTCTCTCAGTTCCACCCTGGCGTTTCCCTATATACCGATTAATGTTAACGATTTCAGTAACATTAATCTTCTTTGTCCCTGCAAGGCGAATAAATTTCACACAATAACACATTGTTTTAAACCAAAATAAAAAGCAATAAGCCGAGTTTTTCCTGATTTAAAACCCTTTATTTTGAGGGCTCCATAGAAAAATGAGAGATAAACATGCTACTCAACGGTAAAACTGCAATTATCACTGGGGCATCTTCTGGTATTGGCCGCTCTATCGCAATAATGTTTGCTCAAAATGGAGCTTCAGTGTGCCTGACCGGTAGACGAAAAGCGGAGCTTAGCGAAGTGGCTAATGAGATCAATGCCACAGGAGGAACTGCAATTTATTATGCGGGAGATATCTGCTTAGAAGAGACACATTTCAACCTGATAAACCTAGTTTCAAAAGAATTTGGACGATTGGATATCGCTGTAAATAATGCTGGCATGGTAGGCCCAATGAAACCAGTAGCAGAGTTCAGCCTTGAAGAGTGGGTACAGGTTCAAACTATAAACTCTACAGCCGCATTTTTGGGCGCTAAAAATCAAATACCTTTAATGGTTAAATCAGGGGGAGGGTCAATTATATTCACCTCAAGTTTTGTTGGTAATAGTATCAGTCTTCCTGGGATGTGCAGTTATGGAACAGCCAAATCCTCTTTACTGGCGTTAGCTAAAGGTATCGCGGTGGACTATTCAGATAAGAATATTCGGGCAAACGTCATTCTACCCGGTGGGGTAAATACCGATATGGCAGGCAACCAACAACAACGTGAATGGGCAGCAAATTTACACGCGATGAAACGGTTAGCTGAACCTGAGGAAATCGCATCCTCCGCGTTATTTTTAGCATGTTCACTATCAAGTTTTATAACCGGAACATCATTATATGTGGATGGAGGCGTTTCCGTATGCAAATAAGACTTGTTAGGAGAAAAAAGTTAATCCGTTTTAGGAAAAAATGAAAAACCAAACCGCAGCGCCATTTTAAATAAAACCTCATGCAAGCATAGCATTGGTTCGCAACCTAAAAAAAGCCACCGAGTTGGTGGCTTTGATTCTAAAATAGAAATAAATACATTATTCTTTAGATGCTTGGATATATAACATTTCCAATGCAATGGATGCCGCCGCTAATGCAGTAATCTCAGATTGGTCATAAGCGGGAGCCACTTCCACTAAATCCATACCCACAATATTTAATGGCTGTAAACCGCGCAGCAATTTCAATGCACGGTCTGAGGTTAAGCCACCCACAACAGGTGTCCCTGTTCCCGGTGCAAACGCAGGGTCAAGACAGTCAATATCGAATGTCAAATATACTGGCATGTCACCAACAATATCTTTAATCTGCGCGATCATGTCATCTACTCCACGATCGTTGACTTGCGCTGCATCTAACACTGTAAAACCGTTGTCACTATCGTGCTCAGTACGAATACCGATTTGCACTGAACGGGTTGGGTCAATTAGCCCTTCTTTCGGCGCATGATAGAACATAGTGCCATGATCATACTGGCTGCCATTACCATAAGTGTCAGTATGAGCGTCGAAATGCACTAATGCCATTTTACCAAAGTGTTTTGCATGAGCACGTAACAGCGGCAGTGTCACAAAATGGTCACCGCCAAATGTTAAGCAACGTTTACCCGATTCAAGTAGCTTTTCCGTATGAGCTTGCAGTTTGTCGCACATGTCTTGAGCATCACCGAAAGCAAACACAACATCCCCACAGTCAACCACCTTTAAACGCTCGGTTAATTTAAATTTCCACGGCCAACGATGGCTTTCCCATGCAAGATTAGTAGAAACTTGGCGAATTGCCGCAGGGCCATGACGACTTCCAGCACGCCCTGACGTCGCCATATCAAATGGTACACCTGTGATCACCCACTGGGCATCTGAACTATAAGGTTGAAAATTCAGCGGAAAACGTAAGAAACCAAATGCGTTAGAAACCAGTGAATTATCAACTTGATTGCCTAAAGTACTATTAATCATTTCTGTTCCTCAAAATGAACCTGCCTATTAGCAAGCCCTTTTAATATTCGATTCGAATGGTTTTTATCTAATTAACTTCGCACAGTATAAATAATAAACAAATCATGTTATTTGCACAAAGTTATTATCTGCAATACTCTCAACTCATGCGCTAAATAGTTCGAGCTGTCGCTAGGCGGCAAACAAGGATATCTCGGGGAGCATACACAAGTATGTGACCCGAGTAGCCGAGTGCAGCCAACACCGCCACTCTACAAAATATAACGTGCATAATGCTCTAAATAGTTCGTGTTGTGGCTAGGCGGCAAACAAGAATATCTCGGGGAGCATACACAAGTATGTGACCCGAGTAACCGAGTGCAGCCAACACCGCCACTCTACAAAATATAACGTGCATAATGCTCTAAATAGTTCGTGTTGTGGCTAGGCGGCAAACAAGAATATCTCGGGGAGCATACACAAGTATGTGACCCGAGTAACCGAGTGCAGCCAACACCGCCACTCTACAAAATATAACGTGCATAATGCTCTAAATAGTTCGTGTTGTGGCTAGGCGGCAAACAAGAATATCTCGGGGAGCATACACAAGTATGTGACCCGAGTAACCGAGTGCAGCCAACACCGCCACTCTACAAAATATAACGTGCATAATGCTCTAAATAGTTCGTGTTGTGGCTAGGCGGCAAACAAGAATATCTCGGGGAGCATACACAAGTATGTGACCCGAGTAACCGAGTGCAGCCAACACCGCCACTCTACAAAATATAACGTGCATAATGCTCTAAATAGTTCGTGTTGTGGCTAGGCGGCAAACAAGAATATCTCGGGGAGCATACACAAGTATGTGACCCGAGTAACCGAGTGCAGCCAACACCGCCACAGCACGAAATATGACGAGCATTAGATAACTTATTCGTCTTCGAGATAAGTATACCCATACAACCCGTTCTCGAACTCTGCCACAAAATCTTTCTGTAGCTGCTCACTCAGCCCCGTCCCTTTAACTTGCTCAGTAAAGCTTTCTAATAACACTTCAGGAACCAGTTTAACGTATTGCAGCATATCAGCCACGGAGTCGCCTTCTTCACTTTGTAAGTAACGCACATTACCTTGGCTATCAACCCATACATCTATCGCAGCGGTATCACCGAATAAATTATGCATGTTGCCTAAAATTTCCTGATACGCCCCAATCATAAAGAAACCAATCATTGGTGGGTTTTCTGGGTCATAAGCAGGCATTGGCATGGTGGTTTCAACCCCATCACCATCGACATAATGATCAATAATACCGTCAGAATCACATGTTATGTCTAACAATACAGCACGGCGGTCTAATGGTTTATCTAGCCCCTCAATCGGCAATACAGGGAAAACTTGGTCAATACCCCATGAGTCTGGTAATGACTGGAATAAGGAGAAATTAACATAGAACTTATCTGCCATACGTTCTTGAAGTTCATCGATTATTGGACGATGAGCACGGTTACTCGGGTCCAAATCTTGTTGAATACGGCGGCAAATATTAAGATACAACTCTTCAGCCCATGCACGTTGAGTTAAATCTAAAACACCATGTGCGTATTGGGTATGCGCTTCTTGTAAGTCAAACTGACTATCATGTAACCATTCACGCAACGAGCGACTATTCCCTTGATGTTGCATCGATTCCCATGTGTCCCACAATGAAATAAGTGAGCGCGGGGCATCTTCATTTGGTGGTGATGTCTTAGTAAATTCGTTGCGCTCTACACCAATCACATTGGAAACTAAAACGGTATGATGCGCCGTTAACGCACGGCCAGATTCAGTGATAACCGTTGGGTGTGGTAACCCAAACTCTTCACAAGCATCACCAATAGCCCAAATCACGTTGTTAGCGTATTCATTTAAACCATAGTTAACTGAGCAATCAGATTGGGAGCGAGTCCCCTCATAGTCAACACCTAGACCACCGCCCACATCAAAACATTGAATATTGACGCCTATACGATGTAGTTCCACATAAAAACGCGCGGATTCACGAACACCCGTGGCAATATCACGAATATTTGCCATCTGAGAACCCAGATGAAAATGAAGCAGTTGCAAGCTGTCTAAACGACCTGCATTACGCAGGATTTCGACTAACTGTAATACTTGAGTCGCAGCCAAACCAAATTTGGATTTTTCACCACCACTAGCTTGCCATTTACCAGACCCTTGCGAAGCAAGACGGGCACGTACCCCTAAGCGTGGAGTGACATCAAGGCTTTTAGCTTCTGCGAGTACCATCTCAATTTCGGACATTTTTTCGATCACCAGATAAACTTTGTGACCTAATTTTTCCCCAATCAGAGCTAAGCGAATGTATTCACGGTCTTTATAACCGTTACAAACAATCACTGTCTGTGTTTTGCCTGCATTGGCTAAAACAGCCATTAACTCTGCTTTAGAGCCCGCTTCTAGCCCTAATGGTTCCCCCGAATTGACTAAAGATTCAATCACACGGCGTTGTTGGTTGACTTTGATAGGATAAACAAGGAAATAATCCCCCTTGTAGCCATAAGATTCACGAGCACGTCTAAACGCCGCATTTATTGAGCGAAGGCGATGCTGTAGAATTTGTGGGAAGCAAAACAAAGCAGGTAAACGTAAATGCTGTTGTTCTTCTTTGACCTCGTTTACAAGGTCAGCTAAATCAACAAAGGTGTCAGGGTTTTCAGGATTAGGGCAAACACAGACATTTCCGCGCTCATTCACCTGATAGTAACCACCACCCCAATACGCAATATTGTAAGTCTGGCGCATTTTGCGAGCGATATTATCATTCATAACAAACTCCTAATATGGAGGGGTGAGTGACGCGTTCTCCTTCCGATGCATGTAATTACGACATGGCACGACAAGACAGTTATGTCGGGGAAACGGCAATACTCAGATTTTAATAAAAAGTGCTTAGAACATCTAAACAGTGACAATATACGACCTTAAGCTGACAAATTAATGACTCAGCCTCAAAGGTGTATTAGAGATGTGACGGTAACTTCGTGATGAAGTAAAGAATGACAGGAAAGTAAACGCCAATGTCACGCGGCGATCCGCAAATGACGGTTGGATACTGTTATTCAGTAGATTATGGTTCATTCCCCATTAACCCCCAATATAACTGTTTAACCCTTTAAAATTTCAATGTTGTAGCACTATTTTGGCAGGTTGACCTGTTGATTTAAGCTATATCACCTTGTTTTTTATTGAAATTCAAAAGTTTATAAACATTCCTGATAGATAGCAGGGATTTTATTTTACCTGCTGGTATATAACGGGAAATAACAACCATCCGTTACGGTCGCTGTTTATACATCTATTACGCTCAAAAAGCAAAACCAAAATAACTAAATTGAGATAAAACTTTATGGGACGTTGTTTTGTGCTCTAGCCGTTTTTTGTATAAATAGAGGTAGAAATTTTTGCTGTATGAGACTAAAATAGACGTCTAGATGTTAAAACATCCAATTATAAATCTGCGAATTCTTAAGGTATTAATCTCATGGCTACACATCTCTTTACTTCTGAGTCTGTATCAGAAGGGCATCCAGATAAAATTGCTGATCAAATCTCTGATGCAGTACTTGATGCTATTCTAGAACAAGACCCGAAAGCTCGCGTTGCCTGCGAAACCTACGTCAAAACAGGTATGGTGATGGTTGGGGGAGAAATCACCACCAGTGCTTGGGTTGATATTGAAGAAATCACACGCAAAACGGTTCGCGAAATCGGTTATACCAGCTCCGAAATGGGCTTTGATGCCAATTCATGTGCGGTCTTAAGTGCCATTGGTAAACAATCACCTGATATCAATCAAGGTGTTGATCGTATCGACCCATCAGAACAAGGTGCAGGTGACCAAGGTCTTATGTTTGGTTATGCCACTAATGAAACTGATGTATTAATGCCAGCGCCAATTACTTATGCACATCGCTTAGTTCAACGCCAAGCAGATGTACGTAAAAATGGCACCTTACCTTGGTTACGTCCAGATGCAAAAAGTCAGGTTACCTTTCAATATGACAACAATAAAATTGTCGGTATTGATGCGGTGGTTTTATCCACTCAGCATTCTGAAGAAATTCAACAAAAAGACCTGCATGAAGCCGTAATGGAAGAAATCATTAAACCTGTTCTTCCTGCTGAATGGTTAAGTTCTGCAACTAAATATTTTATTAACCCAACAGGTCGCTTTGTCATTGGGGGCCCAATGGGTGACTGTGGTTTGACTGGCCGTAAAATCATCGTTGATACATACGGTGGTATGGCTCGTCATGGTGGTGGTGCTTTTTCTGGTAAAGACCCTTCTAAAGTCGACCGCTCCGCGGCTTATGCTGCACGCTATGTTGCAAAAAATATTGTGGCTGCAGGGCTTGCAGACCGCTGCGAGATCCAAGTTTCTTATGCTATTGGTGTCGCTGAGCCAACCTCTATTATGGTCGAAACATTTGGTACGGCTAAAGTAGATGAATCGTTATTAATTAAATTAGTACGTGAATTCTTTGACTTACGCCCTTACGGTTTAATTAATATGCTTGACCTTCTACACCCAATTTATCAGCAAACTGCATCATATGGCCATTTTGGTCGTTCGCAATTCCCTTGGGAAAAAACGGATAAAGCTGAATTATTGCGCAGTGCCGCTGGCTTATAATTTATTTAGTTAATACCGTAAAGTAAAAAACCCATCTGCTAATGATGGGTTTTTATTGTCGATAATATCGTCATATAAATGGCTTAATTTTTTTGTGTAAATTGGAAAATTGCCATTCCTGCTATCATAGCTAACGTAAATATAACCCCTTGAGTAACCCCCATTCCTGTTAATAGCAAGGCAGGTCCTGGGCAAATACCTGCAAGCCCCCATCCAACACCAAATAACACGCTGCCCGTAATCAGCTTTTTATCAATTATTTGGTTAGTTGGTATTTGTAATGGACAACTCAGGATACTTACTCGTTTTCTTTTGATAAAAACATAGGAAACCCCACTAATCACCATTGCCACTGCCATTGTGACAAGTAAGGACGGGTCCCAATTCCCCGTAATATCAAGAAAGGATAGAATTTTAGCCGGGTTTCCCATCCCCGCTATCACCAAACCTAAACCAAATAATATTCCTGATATCAGTGCAATTATAATTGGCATTCACTTATCCCCTTAGCCCGTACTGGTTAGCAAGCGCTACGGTTACAAAAGCCACAAGCATAAAAATAATTACGGCAACAATGGAGCGACGAGAAAACCTCGACATACCGCAAATGCCATGGCCACTGGTACATCCCCCCCCTAAACGCGTGCCAAAGCCAACAAATAGACCTGCTAGAATTAAAACTGGTACGCTAGCCGTAATATTTACTTCTGGCGTATAAGCAAACCAAGTGAATAACAACGGGGCAATCATCAATCCAATGATAAAAGCCGCCTTCCATGCCGTATCACCTTTTATCGGTCTTAGTAAACCACCTAAAATGCCGCTAATCCCTGCTATTCGTCCGTTAAAAACTAATAAAATTGCCGCTGCCAACCCAATCAGCACGCCCCCTATCGCAGCGGATATCGGGGTAAAATTAGCCCAATCAATCACCATGTTAGTTCTCCTTTGCCGGGCAATAAAGTTGATATAACGTATTAAGTAGCGTGAATAGTTTTTCATCTGCTATTGCATAGTAAATACGTTTACCCTCACGACGAGTTGTCACTAAGCCTTCATTTCGTAACACAGTCAGTTGTTGTGATAAGGTGGGCTGTTGGATACCCAGTTGTTCCTCTAATTCACTGACGCAAGCTTCCCCCTGTGTTAATTGGCAAAGTAGGATTAAGCGATCAGGATTCCCCAGTGTTTTTAATAATGATGCAGTTTGTGTTGCTGCTTGCTTCATCGCAAAAAGCAATTCTTCTGGTGTATTATTCATATAGTCACGTTAGTTATCTTTATTATGTATTATTATAATATATATTTTTATATAATAATCGTCAAATTTTACTTGTTTGCCTTGCTCACCTTCACGTATCCTTAACTTATGAAAACGATTAGAGTCCCTATTTTTTTACAACAACGAGTCATGAGCACCCTACGGGAAAAGCTCGCGTTGGCGGAACAAAAACTTGAACAAGCTTTTCCAGAACCCAAACTCAATTACAAACAACGCGGCACAACAGCTGGTAGTGCTTACTTAAAAGAATGGGAAATTCGTATTAATCCAATATTACTAATTGAAAATACACATCTTTTCATCGATGAGGTTGTTCCTCATGAACTGGCTCACTTATTGGTTTTTAAGGTGTTCGGTCGACAGGGAATTGCGCCCCATGGCAAAGAATGGAAATGGATGATGCAACATGTGCTAGAAGTGGATGCAAACCGTACTCATCGTTTTTCAGTCGCAACAGTAAAAAGTAAAACCTTTAATTATACCTGTGCCTGTAAAACAACCCATGAATTAACAATACGTCGTCATAACAAAGTGATGAGAGGTGAAAACCAATATTTGTGTCGTCGATGTGGGGAAATTTTAAAACCGAAGGAAGTTAGTGCCGCTACGGCAGAAAATTAACCTTCTGCCGTAGCAAATTCAACATGTCTCTTAAGCAAACTCCGTCATCACTAATTTGGCAATTTCGAAGTAGATAATCAAACCTGTGCCGTCAATAAAAGTCGCAATAAACGGTGCCGATACGACTGCTGGGTCTACTTTTAGTTTCTTTAATACCATTGGTATAATTGAAGAAACAATCGCACTCCACATAGTGATAGCGACAATTGTTAAGCTTACAACAATCGTTACTTCGTGACCAACGCCTAAGATCCAAGCACGAATTAAAGCAGCCCCACCAATAGTGACAGCAACTAAAAATGAAGTAGAAACCTCTTTTTTCAGCACTGCACCAAGGTTACGTAAGCTAACTTCTCCCAACGCCATTGCACGAACTAGCGTTGACGTAATTTGAGTACCGCTGTTGCCACCAGTACCAATCAATAATGGGATAAAGAACGCAAGTGAAATTGCTGCTTCAAGTTGTTCTTCAAATGCTTTTAATACTGTCCCTGTATAGGCTTCAGCGACAAATAACATTAACAACCAAACTACACGTTTACGCCACAGTGTTACTGGACTAGTCGTTAAATAAGGCTCATCAAGCGGTGTCGTTGCGCCTTGTAACTGCGCATCAAGTGTATTCTCATCTTCAATCAGTTCTGCGATATCTTGCGGACGCAAAACACCCATTAATTTGCCAAATTGCACAACAGGGATCATATCTAGACCACTATGGTTAATCAGGTCATAGACATCATGACGAGATTGTTCTGGTGCAACCGAAAAATAATTGTGCCGCATAATATCAGACACTAATAAATCTTCTGGAGAAGCTAACAATGATTTAACTGAAAGAATTCCATTTAAATAATTGTCGCTATCAACAACAAATAAATAAGTCGGAATTTGTTCGCCATCAAGGTGTTCAATAAGGTTTTGTTTTACACAGGCGATTGAATCTGCGACAGAAACTGGTAGATATGATTGGCTCATATATGCACTAACAGTTGCGTCATCAATTTTAGGCTGCTGTGTATTGTGGTTTTTAAGGCGCGTGCCTTTCATCGCGGATTGAGCAATTGCAACTGCTCCCGCTTTGTTTTGAGAAGTGAATGTCATTTTTTTAGTCCCTATTACTGTTGGTTACTCAAACAGTACTCAAATAGGGGCGAAACCAGATGAGAGAATGCAAAAGCTATCTCTTCGTCTCGGTTTTAGCACTATACAACGTATCCTGTATTGAGCAGGAAGTTACATGGGGATATACCTTCGGTCGATATATCCTGTCCTAATCTTGGGCGTCTCTCGACGTCGTCAGATCAGTAACCTATGTTTGTATAGGAGCCTCGCCTAACGAGATACTGCACTTTGGATGCGGCGCGAATTATACCCATTGATAAATTAATTACTAGTCTCTATCTACGTTTTTTTACGCATAGTAAACTTATTGTTTAGGGTTTGTTTAAGTTTATATTTAATATAAATTCATCAAGTAACAATTTGTAAAAAACAATAAATTATAATGTTTTTGTTATAAAAACATTATAATAAAACAGTAACCACATCAATAATAACCAAGAAAACAAAAATAACATTAAAGATATAATTTAATAAAATTAATTAAATTCACCCTTATTCCTTGCCTTACAGCATAAATATCAAAACCCATGACTCCAAGCATTATTAAATAAACCACTCACTCTTTATTGGTGTATCATAAATTACTAACACTAATTATTTGAGTGGTTTTTAAAACCAACAACAATCAAATTTAAAAATTAATTAGTAAGAAAATACACTTAAAGCGCTATTTAATTCGAATATATTAACAAAAAATGAATTATTAATTCTTAATAATAATTTTTAGATGTCAATTCAGAATTAAATATCACTAGAATTATCTTAGAATATTTTTTAATTTATTTAACAGTGAAAGTTTTATTATGGATAAAGTAATTGTAGGTATGTTAACAAATTTAACATACAGAGTGAATGATGAAATAAAAATCGCAGCAATTTCAGCATTAGGCGATTTTAAAGCAACAATTGAATATCATGATGCCATCATACGCATCATAGATTTATGCCAAGACCCAAATAAAGAAGTCGCAGTTTCAGCAATTAATACATTGAGTAAATTGTCTGTTTATTTCATACATAGTCCAAAAATAGAACACTAAAAACCCTTATTATGCGTACGTTAAATTTATATTATTTCGTATTGTGTAGCACTGCCCCATTATTTTTATAATGAGACAGCCTAACGACGTTAAATAACCTTACTCGATTTCAGTGTCGCCTTGTAATTGGCAGCTGCAGGCTAAAACATAACCTTCGGCAATCTCTGCTTCAGTCAATGTCATCGTACTGGATGTGGTGTAATTTCCTGATAATACCTTTGTTTTACAACTACCACAGACACCTGCACGGCACGCCGCGATAACCGGCTGTTTATTTTGTTCTAATGCAGACAATAAAGAGGTACCAACTGGTACTTTAAAATTCACTAAACGCTGACGAATTTTTAATGTCAGAACATCTTCGCTATCAATAGCCTCTGGTTCGGTAGAAAAGCGCTCCATAAAGAATTGCTCAGCAGGGACGCCTAAATTTGCAGCAAATTGCTGCGCATTTTTCATATATGGAACTGGGCCACATGTCATTACGATACGTGAATGAATATCGGGTACTAGTACTTTTAGTTTTTCTTCGGTTAAACGACCCTGTGCAACCTCCCCATTATCTGGAGTTTCAGCCATTACACACAGCTGTAGCCTATCTGGATATAATTGGGTTAATTGTTGCCATTCTTGTGCAAAAATGACTTGTTGGTTATCGCGAACATTGAATAATACTTTGACGTTTGCCTCAGGACGATTTGCCATTAGCCAACGAGTCATAGACATAATCGGCGTCACGCCACAACCTGCCGCCAGCATTAAATATTGTTGGTTTTCTACATTAGCGCAAGTGAATTCCCCTTGAGCGGCTGAAAGCCAAAGGTAATCACCCTCTTTAACAGAACGTGTGAGCCAATTTGACCCCATACCATCTGCTAATCGCCTGACTGTAATCGAAATAAAACGACTTTGCCCTGGTGATGATGAAAGAGTATAAGCACGCATGACCTCATCACTATTTTTAATACTAACCAAAGCATATTGCCCTGGTGAATACATATAGAAATCGTGATTAATAAGATTGATAGTCCAAACATCCGCTGTTTCTTGAATAATAGAATGAATTTGCATCCTATTTGGACATAAACTGCTTGGCATTGTCATTGCTTCACTCCTTTATAGGGGGTCACAGCCCCCTTCTCTCATATCGGTATTTTAAACGGGTTCAGTCGTCTTACTAATTATGCAGGTAAAATTTCAGCGAGATCTTGCTCTACCGTGGTGATGCTACGCATACCAAACTTCTCATTTAACACATTTAATAAGTTTTCGGTTAAGAAACCTGGGGCTGTTGGACCGGTATAAATATTTTTCACACCTAGCGCCAATAGTGTTAATAGAATAACAATCGCTTTTTGTTCAAACCAAGATAGAATCAAGCTTAGTGGTAAGTCATTGATACCACACCCAAGTTTCTCTGACAGATTGACCGCCAGCATGATTGCGGAATAAGCATCATTGCACTGACCAACATCCAATAAACGTGGTAAACCTTCTAATGTACCGAAGTCCAATTTATTAAAACGATACTTACCACACGCTAATGTTAGGATCAGGCAGTCCTCAGGTACGCTACGTGCAAAATCAGTGTAGTAACTTCTTTCACCACGGCTACCATCACAACCCCCTACTAAGAAGACATGACGCAGTTTTTTCTGTGCGACTAAATCAATCACCGCATCAGCAGCGCCTAATAAAGTTTGGCGTCCAAAACCAACCGTGATTTTGTGTTCAATTTCGGTATATGGGAACCCTGCTAGTGATTGTGCTTGCGCTATCATGTCAGAAAAATCATCACCAACTAAGTGTTTAGCTCCCGGCCAGCCGACAATGCTGCGCGTCCAAATTCTGTCTTTATATTGCCCAACATCAGGGTCAATAATACAGTTTGATGTCATCAAAACAGGCCCAGGGAATTTAGCAAATTCAACTTGCTGGTTTTGCCACCCACTGCCATAGTTACCGACGAGATGAGCATATTTTTTCAGTTCTGGATAACCATGTGCGGGTAACATTTCACCATGGGTATAAATATTGATCCCTGTACCTTCTGTTTGCTCGAGTAACATTTTCAGATCTTTTAAATCATGGCCTGAAATCAAGATACATTTACCTGCAACAGGGCGAACATTAACCTCAGTTGGCACTGGATGACCAAACTCACCGGTTTCACCCGCATCTAATATTTCCATGATTTTAAAATTCATCAAACCAATTGCCATTGAGTTATCAAGCAATTCATTCATGTCTGATGGCAACGTACCTAGCCAAGCCATAATGTTATGGTATTGGCCATAAACCTCATTATCGTATTGGCCTAGTACATGAGCATGTTCCATGTAGGCCGCAGCCCCTTTTAAGCCATAGAGGCATAACATGCGTAATCCATGGATATCTTCGCCTACTTCTGCCTTATCGATATCCAAAGAGAATTGTGCTGCTTGTGCCTGTAAGGTAGGAATATCGGTACCGGCTAACTGCAAGTGGATCAAGGGGTGATTAAATACCACAGCACTATTTACTGACTGGCAGTGTTTAATTAATTTATCACGTAAATAAATAGCTTCGCGTGCATAACCAATAATACGGTCTGAATCAAAATTGACGTTAGTTAATGTGGAGAAAAATGCGCGTGGAGCAAAACTATCAATATCATGATCGATAATACCGAGTTCACGAGCCGTAACTGCACTGGCCGATAAGCTTTGCAATACAGCAACTAATAAATCTTGTAGGTCAGAAGTTTCTGCTGTTTTACCGCACATACCCTGCGCGTATGCACAGCCATTACCAGCTGGAGTTCTAATTGTTTGTTCACATTGCACACAGTACATGTTATTCGCCTCTTAAAGTTGCATTTCAAATACAACATTAAGATTACGCTCTTTATTAGAATAAAAAAGTGGAATTGTTAGCTATCTAACCATTTATTGATCTACATTAATGTTTTGTATGAATGAGAACTATTATCAATACTGGAAGTATGATAAACCATCTGCTGCTGGCCTTAGTGTTTATTCATTATTTCAGAATGAATAAGCTGCCCTCATTTTATTTTTTGAAAAATAATCACTATTTATTCCAATATAATTTTCCTATGATAAGGTTTACTTTATCTCTTGCTATACTATGAATGTAAGTTATTGTTATGTAATCACAAAAAGAGAATCAAAAAAAGATGGCACAGGAAAAATTAACAAGTAAGTCCGTAATGAAATATCGTTTCGGTGTACTTAGACGGTTAAAAGAATCAGATAAGACTCCCATAAAGATCTTACTATTAGCCGCAATTATTGGCGCTGCCGTTGGGCTTATTGGCTCTCTATTTATGTTAGGCACCACTTGGATCAGTAACTACCGTACTCAATCTGTTGGCGACTTAGTCATAGATAAATGGTTAGTTATTCCGACTATGTTTGCTGTCTCAGCTATTCTTGCAATGATAGGTTATTATCTTGTTAAACGTTTTTCCCCTGAATCAGGGGGCTCTGGTATCCCCGAAATCGAAGGGGCTCTGCAAGATTTACGCCCTGTTAGATGGTGGAGAGTCATCCCCGTAAAATTTTTTGGTGGCTTAGGAACACTAGGCTCTGGGATGGTATTAGGGCGTGAAGGGCCAACAGTCCAATTAGGGGCTAATATTAGCCAGATGTTCTATGATATTTTTCGCTTAAAAGATAATGAATCTCGCCACACTTTATTAGCTGCGGGTGCAGCTGCTGGCTTATCAACTGCATTTAATGCGCCTCTTGCAGGGATATTATTTATTATTGAAGAGATGCGCCCTCAATTTAAGTACAGTTTAATCTCCATTAAAGCTGTATTCATAGGTGCAGTTACAGCCACTATTGTTTTTAGACTAATTAATGGGGAAGCCGCCTTATTAAATATCGGGCAATTTTCCTCAGCCCCCATGAACACACTTTGGCTCTATTTAGTTTTAGGGCTGTTATTTGGTATTGTAGGGATCTGCTTCAACCGTTTTTTATTATTTTTACAGGATAAATTTCTCGCCTTTTATCAAAATAAAATCTCTCGTTTCGTCTTAATGGGAGGGCTGATTGGTGGGGCTTTTGGTGCTATTGGTGTTTATACCCCTGAAATTGTTGGCGGTGGTTACTCGGTGATCCACCAAATGGTTGCAGGACAATTTACGATTACCTTAATATTCCTCTTTTTTGCATTACGCTTTTTAACCTCAACAATTAGTTTTAGCTCAGGCGCACCTGGAGGGATTTTTTCTCCCTTACTCGCTCTGGGAACGTTATTTGGTGGTGTTTTTGGCTATGCTGTACTCGAACTATTTCCCCATTACCAAATAGAAGTGGGGACTTTTGCCATCGCAGGCATGGGGGCTTTATTTGCTGCAACGGTAAGGGCCCCTTTAACGGGTATCGTATTAGTTTTAGAAATGACGAATAATTATCAACTTATCTTGCCTATGATTATTACTTGTATCGGTGCCACTATGATGGCCCAGTTTTTAGGTGGCAGGCCCCTTTACTCCGTTATATTAGAAAAAACACTTGAGCGTAGTGCAAAAGAAGAGTCAGCAGCGAAAGCGACCATCCCCCCTTCTGCTTAACGTTAGCCATAAAAAAACGGGTTGTTGAAACAACCCGTTTTTTATCAATCAGATAGTTTTATCTTTTTTTTGCAATTAGCGTTGCGAAATTAAGCTTAATTCGGTTTCCTTGTGCATCCGTGCGATGCAGATGACCTGGGTTTTCATTATATTTTAAAATTTCCCAGTCTTGATAATAATGTTTTAATTCGCCTGGCTTCAAGAAACATTTAAAAGGAACTAAATCTAATGGAGCATCTGGCGTTTCAACAGCACAGACAATCACATTAATACCACCTGATAACGTATGCTGTTGCATGTTCGCTACCACATCCGCAATCTTTTCACGCTGCAAAAACATCAGTACCACAGTAGAAATAATTAATTGATAATCATCTTGAATTTGGTGGCTATTAATATCGTAAATAGCAGTATGAATATTATCTATACCTGCTTGTTTTTTCACAAAATCAATCGCTTGAATATGTTGCGGATTGATATCGACGGAAGTAACGTCATAACCTTGTAATGCAAGGTAAAAACTGTTCCTTCCACGACCAGAGCCTAAATCCAACGTTTTACAAGGGGCTGATAATTTATTTTCACATAAATACCGAACTTCTGAATGGGGGATCGTTAAACCATACTGCTTATAAAATTTAATTTCTGGTTGGCACAAAAAGGCGAGTTGGCATTCCATATCATCACTACAATTGGAAATACGATGCCAAATTTGTGGTTCGATTATTGGCGGCTGGTTATGAACATCAAAGGTGAAGTGCTGTTCGCTGCCATCTTCATTAAAAATGATAAAATCAAGAGAGCCTTTCAATACCTTTAACTGGGCGTATGTATCCTCTTTTGTATTATGGCGCTCTTGAAACATGAGCGGTAAAGAGGTTTTATTCCAGACCGGCATGGTCTTGTAGCACACAAGTTCATTCATATCATCACCAATAAGTTGCATTTTAAATACATCTTATACCGATAGCTTGAACACTGCAAAGCTTTCATTAATAAAACAATCAGGGTTTTGATACAAATCAACCGCCAGTCAGCACTAGCGGTTGCCCTATGATTCATTACCTAATAATAGATAATTAATAACCTAATTGCTTAGCACTTAACCCTAAGAATTCAAATGGTTTTGTTACCACATAACTGTTGGTCGCATCCCCTGAATAGATATTGCTTTGCTCTACTCCTAAGTCAAGCTTTTTGACTTTCCCTGTTTCAGCAGAAAAATCAATTTTCTTTAAATCGGTCCAAAAAATATTTGGCGTTAATGCGGACTCGAAAAAGTAAAGTTGACGCTTATGATCCACCAAAGTACGCCAACGAGTTGATGATATCTCTGGTGAGTTTTCTGATGTCAAACCATATGGTACAGACACATTGCGAACGACACTAAAAACACTCGCTACCGCTTTGTTAGCTGTTGTTTTTTGAGGGATGGCATTGATATAGAATTGGGCCCGGGCAAACCTGTCTGCTGAGCGGTTAGTTCCTGGTAACATCACTGTACCACCAATCCCTTGCCAATATTCCTGCATTGCTAATTGCTTTTCATAAATTGGTGAGTTAGTCATCACTTGATATTTTCGATTGTGATGAATAACTTGCTTACCATCAATATATTCAATAATAGCGCTATCGCCACTAGCATCTGATAAAGATAAATGTAAGGTCGCCAAACGATCTTGCCCTGGCACATTATCAGTAGCGACGACTAGCGGATTTTTTTCTAAATCAGCAACCGCTTCTTCGACCGTTGCATAGTTATCTAAAACATACTGTGCCCACAATGAAATAGACAATGCAGGTTGTTTATCGTCCACTTGAGGGTATTTTGATTCCGCTAGCCACAAGAGATTTGCCACTAAGCCTTTTTCATTGACCCCATCAGTCGTCGAAATATCATAACCTGAAGCGATCACGCTACCGTATTTTGACTTCCATTGTAGAGAATTTGGCCCAGCAACCCCATTACGCTCCATTCCCCGAGGGAAAACCCAAAGATTGGTACCAATATCGTATTTCCAATCCATTGTTCTACCAGTCATGATTTGCTCGTTGTCACCCAAGTAAAGTACCCGAGTACATGCTTGGCTCACCATAATAGGCATTGATATTGCTGCGATTGTCGCTAGTGCTACGATGCTTTTTTTAACAAACTGCATGCCATCTCCAAAATAATCAAATTAACGTACTATAAGCATAGTATACAGATGGATATTATTTAGTCTTACTAGATAAAAAATAAAATGAGATATGGATATAGTAAGAAATACAATAAATGATAAACGTTAATGGCACTTCTTTGTATCAGTGCCATTTTTTACAGCGAAAAAACTAGTTATTTACTGAAGAAAACAAAGAACGTAATAATGCTGCTTTTTGTTTGTTATCTGGGATAGCTAATATTTCATCATAGAAGCTAATCGAAATACGACAAGCTAATGCAGGCGATTTTTTACCCGCTTGTAAATTGCCAAGAATTGCTGTGTCTGCACCATATTTTGTAGAAAGTTCGCTGGCTAGTTTAGTCAACATCTCAGTATATTCAGCAGGTGACATTAAAGCTTGCTTCGTACCCGCTTCACTCGAAATTAACAGTTCATTCGTTGCTTGAATTTGCTTTAATAATACTACTTGGCTTTTTTGGGGTGGGATAATTTCCGCCGTCTCTCTTAAATGTGGGAAAAGAGAATAAAAACATGTTTGCCCTGTTGGGTCTTCTTCTAATAAGATTTTAAGATAATCATTCACTTTACTGGTGAAATTAATAACAGAATCATCAGAGGCGTATTCCATACGCTCCAGCACTAGTTTCATTACGCTGCCAACAACCTGATCAAATAATTGACGACGCAGGTCTTCATTCGTCGGGTCATATTGTGTAATAAGGTGCTCAAAACTTTGGTAGGTCTCAGGGCTTATTTTCTTTACTGTGGCAATTATCGGCAATTCTTTTTCAACTTGAGCAAGTGCTTCTGAATGAATAGCACTATTATTTTCAGTTGATAACACGTCATTATCTTTACTTAACCAATAAAAACCGAGCGCAAATGCAATAAAAATAATGCATACAATTAATGCGGTTTTACGTGAGTTATTTGTTTTCAAAATTGCCCTGCCTTTTCTCTATAAAACGGATCACCACAAATGCCGTCAAATTTGCCTATATCACCTAAACAATGAGATATATTGCCATACACCAAATAATAGTGTTCAAGACGATAACGTCCTATGCCTACTATTTTAGCTTGCATCGAAGCTGTCTAGCTATAGGAATAAAGGAAATTGCGAAATAAAGATAAGAGGGATTTAGTACAGAAAATAATTTAGTTATTCATAAAATAAAAAACCTCCGGAGCTTAGCAGCCCGAAGGTTTTGAATAATAAAACTTATTTAGTTTGAACGCCTTCAACAGAAATCAGCAGTTGTGCTTCTTGAGATTTAGGCCCTAAATCAGATTTAATATTAAATTCTTTCAATTTAATATTACCTTGGGCTTCAAAACCTGCGCGATATCCACCCCATGGGTCTTTACCTTCACCCATCAGTTTTGCATCTAAGGTAATTGGTTTTGTCACACCATTTAAAGTAAAATCACCTGTAATTTTATAAGTTTCACCGTCTTTTTTCACTTCTGTTGAAACGAATTTCGCTTCAGGGAATTTAGCTGCATTTAAAAAGTCTGCGCTGCGTAAATGCTTATCACGCTCTGCATGGTTAGTATCAATGCTTCCCGTTTTAATCGTGACTTCTACTTTATCTTTTGATGGGTCTTTTGCATCATAAGTGAAATTGCCATCAAAATCTTTAAAACTACCATATACCCAGCTATATCCTAAATGCTGAATACGGAATTCAATAAACGCATGTTGGCCTTGCTTATCAAATTGATATGTTTCTGCTAATGCAGAACCTGCGGTTAAAAATAAAGCACCAGTAGCCAGACCAAGAACCGTTTTCTTCAACATAATTATCTCCACGTTACTTATCGGGATTAAAACCCAACATTCTTTTTAATGTAATATCACGATCAAAAAAGTGATGTTTAAAAGCAGCAAAAGCATGTAAAACTGACAATAAAACTACAGCCCAAGCTAAATATAAGTGAATTTCACCTGCGGTATCCGCTTGTGTTGCAGCGCCAGTAAATATTGCGGGTACTTCAAACCAGCCAAATACACTAATAGGCTGTCCATCAGCAGTCGAAATTAAATAACCGCTAATCAAAATACTGAATAAAATAATATAAATCAGCACCTGTGCAATCAAAGAGCTTGCTCTCGTTAATTTGCTATAACTTGCTAATGGTTTCGGTGGGGGAGAAATAAATCGCCAAATCACACGAAATGCCATAACAATAAATAATAATATTCCTATACTCTTATGTATCTCAGGAGCTTGGTGGTACCAACTGTCATAATATCCCAGTGTCACCATCCATAAACCTAAAGCAAACATTCCATATACGACTATTGCGACCAACCAATGCACGAGCAACGAGATATGCCCATAACGGGTTGCACTATTTTTCCATTGCATGATAAAAAACCATTTAGAGGTGAAGGTGATATCGTATTAACTAAGCCGTAATAATCATAAGGTGAAACTAATATTATTCCTATCCCTAAGTCAAACAAATAATTTGTTGTAGATATTCAAATACAATCAACATAATTAAAAATAGTTTACTATTTTGTTTTGTCTATATTTAATAGTAAAAGTTGAATAAAGATTCTTCCAGTTTTGTAAACAGTCGTAACTGGATAATTATATTTCCATTTTGGTTAATTTCAATTTGTTCTACCTTATAGCAAATAGATATAACCTTTTCTCATAAAAATAAAATTTGTCGGTCAGGCATTTTCCTTTTACATTGGTATTCTCCATTTTTACATTTTTAATTAACTAGCAGGTTAGACTCTATGTATAAACTTTGGATAGCGAATAAAAATTACTCTTCGTGGTCTTTACGTCCTTGGGTTTTATTAAAAGTATTGCAAATCCCGTTTGAAGAAAATCTGTGTTTTTTTGAAAATGGTAAAAGTAGCCATAACAAATTTAGTCGTTTCTCCCCAACGGGCTTAGTACCTTGTTTAGTTGATGACAAACTCACTGTTTGGGATTCTCTCGCTATTTGTGAATACATCGCTGAAACGCACCCTCAAGTATGGCCAAAAGATAACAAAGCAAGAGCTTGGGCTCGCAGCGCTAGTGCAGAAATGCATTCTGGGTTTACTTATCTACGCCAACAATGCCCAATGAATGTTGCGCTCAAAGCAACTACAGCGACGATTTCTTCCGAATTACAAACGGACCTAAACCGCCTTCAGCAATTATGGCAAGATGGGTTGAATCAATTCGGCGGGCCATGGCTTGCGGGCAATGAGTTTAGCGTTGTTGATGCTTTCTTCGCACCTGTAGCCTTTCGCATCCGTAGCTATCAGTTACCAATAAGCCCAGCAGCACAACATTGGGTAGCCCGCGTTTTAGATTTACCGGCAATGAAAGAATGGCACGAAGCAAGTCTACATGAACCGAATATCGACCACTAACCGATAAGATAGGGGCGCTTAGTTGTATTGCCCCCTAATTTATTGATTAGGAAAAAATCACCTGCACGAACATCAAAATTAAATATTAACCAATCTGATTAATATTCAAGCCATTACCCCTATTTTATAAATAAAAGATTACAATCTTTCATCCCAAGGGTTAGCAGTCATTACATCGCCTGTAGGAGTATGTAATGTAACTTGGTCGTTTTTAAACCATTCCGCTAACGAAAAGCCCCCTTTTGGGGTTTCAATGTGAATATCAATTGGGCAATACGGGGTATTTGCTTTAATGGCGAATTCGGCAAAATCTTCTTTTTGTTGAGGAGTTGAACAACGAATAACTACATCAAGGTCGCAGTCAGATAACATACTTTGAATATCGGTTGCCAAGGTATAGGCACAACTCCCCGTGACGCCCCACTGCCAAGGCCATTTATCCTGTGAGATTATCCATAACACCTGAACAGGTGGTAACGCGATAAACATAGAGCGTTGTAATTCAACTGAATTTGCTACCAAAGACTCTACATTCATAATATGGGTTATCGCTGATTTCTCAATTTGAGTCGTGACGCGTTGATGTGGTTTAATTCCCCGAATTGCGACCGTCAATTTATTATTGTCCGCTTTATCTCTATAAACGGTCAGTGGCAGCTTACTATTCCACTGTGAGGCAACCCATTCAGGAAGCGATTCTACCGCAACATCATTATCATTGCCGACCCAAACAAAATCATGCGGATTAATTATTTGCATTTTATTACCTTTATGATTGCTATGAATGCTCCTTCTATTATGCCTTTTTTACTGCATAAAAACAGAATTTACCTTTTAACCATGAATATCGTGCCATTAATTAACAATCTAGCCAGATATTGTTTTCTATCCTTGAAACATCAATGAGATTGCTATCTAATTACCTTAATAATTAATAAGTTAAGCTTCTATTTATGAGCGTCGTATTATGAGAAACATCCCTGCTATTTACGATGGGTTCCTTTTTACCAGCTGCATGTTGTTTAGTGCAGTCGCGGCCTATCTGATTTTAGATGCGCAAGCAGCTATGTGGGCAGCATTTTCCACACTTTATTCTTTTAATCTGTTCAATGCTGCAAAAGAGTATAAAAATTATGCCTATACCGCTTTTTGGCTATTGATGATTTTAGTCGCCATATTTATAGGTGATACCCTGCGATTAAGCATGGCGTTTTATGTTTATCTCTTCGTGTTTTCTTTTATTTATTATCAGTTATATGGCACTGACCCTGTGATGGATTTAACCATGAAATTTATGATTATCATGTCAACCATAGGGACAATTTTACCTGATATTTCTAGAAGCTTAGCGTTGGGCTTTATTATTGGAAGCGGTGTTACTTTAGTAACTTACTATACCTTAAGCCACAAAATGACACGACATAGCATTATTACCGGTGCACTGGTTGAGAAAAATTTATTCACATTACATAAGAATATTATCCCGCGTTCCATGACTTATGCTGTGGGGCTTTTATTAACATTAGCCATTCCTAGAATGCTCGACCTAGGTCATTTTTATTGGACATTGCTCACATTTGTATTTGTTTTACACCCCAAAACTAAGGGTATCATTCATATTACAGGGCAACGCGTTTTAGGGAGCCTTATTTCCGTACTTTTACTGTACCTTTTATTTAACACCCCTCTGATGCCTTATATTGGCTTATTTGCAATGGTGGTGTTCGCATTTCTCATGCCTATGAGCTTTCATCATGGCTACACTTTCATGACTTTTGTCGTTACCAGTTTAATTTTATCCGTTCTTGAACAAGTCATTTATTGGCGACACCCTACCTATGAATTATTATTTGACCGAGTCTTAGAGACCGCCTTAGGAGGTGCTATCGCTATTATGACAAGTGTTATTTTAAAATTATTCAGGCAAGAAAAATAACTAAGGGGAATAAATCCTCAAAAAACAAGCATTGTTAAGTTTTGTCGAATCTCTAGGGTACTTCACGAAATAAAAACTAACTAGATTACGTAATGAATAAGTCTGTTCTATACTTTGATAAGGATAAAAAACACTCAAGTCAGTAATTTTGGGATCATTATTGATGCATTTCACATTCAAGTAACGCGAGGCTCAAAATGAAAATATCCATCATTGGCGCAACAGGGTTTGTGGGTAAGGCCATCGTAGCTGAGGCGTTACTCCGTCATCATCAAGTCACGGCTATTTCTCGTCACAGCAACCAATTGTCTCAACATGCGTATTTAATTACCGCATCTGGTGATATCACCGATGTTGCTTGGTTAACTTCTCGGCTCAAAGGGCAAGATGTCGTCATTAGTGCTTTTAATGGTGGCTGGCAAAACCCAAATTTATATCAAGATACCGTGGCAGGTAACCAAGCAATTTTACAAGCTGTACAAAAATCAATGGTAAAACGGTTTATCGTTGTCGGTGGTGCGGGGAGTTTAAAAACCTCTTCGGGTGTTGATTTAATTGATTCTCCTAATTTCCCAACTGAAATAAAACCTGGGGCTCAAGCCATGAGGGAACTCAAAAGCCACTTACAATCTATCGATTCTCTTGATTGGACCTATGTTTCCCCTGCTGCGGTACTTGAACCAGGAGAAAGAACCGAAACATTCCGTTTAGGTGGGAGCCAGTTACTCATGAATGGCCAACACCCCGCAAAGATTTCCGTTGAAGATCTCGCTGTCGCCATCCTTGATGAAGCTGAACATGCACAATTTATTCGCCAACAGTTTACCGTTGCATATTAAATTAAATAAAAAAGCCGGTAACTATATACTTACCGGCAAAATTGATAACAGATTTGGTGTTTACTTAACTTAATTCACGTATAACTTTCACTTACTTTTCACGATGTTTTGCTGCATAAATCTCACTATTAACCCAATTGTGGTCTTTTTCCCACGTAAATAACCATTTACGTGTTGGGCCAGCCATCACATTAAGGTAATAGTTGTCATAACCTGCCATTGTTGCCATTGGGTGATACCCTTTTGGCACCATAACCACATCTTTGTTATACACCGCCATACACTCGTCTAATTCACGATCATCTGTATAAACACGCTGCATACAAAAACCTTGAGATGGATTTAATCGGTGATAATAGGTTTCTTCCAAATACGTTTCATTTGGCTCGTTATCAGTATCATGCTTGTGGCTTGGATAGGAACTAGTACAGCCTTCATCCGTATAAACTTCCACCACTAACAAGCTATCTGCCGCTTTATCATCGGGTAAAATATTATGTACATAGCGTTTATTGTTGCCATAACCCCGTTGCTCTGCCCCAATATCATCAGGGCCAATTAAGCGAGTTGGGTAAGTGCCCTTTCCTTTTGCACTGCAAACTGCGAGTTCCAATGCTGTTTCAGCTTTAACTTCAGCAAACTCTTGGGCTGTGACATAAACTGCATATGGTTTTTTACGTTCAAAAGGGTCCATGCGGTCGCCAATATTATCAAATGTTTGATTTGGCGTTTTAATCGTCGCTTTACCTGCCACTAGCACTAAGCACATTTCATTTTCACAAGCGGGTAAAGAAATCGACTCACCTTGTTTTAATTCATAAACATCAAAGTGAACATATCCCCAGTTAGCGATTTTCGGAGTGATATGCTGAGTTCGCTTATGTGCATCTGGAGCATGATATTTCGACAGTAATTTTGACATAATTTTCCTCTGACACTTTAAGATTGCCTACTAACACCTGCAATCTGTTTTATTGACCTGTGGCCATCACTCAAAATACAGCCATCTAACTTTTTAATTCTTTTGAGCCTTTCGCTCTAAACACACTAAATAGTTCAGTTTGTGGCTAGGCGGCAAACAAGAGCAACGCAGGGAGCATACATAAGTATGTGACCTGTGTGGTCGAGTGCAGCCAACAACGCCACAGACTGAAATATGACGACGATTTAGATTAGCCCGGCTTCTTTGGCTAACCTATGTAAATTGTTATAGCCCAGTGTCGCGTAAGTCAACGGGTGGGCAATCGCTGGGTCTTGCTCCGCTTCTACCACTAACCAACCATTTTCGTATTGGCTATTTTTTAATACTTTAAAGACTTCTGGGTAGTTAACACAGCCATCACCGGGTACTGTAAACACCCCAGCTAACACTGCATCTAAGAAACTTGTTTTGCGGTTTTTAACATCTTTTAATACATCTGCACGCACATCTTTGCAATGCACATGATTAATTCGTTTTGCCCAACGTTTAGCGACTTCTACTGGGTCCGCACCTGCAAATGTTAAGTGCCCTGTATCCAGTAATAAGCCTACTTCATCACCGGTATGTTTCATCAAGTTATCAACATCTTCTGCTGACTCGATAACCGTCCCCATATGGTGGTGATAGGCGATTTTAACCCCTTGAGATAAGGTATATTTCGCAAACTCAGTCAGCTTCCTGCCGTATTCTTCCCATTGGTCATTTGGAAATAGTGGTCGCATATGAACGGGTTTATTTTGATCGCCATGAATACAGTGAGTCACTTCGGCAAATACCATCACTTTCGCGCCTAAATCACGCAGTAATGCTAAGTGACCTTGTACCGCTTCAATTTCCTCTTCCACGCTGCGAGTCAACAATTCACCCGAATACCAGCCTGAAACCAGTTGTAAATCATGCTGTTTTAAAATTGGCCCTAAGATTTCCGCTTTACGTGGAAACTTATTTCCTAACTCAAAACCAGCAAACCCTGCTTGACGACCTTCAGTTAAACATGTTTCTAGAGACGTTTCTGCCCCTAAAGTGGGTAAATCATCATTGGTCCATGTCAAAGGGTTAATACCAAGTTGGATTGCCATGATGAAGCTCCTGTGTAGGTAAGAGTAATATTATTTACGCTGACGCCATAAGGCGATCAGATTTAAGTAATTGCTTTTTATTTTCTGAACCAGCTCGTCGTCATTGATTTCACCTTTCATCCACTCATAAGAAGGCTTACCAAATAAAGTACGACCAACGGCAAATCCTTTTACGATTGACTTCCCAGCAGCGGCATTAAAGCCCGCTTGTAATTCTGCTTGTGGCGCATCAAGCCCTAGTAATACAACACCACGACAATAAGGGTCACGCTCTTGGACCAATGCATCAACCTCATCCCAATTTTCTGCCTGTAGCGGTGGTAATTTCCACCAGTCTGGCTTGATGCCTAAGTTATAAAAACGTTTAATGGCTCGTAAATACAACTCATCATTACGCTCCATATCAGCTGGTAATATTACTTCCAGTAATAATTCATGGCCTGATTGGCAGCATGCGCTATACACCTCTTGAACGGTTTTCTCTTGCTCTAAACGCAGCGGATGATTATCTTCAGGGTGGAAAAATACTAAGCATTTCACGATATGCTCTTTCGGCCAGCTAATCAGCTGCGAACCAATATTGCCATGCTCTAAACATAGTGGTCTGGACGCTGGTAGCTCAATGGGTCGCCCTATCCACCAACCACGCCCTGTCACATCATTCAAAACATCCTGACCAAAAGTGCTATCACACAATAAACCTGCTTTACCCTGTAAGTTTGCCTCTTCAGCTACTTCACGGCTGGCACGGAAAATCAATTTTTTCAAATAAGGGATACATGAAATATCTGCACCTGCATTACGTGCCATATCGACAAATTGGATCCGATGGTCAAACGCCATTACACATAATTCATCCCACTGAGTGCTACGTGATGTCACTCGGTGCAAGTGATTAAGCATCGGGTCGAGATCAGGACGTGGTACAGCCGCAGCGCGCTCAAGGTAGTTATCCAGTTCAACTTTCGTTGGCATCGCGGGCGCACAACCGTGGCGCGAAACAACTAATGCCCCACATGCGTTAGCAAAAGCGCAGGCTTTTTCCCAACCATCTCCATTCAAATAACCGCGTAATAGACCAGACATGAAGGCATCACCTGCACCTAATACATTAAGGACTTCCACCCTCACGCCATGTACTGTAATCCCTTCGTCTAAGGTCTCTGGGATCTCACCACTGAACACTGAACACCCTAAAGAACCGCGTTTACACACTAGTTCAGCATTTGTTAATTGACGAATATTTTTAAGGGCTTGAACAGTATCCGTTGTCCCACCGGCAATATGAAACTCTTCTTCGGTTCCGACAATCAAATCAAAAAGTGACAACACGTCTTGTAATTGCTGAGTTACGCTTTGAGAAGCAATAAAACGCGTTTCACCATCACCTAGGGAAGTTAGCCCCCATAAGACTGGGCGATAATCTATATCAATGGCAGTTTTTACATCATTACGTTTGGCATATTCCAATGCTTTTAGCACAGCGGCACGGGTTTTAGGGTTAGATAAATGCGTCCCTGTAATTGCCAGACAACGAGAGGATGCAATATATTCTTCCGTAAAATCGTCTGGACTAATTGCCATATCAGCACAATTATCACGATAGAAAATCAATGGAAAAGTGTCTTGATCTTTGATCCCTAATATTACCAATGCCGTTAATCTATCTTTATCAGTAATAAGATGACTGGTATCGCACCCTACACGCTTTAATTCCTCACGTAAAAAACGGCCCATATGCTCATCACCAACACGGGCAAGCATTGATGACCTTAATCCTTGTATCGCAGTTCCAAATGCCACATTCCCCGAAGAGCCACCTAAATATTTGGCAAATGTACTCATATCTTCTAAACGAGAACCTATCTGTTGTCCGTACAGGTCAACGGCAATACGGCCCATACAGATAACATCTAACTTCTTCTGCTTATCCATTAATCACCCCTTAACTACAACAGAATTAATTGATTTCTTTGACTTTAACCCAGCGCTGTTCTTCATATGAGCGCGCAATTGCATCTAAAATTCGCGATACTTTCCAGCCTTCTTCAAAATCAGGCCACATGGGTGTGCCTGTGGCTACCCCATTAATGAGATCGCGCACTTCTACGGTTTTTTGATCGTTAAAGCCAATACCATGGCCTGCACCACCACAAAACGGTGCATAATCTGGATGTTCAGGCCCAACTAAGATTGTTTTAAAACCTTGACGGTTACTTGGGTCGTCGTGACGATATAGTTTTAGTTCAGCCATTCTTTCTTGTGTGAAGGTTAATGTCCCTTTAGTACCCGTCACCACATAGGTCAGCCCCATTTTACGTCCAGCTGCAATGCGTGAAGTTTCGATAACCCCCATCGCTCCGCTTGAAAAACGTACCATCGCATGTGCTTGGTCTTCATTTTCAACAGGCACCATCACAGATGAGCCTTCTTTCTCTGGGCGTTGTTTAATAACAATTTCCATGTCGCCACAAACGGTTTCAATATCGCCAACTAAAAATTGTGCCATATTGATAATGTGTGCAGATAAGTCACCCAGCGCCCCTAAACCCGCTTTTTCTTTGAAACAATGCCAATGAATGGGGGCATTGGGATCTGCCATATAATCTTCATTATGGGTACCATAAAAATGGATAACCTCACCAATCTCACCATTAGCAATAATTTCTTTTGCGAGTTGTGATGTTGGGTTTTTCATGTAATTAAAACCCACCAAGGTTAAAACACCGGCTTTATTTGCCGCTTCTACCATTTTTTTTGCATCATCAGAGTTAAGCGCTAATGGCTTTTCACAATAAACATGTTTGCCATGTTTAATTGCTTCCATTGCCATTTCTTTATGCAGAAAATTAGGGGAACAAATATCCACCACATCAATATTTGGGTCAGCCACGAGTTTGCGCCAATCATTGGTTGAACGATTGAATCCCATTTCTTGAGCCCGAGCTTGAGCTAGCTCTGGTGTAATCTCGGCAATCATTTCGCGAACCAATTTTCCTTGTAGTGGAAAAACAGTAGGTGCCTGTGCATAAGCAATGGCATGAGCTCGCCCAATATAGCCAGTACCAATCATACCGATACGGATTTCCTTCATTTGTTCTTCCCCTCGCTCATTTTTAGTGGCGCACTGGCTAACCCAATGCGGGTCTGATTTATTCAGAAGTTGATAATAATGTTATACGGAATATTCATTTCATTTTCAATGAAATTAAGAACATTAGTTTCATTGTGTGATCTAGCGTTAATTTTTTATGTAATTAGCTAATATATAAAGAATTAACTCTATTACTCAGGAACCTAAAGAGGTAAGGCGGAGATAAATGATGAAATAAAAGAATAAAAAATGGAATGAAAAAGCAAAAAATGAAATGAAATGAAACATTGCACCTCAGTTGTTCATTGTTGTTTTACACAGCTAAGTAAATAAACAATGTGTTTATTCCCTGTATGTTTGCAGACCATACCGTTCCTTGGGCTCGTAAGTTATCATCGCTGGTTTGTTCTAGGTGTACATTAACTTAGTTAGTTGGTATATGAAATGACATCAATGACTTCCTATCAATTAAGGTAAAGGAGCAATATCATTTTATAAAAAGAGCGACTATCTTCCCAATATTGTCCCTATTGTTACTTTTTCAGTGAATATAAAAAACCGTCATGAGTATGTTATTGTTCTCATAACGGTTTAAGATGAAAACAGTATAATTAGCGATGTAAAATACTGAGAAATTCTTCTTTACTCGACGTTAAAGATAATGCATTAGCAATAAACTCATCACTGAAAATCAATGCAATCTCTTTGAGTACATCAATATGCTCCCTTGATTTAGCAATCACACCGATGGCAATGAACATCACATTGGTTCTATCCCAAATCACCCCATCAGGGAATTGAAAAATTTCCACTCCCGTATGTAAGATGATGTCATTCGCTGATTTAGGTAAATGTGGCAGAGTGATACCATTGCCTAAAAAAGTCGAGATTTGCTGCTCTCTTTCAGTTAGAAAATGGACACAGTCCCTATCTACGTAGCCTTTATTTTTAAACTCGGTACCTACCATCTTTAATACTTCAGCTTTATTTCTGGCCTGACACCCTAAATGCAGATTATTTGTGGTCAGTTGTTCAATCATATCTAACCCTCTTTTAAGTTAACTAGGTACATTCGTATCATGAATGGTTAACAACTACATTGATGACAACTCTTCTTCTAACTGCTCTAACGATTTATTCGATGTTTCAGGAAGTAGTTTCACCACAAAGACAATTGCTAAGTAGTTTATTACCGCGAAAATTAAGAATACAGGTCCTAAACCAAGTTCGGCTTGCAATACAGGGAACAAGTAACTCACGATCGCATTCATAATCCACATAAAGAACACAGAAATCCCCATCGATAACCCACGGATTTTTAATGGGAATAACTCGGCTAATACCACCCAAGTTAAAAAGCCCATTGTCCCTTGCATCACACCAACAAATACCGCACCAAGTAACCAGATCAACGTTGCTTTAATATCCCCAGTTAAGAAATAATCCGTTGCTGCGATTAATAAATGTAACGATGCCATTAAAGCAAAACCACCGACAATTAATGTCTTGCGCTTAAATCGGTCAACTAAGAACAGTACCCCGATAACCATTCCCCCAACAGAGAACACACCATTTAATACGTTAAAAACCAAAGAAGTTTGTTCAGAAAAACCAGCCGTTTTCAGTATTTCTGTACCATAGTACATAATTACGTTAACCCCTGTGGTTTGCTGTAAAGCAGCCCATACCATCCCAATCAAAACTAATTTAAAAATCCAAGGGGTATTGAAAATTAAAGCTAGATTTTGTTTTTTTCCATTTGGGTTTTTCTTTGCTTCTGCGGCTTCAACATCTAACAATGTGACAATATCTTCATATTCCTGAATAGCACGTTTTTCTGGGCGAATTTGTTTTAAAATGTTCAATGCTTCTTCACGACGATTTTTACTCATCAACCAACGCGGGCTTTCCGGAGCTTTCCACATACCAAAAAGTAAGCATAAAGCAGGTACAGCTTGCACTAACAACATATAACGCCAAACGTCTGGTAAATGCCCCCAAATAGAACCAATAATCGCATTAATCGCAAAGGCAGCAAGTTGACCTATCACAATTGCCACTTCGTTTAACCCGGTGAGTTTGCCTCGCATTTCTGTAGGCGCAACCTCTGAAATAAATGTTGGTGCAGTGACTGATGCACCACCAACAGCAAAACCGAGAATAAATCGAGCTACAAGGAGAATTTCAATATTCGGTGCAGCGGCAGATAAAAAAGCGCCAAATAGGAAAAGAAACGAAAGGTAAAGTAAATAGGTGCGTCGCCCGATAAAATCAGCCACTCGCCCGCCGCAAACACTTCCAAGTGCGGCACCAACCAACAAGACACTCATCACAAGGCCTTCAGTGGTCGGTGTTAACCCCATGTTTTCTTTCAGTGAGGAAAATGCCCCGTTGATTACACCAGTATCATAACCAAAAAGTAACCCACCAAAGGTTGCTACCAAGGTGATTTGGTGCAACCTTTTTCTCTGTTGTTCATTGAGATTCATTATTAATGACATATTATTACCTTATTATTTGAATCATTATGTCTACCAAAAAAGCAAATTTTCAGTATTTAAATAAATTCTTTACATGTTAAGTATTAAATAATGAAAAATTTTTGGCGCTCTTATTGAATCACTACTTGCAAGCTTCAAGACTATTTTATAAATCAAAATTCATAAATAAAAACAAACACTTAGATTGAATTTAAAAATTAAACAGTAAAATAGCCACAAATTTTATAGAAGCATTACTGCTTGTAGGGTATTTAATTAATACGTAAGACAAATATTAATGTATATATTTATTAAATAATCGGATGAATATATCTGAATTCTATTGCGGGCGAAAAATCATTTTTTCGTCCGCATATTAATAATCAATTAAAATATAATTTAAAAATATAAATTAGAGTTTAACTTCTTTTCCTGTTTTTAATGATTCAAGTGCTTTGTCTGCAAGATATAATGCAAACTCACCATCGGTACCTGTGGTTTCTGATTCAGCACGTCCAGCTAAAATATCAACAAAATGTTCCCATTCAGCTTTGTATGCCTCATGATAGCGTTGTAAGAAGAAATATTCGGGTTTAGCAGACAAACAACCGACTTCGCTTAATAACGCAACGCTATTTTCTTTTATATTCCCAGCTGTCAGCAGCCCCTTCTCACCATGCAGTTCAATGCGCTGGTCATAACCATACCCTGAGCGGCGGCTATTCGATATGGTCGCCATGGCCCCTGAAGGGAACTTCAAAATAATGAATGCGGTATCGATATCACCCGCAAGGCCAATCGCAGGGTCTACTACATTACTTCCTTGGGCAAATACAGAGCAAGGTTCTTCACCAATCATAAAGCGCGCCATATCAAAGTCATGAATCGTCATATCTCTGAACATACCACCGGAGACTTTGACATACTCTGCTGGTGGCGGTGACGGGTCTCTAGATGTAATAATTAAAGACTCAGCTTTACCAATCGCCCCTTGCTGGAATAAATTTTTGAGATGGCGAAATTGCGGGTCATAACGGCGATTAAAACCAATAAACAATGGGACATTATGTTGTTTAACACTTTTAAGGCATTGTCTTACTCGTTCAAGATCGAGATGAACTGGCTTCTCACAAAAAATGACTTTTTTATGTTGAGCCGCTAACTCAATTAAATCAGCATGTGTATCTGTGGCAGAAGCAATTAAAACGCCATGCACATTTGGGTCTTGCATCGCTTCTTCTGTGGTTTGTACTTTAGCTTGGTACTTTTCAGCCAACGCAGATGCATTAGCTTGGTACGGATCAATAACAGAATAAAGTGCGGTTTCTTTATGGCCGGCAATATTAACAGCATGAACCTGTCCAATACGTCCTGCGCCGAATAGTGCTATGTTGAACATTCAAATGCTCCTTGATACCTTAAATCCACTATTTGGATATTACGAAATATACCAAATAAAACATTCATTTCAATTTATAATTTTTTGGAAATTATGTTTTTGGGCTCTAGGTAACAAATGTTGCATTAAAGTGTATTTTTAGTGTTATTTAGATCACAAAATAATAATGTAACTCATCACTATCTGACAATAAAGTATGTACTTTACTGCAACTTTATTTTCTGTTTCTGTTTTATTAATTCCGACTAACTTAAATTTAAAACATACATTTCAACAAAAAGAAAATTAAACTATTAAAACCATAAAAAAACCCAGCAAACGCTGGGTTTAAAAATACACATGACGACAACTCATAAACACAATAAGTGAAATCCTTGCGGATATTCACAATAATACCCGACGAAATGAGGCCTACACCATCACTCAAAATAAAACACCTCCTCAATGGCATAACACCATCGAGTTATTTTGATGATACGTAAACCACCAATAACGCGTTAATTAATAAAGCCGTACCTTATGTTCAACTTTATGTTTAATTTCCTCAGCCGCCGCAACAATTTCAGGCTTTTTAGCAACTTGAGCTGTTCCTGTACGCCACCACGCTTCATAACCATTAGTCATGGTTTTTGGAAGCACTTTAATATCAATCAATACACAACCTGAATGCGTTTTAGCATCCTCCAAAGCAGAGATCAGCTGAGCTTCATCATGAACTCGATAACTTTTACAACCATAGCTTTCTGCATTTTTAGCGAAATCCACTTTCACTAATGGCCCATCCAGTAGGCCTGTTTGTGGATTGCGTTGGCGATTTTCAGTCCCAAAACTCCCCATGCCTTGGCTCATTTGTAAATTATTGATGCAACCAAAGCCCGCATTATCAAATAATAAAATAGTGATTTTAATATTTTCTTGAATTGCCGTTTGCAACTCACTGTGTAGCATTAAATAGGAGCCATCCCCGACCATGGCATATACAGGTTGTTCTGGAGCCGCAATTTTCGCGCCAACAGCCGCAGCAATTTCATACCCCATACATGAATAACCATATTCTAGATGGTAAGTATCCCGCTGCTTTGGTAGCCAAATACGCTGTAAGTCCCCCGGTAATGACCCCGCTGCCCCCACAATAATCGCGTCACTCTCCATGTGCTGCTGCATCAAACCTAGAACCCGAGTTTGCGCAAGTTCAGTGCCGAGTGTTTTACTGTATTCTTCAAGTTTATCATCAAGGTGGCCTGCAATTTCTGGGATAAAATCCAACGGCCGATACTGAATGCTAAACAACCGGTCTAATTCGTTCTTCCATTGTTGCTTCGCCAGTTGAATTTCATGTCCCCATTGGGCCTGATAGCCTGACCCCTTCATTTTTGCATCAAGAGCTTGCAAAGCTTCTTTTGAATCTGCTACCACTTTTAATGCATCTAACTTACTGGCATCGAATTCAGCAACGTTAATATTTAAAAACCGCACACCTTCCTTACTAAACAATGACTTAGATGCCGTGGTAAAATCAGTAAAACGAGTCCCAACACCAATAACCAAATCAGCTTCTTTTGCAAGTAAGTTTGCCGCAAGCCCACCTGTCGTGCCTATTCCCCCTACATTTAAAGGATGGTTGGCAACAACAGCACTTTTACCCGCTTGAGTTTCACCAAACGGAATACCGTAAGCCTCCGCAAATTGAACGAAATCATTATGTGCTTCTGAATAACGCACACCACCACCACATATCAGAAGCGGCTTTTGCTTACTTTGAATAAGATGAGCGGCTTCCTCTAGACTTACACTTGTTGGCGGCCGGCGTTCAATGCGATGAATTCGCTTTTCAAAGAAGTAATCAGGGTATTCCCATGCTTCCCCTTGAACATCCTGAGGTAAGCAAATGGTAACGGCCCCCGTATCAGCAGGGTCAGTTAATACACGCATTGCATTAATCATCGCTGCCATTAGCTGTTCAGGCCGCGAAATCCGGTCCCAATAACGAGATACAGGGCGGAAACAATCATTCGTGCTGATTGTCCCATCACCATATTGTTCGACTTGCTGCAAAACAGGGTCTGGTTGACGAGTGGCGAAGGTGTCTCCTGGTAGTAATAACAACGGAATACGGTTGGCTGTGGCTGTTGCCGCCGCCGTTACCATATTAGCTGCCCCCGGCCCTACCGAAGAAGTCACTGCAAAAATTTGTTTCCGTTTTTTCTGTTTGGCAAAGCCAGTCGCAATATGCGCCATACCTTGCTCATTACAACCTTGATAAACTCGCAGATGTCCAGGCGCTTCTTCAAGCGCCTGACCCAAACCGACAACGTTACCATGGCCAAAAATCGTAAATATTCCCTGAATAAACGGATACTGCTCACCATCGACATCAACATATTGTTGGTTAAGAAACTTTACCAATGCTTGGGCTGTAGTCATTTTCTGCTTATTCATATGGGTCTCCATTTATTCCATGGTTGGCATTGTGAAACTACTTTCATGATGTTCTAAACGTACGCTAGCAGGCCAACGACTAGTCACTGTTTTCATGCGAGTATAGAATCGAACACCATCATTTCCATGAACATTGAGAGGCCCAAAAATTGAACGTTTCCAACCACCAAAACTGTGGAAAGCCATTGGTACTGGGATTGGGATATTAATTCCGACCATTCCAGCTTGAACATTTTCTTGGAACTCACGGGCTGTTTCACCATCACGTGTAAAAATTGCGGTTCCATTGCCGTATTCGTGTTGGTTAATTAGTTTCAACCCTGTTTCAAAATCAGGTACTCGTACAACAGCTAATACAGGCCCAAAAATTTCTTCTTTATAAATATCCATTTCAGGAGTCACATTATCAAATAATGTTGGCCCAACAAAATAACCCTTTTCAAAACCCGTTACTTTGAAATCACGACCATCAACCAATAATGTCGCCCCTTGTTTTTCACCACTCGCAATATAGTCGCAGATTTTCGCTTTATGCTGTGCTGAGATTACTGGCCCCATATCATTTTCTTTGCCATCTGTAATACCGGGTCCCACGGTCATTTTGGCTATCTGAGCTTTCAAATTAGCAATTAATGTATCCGCCGTTTCATCCCCTACGGCTAATACAACAGAAAGTGCCATACAACGCTCACCCGCAGCCCCAAATGCAGCGCCCATTATTGCATTCGTAGCCTGCCCCATATCCGCATCAGGCATTAAAATACAATGGTTTTTTGCTCCACCTAACGCTTGGCAACGCTTACCATGCTGAGACGCTGTGGTATAAATATATTCGGCAATCGGAGTTGAACCAACAAAGCTTACCGCTTGAACTTCTGGTGCAGTTAGCAGCGTATCAACAGATTCTTTATCCCCTTGAACGACGTTAAATACACCGTCAGGTAAACCAGCTTGCTTTAACAATTTAGCCAATTCAAGAGCCAAAGACGGGTCTTTCTCAGATGGTTTTAAAACAAAAGTATTACCGGTAGCAATCGCCACTGGGAACATCCACATCGGTACCATAGCAGGGAAGTTAAATGGGGTAATACCAGCACAAACACCTAGTGGTTGCATTAATGAATGACTGTCCACACCTGTGGCGACATTGGCCGAGTGTTCACCTTTTTGTAAGTGAGGAATGCCACAAGCAAATTCAACAACCTCTAGGCCTCGTGTAATCTCACCCACCGCATCAGAAAACACTTTACCGTGTTCTTTAGAAATAAGGCGCGCTAAATCATCCATGTTATCTTCAAGTAACGCTTTAAATTTAAATAAGATTCGAGAGCGCTTTAATGGCGAAAGTTTCGACCATTTTGGAAATGCTTTATGAGCAATCGCTATGGCGTGTTTCGTTTCATCAGCACTGCTTAATACCACCTGTGCAATTTGCTCGCCCGTTGCTGGGTTGAATACAGGTGCAAATCGACCGCTTTTGCTCAAAACTATTTCACCACCGATGAAATTATTAATCTGTTCCATGTTGCCTCTCTTTAACTGACAGGATTACGTTGTTACCCAATGTATATGAAATATTTGTTTCATTTGCAATGAAATTTGAAATAACATTCAATTTATGTGATCTAGACAAAGTTTTTATGAAATTTCTAATTCAAGATAGAAAATGCCATTTTAAAAAGTCTCCTAATCACTTATTTAATTAGGTATACACGTCTATTGCAGTGCAGACAGAAGCACTTACCAACTAGGCACAATAAGAAAAGCAATCAATGTAACTCATTCAATTTGCTAACCGAAATTCAAATTATTTTAGATATATAAAGATAGAGAATGTAGAAATATGAACTAACCGTTTCAAAATAATTCGACTAACCGTGCAAAACAACTACAATTAGAGCCAAATCATGGAGGTTATATGTCAAGTGCATCAAATTTAAATGAGTTTCAAGAGCAAGTTCGCTCTCGTTATGATGAGCTAAGTAAACGCTTGCAACAGGTGGCTAGGTACGTACTCGATAATACAAATAGTGTCGCATTTGATACCGTTGCCGTTATTGCAAAAGAAGCCAATGTTCCACCATCAACATTAATTCGTTTTGCAAATGCGTTTAATTTCAGTGGCTTTAATGAAATGAAACAATTGTTTCGTATGAACCTTGTTGAAGAAACAGCAAGCTACACTGATAGAGCAAGGCTATTTCGCGAAATGGATAGTGCTCAAGAATTGAGTGATGACCCTGCTCAAATTTTAAAAGAATTTGCTCACTCCAATGCACAAGCCTTGCAGCAAATGGCAGCTAGGACCTCTGCCGAAGATTTAGAAAAAGCAGTTTCATTATTAGCCAATGCACAAAATGTCTACATAATTGGCTTGCGTCGCTCATTTAGTGTCGCGACCTACCTCAGTTATGCATTAAGCCATTTGGAGTGCCGCCCTGTTCTGATAGATGGTCTTGGGGGAATGTTTAAAGAACAGATCAGTAAAATTAGTGAAAACGATGTGGTTATTTCAATTAGTTTCACCCCCTATGCATCAGAAACAGTAATGGTTAGTGAAAAAGCAGCACAGTCTGGTGCTAAACAAATCGTAATTACTGACAGCCAGATTAGCCCACTCGCCAGTTTTAGTGACGTTTGCTTTGTGATTAAAGAAGCGCAAGTGGATGCATTTCGTTCCCAGTCAGCAACGTTATGTTTAGCTCAATCATTGACAGTCGCCTTAGCCTACCGTCAAGGAAGTAAGTTAGTTTAACGCTACTTTGGCTCGAAAACTAAATACCTCCATTAGTTTAGAGCCCCTATTTGGCCGTTTCCATTACTAAATTGATTTCTCTTTGCTACATACCGTCGCTCAAGTGGGTTTACATAAATGATTTCTTTAATTTGTGAGTTTCATCAGAAAATACAAATTTCGACAACACATTAATATGAAATTATTATTTCATCCTGTTATGTTGGGAGCACATGAATTTCTGATTTAAAACCGATAATAAGGAACGACCATGTTAAATACACACTTTCTTTATTTACTGGGCCATCTTCGATTGCTTGAAGAGCAGCACTCTGTCACTTCTCTTCATCGCTCAGGGATTGGTTTAATCGGAACGTCCATTCATAATCAACCTTATATTCATGCAGTAAAATGCAGTGCTCATCATAGTGAGTTGGTATCTGTTTGTGATATCGCTCCCCCACTTCCCTCTATGTCTTATTTTATGTATCAAAAACAACAAATAGAGGCACTGGTCAATAACGATGACGTTGATTGCATCATCATGACAGCAGTCTGTAGTGATGAGCTATTGAAATTTACAATCAATGCCGCAATTGCAGCAGGAAAAGATATCTTACTCAATAATATCCCAAGCTTTAATGAAAAAGAGCTTGAAGAATTATTCATAAAAGCAATACGAAACGATGTTTTAATTGACTACAGTCAAGCACTCACTTTTGAGGACTCATTTAATCAAATAAAGCATGTCTTGCACACTCAAAACAAATTAGAAACAGGGTTATTACGCTTATCCGCTCACCGGGTCATTGAGCCAGAAAATAGGTTACCATTCAATATACTAAGAGGTACGATTACACAAAAAATTGAACTGTTATTAACCTTACTCCCTGATTTTTCATTTTCTACAGCGTCAATTCAGTTTTCACACCCTTTCGCAAAAATGGAAGATGGGGATGTGCTAATAATCAATTTGCGTCATAAAGGGGGGTTGTTAATTTCATTTGAGCTATTTTTTAATACGGGGAATATTTCAGACAAATTATCTCTAAAACAGTGCAATCAAAGTTATGAGGTTGAAAATAAAGTACTATTTAACCCACAAAGACAACAACTTAATGAAAAAAATACTATTTTTAAACAAATAGACCAATTCATTCTAAAACTGCACGGCGGTACTAAACTTACACAACCAGCTCATTGGGCACGTACTAATGAACTTACCAATGAAATATTAAAACAATTATACGATGAGGGGTTTATTTAAGTACGATAATGACAAATTAAGAGATACAGCAGCTCTGTTAACCTATTTTTTAACTTACAGAGTTAAGTTTTCCAACATTATCGTGTGGATACGTTTAACCAATTGATCATTAAGTTTTTTATTCAGCCAATACTAAACAATGTTAGTGTAGAGTACTGCGCATCCCGCTGTTAACATTCACTACGCCATATAAGAAAGAGGCTGGCTCAATATTGAATAAGTAGGCAAACTGAAATAATGAATCTACATCAATACAACTTTCACCGTTTTCGAAACGTCTCATTTCATCTTCAGTTACCCCAATTAAATTCGCAGTTTGTTTAACGGTCATTTTATGACTTTCTCGTTGATTACGAATTTTTATCCCCAACATCTTAGCGATACTGTCTTTACTCATAATACCCCCCTGGGTTACATACGTATAAGCTATCTAATTAAGCGACGCGTAAATTAACACCACTTTTCAATTTATAAATTGACTTAAAATAACTAAATTCCGATTAAACCAATCATTAAAAGACTATTTCTATCGAAGGAAAACACAATAAAAACATAACATTATGATATTATTATTTTTTATTATTTCATTGTTGCAGATAAGATTCGATTGGTACTACATTACCCCCCCCAATGAAGAATGGGTTAATTTACTCACCTATCCCTAATCGTGAACAATGTATCTATCAGATTACAATAATATTTTAGCTTATTTTTTAAATTTGATGAAATAAACTCTATACATTTAATGTTATTTACTTATGGAAATCGTGACAATTTGTAGTTAAGCGTATCAATAAGTTTCCATACGGCTATTGTATAAAAAAAATAATATTTGTGGTTATAAAAAATAGCCCTATTTTTTATAACTAATCATCGTTTCAGCAACCCATTAAAGATAAACGGCTTATATTTTCATTATAAATCACAACAATCCAAGCTGGATCTGTTTTTTATATCAATCCATTTACAATCATCTCAAAAGGATTATCGGCATTTAGCAATAATAATATTAACTGTTCTTTATCTATTTCTATAGTTGTACGTTTATTTACTTTAAACTTAAATAGTTATTAATACATATTTAATGTTAAACTAACAACAAATAATTGTATTTCAGTCGGTAACAACAATACTTTTAGAAGAAAAACTTACTTAACTTCACATCTTTTTAATCAAACTGTCTGTAGACATGGTATTCTATTGCGAGCATCCATGAATTCTTATCTAGTATCATTGTCAGTATTAAGCATTATTTACTTTATTGATCTAGGTAATAGCAACTTGAAAGGATAATCATGCTACAAGAAAGCGTTATCAGGGAAATCATTCTCTGGATAGAACAAAATTTAGAATCTCGCCTATCCCTAGATACTGTTGCCGATAAATCAGGATACACTAAATGGCATTTTCAGCGCCTATTTAAAAACCAAACTGGCTTGGCACTTGGCTCGTATATCCGAGCAAGGCGCCTTTCCTGTTCAGCGGTAGCATTACGATTAACTAACGACAGCATTATGGATATCTCACTGAGATACCGATTTGATTCGCAACAAACATTTTGTCGCGCTTTCAAAAAGCAATTTAACCTTACCCCTTCTGAATATAGAAAGCGCAAAGGTTGGAAGGTCGATGGGTTCTGTCTGCCACTTCGTGAAAATAAAGAACTTCAATTCCAAGTCAGACTTACTCAATTGCCCGCAATAAATTTACTTGGTATTAAGCATCGATATACCAAGGATATAAATGGTTGGAACCTTAAAACCGATGAATTACGCAGACAATATTGGAAAAAATTTCTTGATAAAAACCAATATGTGACGCAGCACCTATATGCTATTCATGGTGTAGACTTGAGCTCTAATGAAGAAGGGACTTTCTTATATATTACTGCATTAGATGAAAAAGATGTTGATATCACCCCACCACAAGCAACAAACTTTCAACTACCGAGTGGAAATTATTTGGAAATTAAATTAGATGGTAGTCTGCAGGGGATTGATTACAACGATATTATCTATACTGCTTATGGTAAAGTTCTAGCTGAAATGGATATTGTCCGTGGAACTGGTTCGGATATAGAAATGTATGTTTTAAACTCCAAACCTACTTACGAAGCATTTATAAATAACCCCCATCACTACATCCAAGAATTGAATTATTATATTCCAGTGCTTGTTTAACTACTCACAAACAACCCGCATTACTCTGCGGGTTGTTTGCAAATTTAATTGAAATTAAAAGGTCACATTAACTTTTGCCCAAAAAGTTCTTCCTGGCTCATTAACAGGCTGGTTTGATGAATAACCAAATCCACTGTTACCCGCTAAATTCAAATGCTCGCTATATGTTTTATCAAATAGATTATCAACCCCTGCACTTAATTTCATATTTTGATTGACAACATACGCTGTATTTAATGAGAAAATAGTGAAACCCGCACTCTGACTAAAATCTTTTCCAACAACATTACCATCATTAATCGCAACACGGTTTTGACGACTCACAACACGTAATAGACCAGTTGTTGTCCAATCCCCTTTTTCCCATGACAACCCTAAACGCCCTTCTAATGGGGGCATTTGTGGCAATGCTTTACCATCTGTACGGTTTTCTCCCCATGAATAAGCGAGACTCGCATCTGCTTTCCATTCATCATTCAGTTTTTGGGCAATACCGAGCTCCCCGCCCATAATAAGCGCATTTACATTTTCTATCTGGCTCATGCGTGGGTTTGTTGGGCTATAACGAAACAAAATAAAATCATCCACATGACCAATATATGCAGAAACCCATGCATTTGTATTTTCATGTGCATATTTAGCTCCAATATCTAACTGGGTTGTTTTTTCAGTTTTCACCTTATCAAATACATTATTGGTACCATCCGGTCCCAGTTTAGGTGAAAATAACTCCCAATAATCTGGGAAACGCTCGGTATATCCTACACCGGCATACAGCATAACAGGGGTATCAGATAACGAATGTTCATAACGAGCAAAGCCTGCTGGCATTACTGTATTACGCCCAGAAGCCCCTATACCTGTATTATTATCAACGATCACACGGTCTAACCGTGCTCCACTGACCATTTTGCCTTGTGTGGTTGCATGCCAAGTCAACTCACTAAATACCCCATAGTCTTGGAATTGAGCATCCTTTTTCCAACTATTATTCTGATTTTTTCGGTGCTTATTTGTTTGCATATCTGCACCGCTACGTAGCTCATAGTCAGTCCATAACCATGTGCCCATAACACGCCCACCCATGGTTTCACGGTCAACTCGCATTTTCATTGGCATATTCATCATGCCATGACCGCCATGTCCCATATGCCCCATTCCCCCACCTGAAGGTGAACGCAAAGAGTAATTATCCATAATATGATCAGCGTAATTGTAATAAACATTCGCTTCAACCTTATCAAGAACATCACCAATATTGCTCTTTTCAAAGCGCAAACCTAAACTTTCCCGTTTAAATTGAGAACCATCCATCCCTCTTCCAGCATAACGGGCCTCCCCGTCACCTTTCCCTGCGGTTAATTCTAATAAAGTATACTCATCTGGCGTCCAACCCACTGCGACATCAGCATTCCATTTATCCCATTTAGAGGGCACTTTATGCCCATTACCATCTTTATAATCATTAGAACGGGATTTATTACCAATGACTCGAATGTAACCTACTTCATTACCTAAACTGATATCAGCATTACCATCCCAGCGGTTATTTGATGCAGTTAATGCACTTGCATTCCCTTTTATACCAGCTTCAGTAAACAAAGGTTTTTCTCGTTCAAAACGGATCGTGCCAGCAGAATTCCCTGGTCCCCATAAAACGGTTTGTGGACCTTTAATCATATTAAGAACATCGAAGTTTTCTGGCGAAATATAGGATGTTGGAGCATCCATACGGGAAGGACAGGCGCCTAACATTTCACTATCGTTAGTTAAAATACGTAAACGTGAGCCAAACATCCCGCGAAAAACAGGGTCGCCATTTGTCCCACCATTACGAATTTGCGAAAAACCAGGGATAGTTTTTAGGTAATCTGAACCATCACTTGCGGGAACTGGCTGCCTTGGGGTTTTAGGCGATGTAGTGATAGTTAATGGAGAATCAACAGGTGCAGTAACAATCATCACTGAGCTATCTGTAATGAGACTCTGATTAGCCTCATTTTTAGCTGCTGTAGATTCGCTAATAACCGCACTAACCACCAACGCTGCAACGGGGGCAATTTTAAAAAATTGAGTATTCATTTGCTACCTATGTATCGATATCAACACTAATATTTCTGTTATTCACCTTTGTGTCTAAAAATTTGCAACAGGAATACCAATCCTGAAAATAGTAAAAATTCAAGATGATGAAAAACCTTCTGTGCAAAAAAACACAAAATAACAGTCTGAAAAATAATTAATTTTTAGATAAGCATAGGAATTGAGGAGGGGCTCTAGCTAAATGTAATGACCATGGCCTATACAGCCAAAATTGAATACAACGCTCAAAGGGGATAAAAATTGCCAGGGTTGCCAGTTGACGGATTACCGCAGCAACAAACAGAATTAGAAATGGGAAATGAATCAATAACTGGCAGTAACCACAGGCTATGTCTTCCATAGGCGACTGACCAACCCCTGTCATTAACATATGATTCATGGGTACCGATAGCTCACAATTTTCAGGCATTACTTCCCCCTGATGCTTATGCATCAAAGGCGCAGCCGTCTCACTATGTGCTTCTGTGCAAGCGGTTGCATGTTCCATTGATTTTGAAACCAAAGGAGCAATAAACAGCATTGCGACAGCAAGTAAAGCAAGATAAGCAGCTAACTGTCTGATAAAAGGACGCAGGTGCAACGTTTTTCCGTTATTTTCAATACCCATTTTTATAGGGCGAAAGTGTATCTTATTTGGATGCCTAATGTTATTGATTTTCACCATTAATGTTAAATCGCACAGCAATTTTGTACTATTTGTACAGTGAAAGGAGGCTTTTCGCTTTTATACAACTGTTTGTTTTAGGATTTACCTATCCTATTGGCATCATTTGTTGGATGAATATTATTTGAAAGCGGTAAATGAAAACTAGCAGATAGAAAAGACATGATTGCAATCATAAAATAATAAGTAAAAATATAAATAAGTTACCTTTAATATAATTAAAAGCTAAAACCATATTAAAATAATGATTATTAGCTTTCTTTAATAAGCAACTGAAATTAGAAAAAACTGAAGTGAACGATAAGAAATGAATGTTATACAGACTTTCGCCTGTATAACATTATCAAGAAGGATATTACTTACCTGTCGGCGTCCCTTTCTTTTCATGTACCATCATCAAAGCCTGCTCAACACTGCGCTCGATAATCGGCCGACGCTGATCATTTTCAGGTAATAATTTTAACATCATTTGCCAAGCTGAAATTGCCTCTGCATAGCGCTCTTGTTCAAATGCATTGAAAGCAAAAATGCTCAGCGCTTTCACATTCGTGCGATCTTTAGCAATTAATTTTTTGAGCAATTCAGCACCTTGGCGGTTATCTTCAGGGTCAGACGAGCGAGTAAGAACCTCGGCATACCCTATAATGACGTTTTCATCTTTAGGCGCAAGACGATAAGCTCTGCCATAAGCATCTGTCGCCATGGTCGCATTATTGAGTACCATGCCAATTCGCCCTAACATCACCCATGCCTCGATATTTTGAGGGTCTTCTTGTAAACGTGTCCGTAAGCCTAAAGCTAAGTGTTCCATTTCCGCATTGTTCAACGGGGGCTCAGAAGGGTCTAATGCTCTATCTAGTAAAGCTGGGGCTTGTTGGTAAGCATTATTCCAATCCGTGACTTTAGCGTAACTACCCACTTGATAATAGGCGCCGCCAGCTACACCTAAAGCAATCACTAACCCTGGAAGGTAAACCCAATTACTGGCACGGGAGGCTTCTGGTAATACGCCATCATTACCCAGTTCCACCTGCTTGATACGCACCCGTTTTCTCGAACGGGCAAAAATAATCCATCCCCCCAATGCGATGGCGGCAAAAGGTAAGCCCCATAACATCATGGTGAGTGGCGTTAATGGCGGGTTATAAGTCACAAAATAACCATAGCGGGCAACCATGTAATCAACAATCTCGTCCCGGCTTTTACCTTCTTTCATCAACTCATACACTTTTTGACGTAAGTCCAGCGCAATCATTGAGTTAGAGTCCGCAATACTGTTATTTTGGCACTTTGGACACCGTAATTCTTCCGTTAACTTGCGAAATTGTTGTTCCTGCTGTTCGCTATCAAAAGTAAACACTTCAGTAGCCGCATATGTGACTGTTGAGCTGAGTACTAACATGAATAAACCGAGTAAATACCTCATTGGTTCGCCTCCTGATTATAGCGTTCCCAAAGGGGTTTAAACTCTTTTTCCCAAACACGTTCGTCCATTGCCCCTGCATGGCGATAGCGGATCACACCATTGCCATCGATTAAAAAGGTTTCTGGTGCGCCATAGACACCGAGATCAAGGCCCAACATCCCCTCCCCATCAAATAAACTCAGTGCATAAGGGTTACCAAGCTCTCGCAGCCACACAATCGCTTTATCACGCTTATCTTTATAGTTTAGCCCCACAACCCGTACACCTTGTGCAGACAGTTTATTGAGATACTGATGTTCTGCACGACAAGTCGGGCACCATGTCGCCCATACATTAAGTAAAATCGGTTGCCCCTGTGTTAATACATCAGATTCATAATGTTTCCCGGGGTTTTCTAATGATTCGAGCCTAAATACAGGAACAGGTTTACCAATTAGAGCAGATTCAAGTAAACGAGGATCATCCCCCTCCGCATTACGCATTAGCTGCCATAATAAGACGGCGGCTATCCCTGCAAAGATAATAAAAGGGATTAAAAAGACTTTGCGATTCATGCCGTTTCCCTCTGTAATTTACGACGACGGTAGCGTGGGTCAAACATGCAAAACAACGCACCAACTGCCATCAATACACCACCTGACCAAATCCAGCGTACAAAGGGTTTATAATACAAGCGCATGCTCCATGTACTTTTTGATATTTCTTCCCCCAAAGCTGCGTATAAATCACGGGTAAAACCACCATCAATAGCCGCTTCTGTCATTACAGCACGACTAACGTTATAAAAACGTTTTTCAGGCATCAAAATACTAACCACTTTGCCTTTTTCTGTTACAGAGATGCTACCTATAACGCCTTGATAATTAGGACCATCGGCTTCTCTGACGCCATTAAACGTAAAGGTGTAAGCCCGAATATTAATGCTATCCCCTGGCTTCATTTTGACATCGCGCTCAACACTGTAGTTTTGGCTGAAGGCTATCCCAACTATCGTGACGGCTAAGCCTAAATGCGCCAAAACCATGCCCCAATAACTCGGCGTTAGTTTGATTTTTTTGCTTATACGAACTTTCATTTCAGCAAAAGCTAAAATTGCAATCCAGCACGCCATCATCAAGCCAACAACGGTTAACGCCTCAATACGATCTTCCATTAATAGCGGTAAAACAAATGACAACACTAATGTCATTATCGTTGCAATAATAAGCATTTTTTTGATAGCAGCAGGGCGATCTCGCCCCCAGCGTACTAACGGCCCAATCCCCAATAGCAAGGCAAACGGCACCATCAAGGCGATAAACATAGTATTAAAGAACGGCTCACCAATCGAAATCGTCCCCAAACCAATTTGTTTATGCACTAAAGGTAATAATGTCCCTAATAAAACAACCAACATTGCTGCCGTTAAAATAACGTTATTCCCTAATAGCATGGACTCACGTGACCACAATGCGTTGTTGACCCTTGAACGAACCTTATGCCCCCTTAATGCGAACACTAATAAAGAGCCACCGACCACCAGTACCATGAAGGCAAGGATAAATAGTCCTCGGGATGGGTCTGAGGCAAAGGCGTGTACAGAAACTAGAACCCCAGAACGCACTAAAAATGTGCCAAGCAAGCACAAGGAAAAAGCAAAAATCGACAATAATAATGACCATGCTTTAAATGTGGCTCGCTGCTCAGTGACAGATAATGAGTGGATCAGAGCTGTCCCCACTAGCCATGGCATGAATGAGGCATTCTCAACTGGGTCCCAGAACCACCAGCCGCCCCAACCTAATTCATAGTAGGCCCAAGCCGAACCTAGCATAATGCCAAGGGTTAAAAAGAACCATGCCGCCATCGTCCATGGGCGTGCAAAGCGAGTGAAAGAGCTATCTAAACGCCCGCTAAGCAATGCCGCAATGGCAAAGGCAAATGCCACAGAGAAACCAACATACCCCATATACAACAATGGAGGGTGAAAAATTAGCCCAGGGTCTTGTAATAACGGGTTGAGGTCTCGCCCTTCAATCGGGAAAGCCGGCAACGTACGTGAAAATGGGTTTGAGGTGAAGATAATAAATAACAAAAAGCCAACACTGACCATCCCCATTACCGCGAGTACTCTAGCCACAATATCAAGTGGCATACGATAACTTCCTATTGCTACGGCAAAAGTCCAACCGCTCATCAACAATACCCATAGCAATAAAGAACCTTCATGAGCCCCCCATGTTGCGGCTATGCGGTACCAAATGGGTAATTGTGTGTTGGAGTTATTAGCAACATAAGTCACAGAGAAGTCGTTAACAATAAAGGCATTGACTAATACTAAAAATGCCCCTGTGACACATAAGAAAAGTAACCATGCTAATGGACGAGATGATGACATTAAGCGTGCGTCATTACGTGCCACTCCCCATAAAGGGTAAAACGACAGTAAAACCGCAATACCTAATGCTAAGCAAAGCAGAATGCTACCAATTTCAGGGATCATGATGCATTGTCCTTATAGGCAGCTGCTGGCCTGCGGTGATTTTCTTGCATCGCTTTTTCAACTTCTGGTGGGGTGTAGTTTTCATCGTGTTTCGCCAAGACTTCTTTGGCTAAAACATGGTTGTTCGCTTGTAATTCGCCTTGAACAACAACCCCCTGCCCTTCTTTAAATAAATCGGGCAAAATACCGTCATAGCTCACATCTACCTCACCTTCAGCATCATAAACCGTAAAGGTGATTTTTAATGAGTTTGGGTTTGAGTCATCGCGTACAACACTGCCTGGCATTACCATTCCACCCACACGTAAACGCTGCCCAACCTCTGGAATTTGATGGGTTTCCCGTTTACCATAAATAATTTCACCGGGTGTATAGAAGAGGTCAATACTGGAGCGTAGCGCATATAGGATCAACGCCAATGTTAAACCGACACCGACAAGTATGGAACAAATTAACCAAAGCCGGTTACGACGACGAATATTCACATCCCCTCCCTACGCGCTCTTGCCGCTTTTTGCCTTACTTCACGAGCTTGCTGTTTAAGAATTGCGTTTATAATCATTTTTCTTTGAAAAAATGTATGCAAACAGAGTAACAGAATCGGTATTAAGGTTAGCGCAACAGCCAGCCATACATAAAAACCATAGCCCCCCATCGCAAAAAAATCACTCCAAGATGCAAATGCGGATGTCATGACTTGCGGCCTCCCTTATTAACTATGTCTAATACCCATGGGCGATTGCGTTCTAGAATCAATAATTGATTACGTAAACGAATTAATGTCAAAGAAATAAATAAAAATAAGTAACCCAAGATAGCTAAACGGAGTGGTGTGCGCATTGCAGGGTTAATACTTTCTTGCATACGAGTAGAAGGCTGATGCAGAGTTTGCCACCATTCAACAGAGTAATGAATGATAGGTAAATTTATCACCCCGATTAACACTAAAATAGCCGCTGCTTTGCCCGCCATACGACGATCATCAAACGCATGCCATAAAGCAATAATCCCCACATATAGAAAAAGTAAAATCAGCTCTGAGGTTAAACGTGCATCCCATACCCACCACGCGCCCCACATTGGTTTACCCCATGTTGCACCTGTCACTAATGCAATAAACGTAAACACTGCTCCTATGGGAGCCATTGCTGCTATGGCCAATTCCGACACTTTCATTTGCCAAACTAAACCCACAAAGGCCGTGATCGCCATGGCTGCGTAAATCCCCATTGACCACATTGCAGCTGGAACATGGATATACATAATGCGATAACTTTCACTTTGAACTTTATCTGTTGGTGCGAAACCAAAACCCCAAATCCAACCGACAGCTAAACAGACTACACTCAATATAATAAACCACGGTACTAGACGGCCGCATAACCGGTAAAGGTTGACTGGAATGGCAAGTTGATGAAGCTTTTTCCACATAGTTTAGTTACCTTGATTTTTTATATTGTTAGTAAATTCTGCATAACAGCACATCATACAATACACGTTAAAAAAGCAAATATATTGATTTAACACAAATATAACTTAGGCTGATCATACTCAGATGTATAACCAGCCTATTTGTTAACCATTGTTTACAAATCATAGTTATAAGCAATGGTAAAACGACTCTCTAAGGTTAGAAGCCCGGTTCAACTTCACGCATATCCGGTAATTTATGTGCGATCCCTTTATGGCAATCAATACAGGTTTTACCTTCAGTTAAAGCTTGGTCATGCATTTTTGCCGCGACCCCTTTTTGCGCAGTAAAATCCATATACTCAAAGTTGTGACAGTTACGACATTCCTGAGAGTCATTATTTTTCATCCGGCGCCATTCGCTTTGTGCCATTGCCAAACGGTGGTCTTCAAATTTTTGTGGTGTATCAATAATGCCAAAAATCTTACCGTATAATTCTTTACTGGCTTGAATTTTGCGTACCATTTTGGGGCCAAATTCATGGGGTACGTGGCAGTCTGGACAAGTCGCCCTCACACCACTACGGTTCGTATAGTGAATGGTATCCATATATTCTTCATAGACATTTTCACGCATCTCATGGCAACTAATACAAAACTCTTCTGTATTCGCCATTTCCATCCCCGTATTAAAGCCCCCCCAGAAAATCACGCCACCCACAAAACCGATCAGCAATAAGGTGCCTAACGCTAAGCGACTTGGTCTACGCCACCAACGCCATATTCGTCCAATTAAGCCAAAGAGCCCTTTACGCGGCTGTTTTTCGCCATTGACCTGCTTATCATTGTTATTTGCCATGTCTCCCCCTTATTTCCCAAAGCCTTTGGATGGGGTAAATGTGTTATCAATGATAGGTGCCGTATCTGACTGCGGCACATGGCACTGTAAACAAAAATAGCGATTTGGTGCGACTTCACCAAGCACTTTACCTGTTGCATCCATAAAGTGTGTTGGACTCACTCTTGGCGCACCTGTTGTCCGGTAATTCTCAACACCATGGCACTGTAAACAGCGGTTAGTATTCGTCGTAATTTGGTAACCTTCAACGCTATGTGGGATCATCGGCGGTTGGTTCACATAGTTTAGCGCCATTCTTTCCTGTTCTTTCGGAATATGAATGCTTCCCTCTGTCGTACCAGACACTTCCGGTGATTGAGACAAATCGACACCATTAGCAGCCCAAACAAGACTACTAACAACAAGGGCCATACCTGCAATTGCGCGGCTTAGCGTCTTTTTCAGGACAGGATTTTTCATGATTTAGCTCCCGAGCTCCATCGTAGTGTTATTTTAAAAACATCCTCAGAACAGACATCGATACAACGACCGCAAGTAATGCAGTCTTTATCTGTAATCTGCGCTGGGGCTTGCTTATCTAAGACCGGGGCACGCAGTACTTGCGGCTCCGGACAAATGTGGAAACAATCCATACAGCGGCTACAATTTTGTTTATTTTCCGCTGTAACAACTAATGCGCCTTTACAACCCGCGATGCCATACAGGGCACCCAGAGGGCAAAGGTGACCACACCATCCATGTTCCACAACCAATAAATCGAATAAAAACAGTGCAACGAGGACTAATGCACCGCTACCAAAACCAAAAATTAAACTGCGCCCCATTAATGAAACTGGATTTAACCATTCCCAAAGAAGAGTCCCTGTCACCGCTGAACCAATGAGGATCACTCCGAGCAATACATAGCGGATATAACGCGGTATTGTTGCGGACTGGTTTAACTCAAACTTACGGCGCAACCAAGCTGCCGCATCCGTGATCGGATTCACAGGACAGACCCAACTACAGAAAATACGCTTACCTAATAGTGCATATACCCCGAACACAATAACTGCGCCTACCAGTGCCGAAATACCGGGTAAATATCCACTTGCTAAGCTTTCTAAGGTAATGAGTGGGTCAGTCAAAGGCACAGTATCTAGCAATAAGCTGCTACTGTAGTTCCCATGTAAAACCCAAACACCGAACCATGGCCCACTGAGAAACATAGCTAGCACAAGCAATTGGCTCACACGTCGAAATACCAACCACTTATGGCTATGCCACCAGCCCTTTTTAGCCTGAGCTTCACGTCCGGCATCACGCTTACGATTTGCCATTGTTGCCCTCCAGCCAGCCAAAACGGTAATGATGACCTAATTCACCTTTCGCTAGCGACCTTGGTAATACCTTGATAGCAGCCTCTTCCAGTACACAAGCCTGTTCACACTTACCGCACCCTGTACAGTAATTGCTATTGACTGTTGGTAAGAACCTCGCATGTTTACCTGTTCGGTGGTTTTGTTCCAATTCCAAGGTGATTGCTTCATCAATAAGTGGACATACTCGGTAACAGACGTCACACCTTAACCCTTGAAAATTAAGACAGTTTTCCTGATCTAACAAAACTGCCAATCCCATTCGTGCATCATTAATTGATTCAATGTCTTTATCCAGCGCACCACTTGGACATACCTTGGCGCACGGAATGTCTTCACACATTTCACATGGGTTTTCACGGGCGATGAAGTACGGGGTTCCTGCTGCTAAGCCTGATGCTAATGTTGCTAGTTTCAACATGTCATAAGGGCAAGCTTGCACGCATTGACCACAACGTACACAAGCACTTGAAAATGCCTTTTCATCAAGAGCGCCCGGTGGGCGGAGCCTAACTCCGCTGGCCCGAGACGTTTGTTGCTGAAGCCCCAGTACCACACCAACAGCCGCTAACCCGCCCGCTGCGCGAGCAACATCACGCAAAAAACGACGGCGACTGTTCTGGGACTTAGCCTTTTGAGCTTTCGCTTTCTGGGGCATTAGCTATTACACCTTTTCTAATTTAACGGCACATTTTTTGTAATCCGTTTCTTTTGAAAGTGGGTCCGTTGCATCCAATGTTAAGTTATTCACTAGCTGCGCAGCATCGAAGAACGCCATGTACACTAAGCCTTTCGGTGGTCTGTTACGGCCACGTGTCTCCACAATCGTCGTCACATCACCACGGCGTGAAACCACTTTGACTTTGTCTCCACGACGTAACCCTCTGTCTTTCGCATCTAATGGATGTATAAAGACTAATGATTCAGGGAAAGCTCGATGTAATTCGGGAACACGGCGAGTCATACTTCCAGTATGCCAATGTTCTAATACACGTCCGGTTGATAGCCACAGGTCATATTCTTTATCTGGAGACTCTGCCGCAGGTTCAAATGGCAATGCAAAAATAACCGCTTTACCATCTGGCTTACCGTAAAATTGATAACCAGCACCGGCTTTAACGTATGGGTCGTTCCCTTCGCTATAACGCCACATGGTTTCTTTGCCATCGACAACAGGCCAACGAATACCACGAGCTTTATGATATTCATCGAAATCAGCAAGGTCGTGACCATGCCCGCGTCCAAAGCCTGCATATTCTTCAAACAAGCCTTTTTGCAAATAAAAACCAAGTTCACGAGATTCGTCGTTTAACTGGTCTTCAGCGAGTTCGCTAACAGGGAATTTAGTCACCGCTTCATTGGCAAATAACACGTCATATAAGGTTTTTCCACGTAGCTCCGGTTTTTTCGCCAATAGCTCTTCAGACCAAACCTCATCCGTTTTAAAACGACGAGAGAACAACACCATCTGCATTAAATCTGACTTTGCTTCACCCGGTGCTTTAACTTGTTGGCGCCAAAATTGAGTGCGACGCTCTGCGTTACCATACGCCCCTTCTTTTTCTACCCACATCGCCGTTGGCAAGATCAGATCGGCGGCTAACGCACTGACTGTTGGATAGGGGTCAGAAACAACAATAAAATTACGCGGATCACGCCAGCCTGGCATGCGTTCTTCATTAATATTTGGGCCTGCTTGCATATTGTTGTTGCACATTACCCAATAGAAGTTCAGCTTGCCGTCTTTGAGCGCTCGGTCTTGAGCAACAGCATGTAAACCGACTTTTTCAGGAATAGTGCCAGCAGGTAAGCCCCAAACACCTTCCACTTTTTCACGGTGTTTTTCGTTAGTAACCACCATGTCAGCAGGTAAACGGTGAGAGAATGTCCCAACCTCACGCGCAGTACCGCATGCTGAAGGCTGGCCAGTTAAAGAGAAAGGACCGCAACCAGGCTGAGAGATTTTGCCGGTCAATAAATGTAGGTTATACGCTAAGTTATTTGCCCAAACGCCACGAGTATGCTGGTTAAAGCCCATCGTCCAGTAAGATACCACTTTGGTATTCGGGTCAGCGTAAAGTTTCGCTAACTCTTCTAATTGATCTTTTGGCACACCGGTCATTTCTGCCGTTTTATCTAACGTATATTCTGCGACAAATGCCTTATACTCATCCCATGTCATTGGCTCTGATGCATCGGAACCCGCATTTTTTGCACTTTTTTCTAATGGGTGAGTTGGGCGTAATCCATAACCGATATCTGTTGCACCACGACGTAAATTCACGTGTTTATCGAGGAATTCCTGATTAACTGCATTATTTTGAATAATGTAGTTTGCGATATAGTTCAGGATCACAAGGTCAGATTGCGGCGTAAATACAATCCCGTTATCCGCCAATTCAAAACTACGATGCTTAAATGTGGAGAGTACCGCAACACGTACATCTGGATTAGATAGACGGCGGTTAGTAATGCGTGACCATAAAATTGGGTGCATTTCTGCCATATTCGAGCCCCACAGAACAAATGCATCTGCGTGCTCAATATCATCATAACAACCCATAGGCTCATCCATACCAAAAGTACGCATGAAGCCAACAACCGCAGACGCCATACAGTGGCGAGCATTCGGGTCTAAATTATTCGAGCGGAAGCCCCCTTTAAACAGTTTCGACGCTGCATAGCCTTCCCAAACTGTCCATTGACCTGAACCGAACATTCCGATGCCTTCAGGGCCTTTATCCTTCAATGTGGTTTTGACTTTTTCTTCCATAACATCAAAGGCCTGTTCCCAAGTGATTGGAGTAAACTCACCATTTTTGTCATATTCACCGTCTTTCATACGCAACATCGGCTGTGTTAAACGGTCTTTTCCATACATGATCTTCGGTAAGAAATACCCTTTGATACAGTTCAGACCACGGTTAACAGGAGCCTCAGGGTCACCTTGACTTGCTACAATACGGCCATTTTGCGTTCCCACCAGAACGCCACAGCCTGTACCGCAAAAACGGCAAGGCGCTTTGTCCCATTTGATACTTTCCTGTTGACCAACAACAGCTTTCGCAATGCTGGGTGCACCAATACCGGCCGCCGCAGCAGCGGCCGCTATCGCATTGGCTTTCATAAAGCTACGACGACTGAGTTTCATAATCTTCCTCACCTTGCTCATCCTGCTGGTGATACACCAGCGAAACATCTAGTACACCATCAATATCGCGTACTAAATCAATAGTATCTAACAATGCTCTGCTATCTTGACCTTCAACCACAACGATCAGTTTTCCGTTGTCTGGAGAACTTAACGCAACTTCACAATTCGAAAATTGTTCTATTTTTTCGGTCACAGTAGACATTCGTTCACTTTTTACTTGTACGATTAAACTGCACACTTGATAGTTACTGTGCATGTTCATGCTCCACGGTAATGGCTGATACTGGGCAACTTGCAACACAAGCTCCGCAGCCTGTACAGCCTTGCGTTTCTATTTTTGGCTGGTAAATACCTGCCAGTGACGGACGAAAAGAGATGATTTCTGGCTCACAACTGTCTTGGCAACGACGACACTCGATCGAAAGATACGCAAGGCAATTCTGGCCAATCGAAATTGAGATATCCCAAGGTTGGGAATGTTTTGATAGGAAAATAGGTTCAGGGCATGATGCCGCACACGCGTAACAGAAAGTACATTCTCCGCGTTTAAAATCAACAACGGGATAGCCGCCCGCGCCTGGTCGCAAAATTGCAGTTTCACAACTTTCCACACACGCGTTGCAACGGGTGCACAATTCGATAAATTGCACTTCACTACCACTCCATGGCGGCCGAACCACTGGAGCTGCGTTACGCCACGCACCAGTTAATACTCCCCGACGGGTGAGATCAACCATGTTTTTTCCTTTACATTGCCAACAAGAAAACTAAAAAGTACTAATAAACCGCATTTTTTATATGTGTATTTATGAGAAATATTAACGAGAGAGGTTATAAAAATACATACTACCTAGGAGGTAACAGGAGTAATAACACGACTTACGCCCTAAAATGATGACATTGGTTTTATTGATGGAATTGACCCTCAAAATAGAGCCAAAAGAGGTAATTAAGACAATTTATTAATTATTTTTTAACAATCATTCAATATGATTTTTTAAATTAAACCTAACTTTTAATGTTATGGGTTTAAATTAACACCAAAAACTACTACTAAAGTGGTATATGCAATGTCATTTTGCAAAAAAATATATGCAATATTTTTGATATTACGCACATTTTACTTTTACTCTTTTATTATAAAAATAATACAAGAGTAAATGAAATTTAAAAAAACACATAAAATCAACGAATTAAATTAAAATTAATTTTATTTTAAATAATAAGAATCATTACGATCCATTTCATTTAAAACAGTTTGAAAACTAGTGACTAATAACTATATCAGATTTAACAGTACCTCATTTTTATTATTTCTCTGCATTCTATTCCTTTAATACAAATTATCTTTTGATCAAAAACAATATTTTTAGTGTGGTTTTTTGTTACACATATAGGCTGGCAATGTCTTGATAGCATCTGTGCGCTTACTATCAAACTTATATAACAAAAATATATCCAAATTCGTCCGAGTTACAGGCTACATGCAAAAAAAACAACTCGAACAATGAAGGGATGGCTGGCTAACATTACTCGAGGCCCTTTATGGCAAACATAAGAAATAATGCACTATACTTATTGAGTTTGGTGGCAGGAATATTTCTATTTACCTCTGTGCATGCACAAACCCCTACCACTAAAGATACGACTTCCACTATTAATGCTCGAAATGAAACTTTCGAGGCGGCTCACCCAGATCAATACCATTCATGGAGAGCAACTTCAGAGCAATCCAACCGCGAAGATGCGCTCGCTGAAGATCCTCGCTTAGTGGTACTTTGGGCAGGATACCCATTCTCTCGTGACTATAACAAGCCACGAGGCCATGCTTATGCAATTATCGACGTTCGTGAAACGTTACGAACTGGTGCGCCAAAAGATGCTCAAGATGGCCCATTGCCTATGGCATGCTGGAGCTGTAAAAGCCCAGATGTTGCTAGGTTAATCCAAGAACATGGCGAAGATGGCTACTTTGAAGGCAAATGGGCAAAAGGCGGTCCTGAAGTTGTGAATGTTTTAGGTTGTGCCGACTGCCACAAAACAGATTCACCCGATTTTGCTAAAGGCAAACCGGAGTTAACTCTCTCACGCCCATATGCAGAACGGGCAATGGAAGCCATTGGTAAACCATTTGCTACAGCCAGTCGCTTCGACCAGCAATCCATGGTCTGTGGTCAATGTCACGTTGAGTATTATTTCTCTGGCGATAAAAAATCAGTGAAATTCCCATGGGATAACGGGACAAAAGTCGAGGATATGGAAGTTTACTACGATAATATCGGTTTTTCTGATTGGACAAACTCCTTATCAAAAGCCCCCATGTTAAAAGCACAGCACCCTGAGTATGAAACCTGGAGTGCGGGTATTCATGGTAAAAATAATGTGACCTGTATTGACTGCCATATGCCTAAACTGCAAAACGACAAAGGTGAGCTGTATACCAGTCATAAAATCGGTAACCCATTCGATAATTTCGAACAAACCTGTAGTACTTGCCATACTCAAAGTAAACAACAACTGCAAGATGTTGTCGCTGAACGTAAACACGCTATCCAAGAAATGAAAATCAAAGTTGAAGACCAGTTAGTTCGTGCTCACTTTGAAGCAAAAGCAGCTTGGGATGCAGGTGCAACCGAAGATGAAATGAAACCAATTTTAACCGATATTCGTCATGCGCAATGGCGCTGGGATTTATCTATTGCCTCTCACGGTATTCATATGCACGCACCAGATGAAGGTTTGCGTATGTTAGGTGGCGCGATGGATAAGGCTGCGGATGCACGGACTAAATTAGCTCGCTTGCTAGGTTCCAAAGGGATCACCCATGAAATAGCTATTCCCGATATTTCGACTAAAGAAAAAGCACAGCAAGCTATTGGTTTAGATATGCAAAAAATTAATGCAGAAAAACAAGAGTTCTTAAAAACAGTCGTGCCACAGTGGGATGACCAAGCTCGTAAAAATAACCTATTAGCCAAATAAACTAGATTCGCCCGCAACCTAAGGGCGATTTAACCAATGGAGTGAATATGAGCGTACTACGTTCGTTATTAACTGCTGGGGTGCTGGCAACAGGCTTATTATGGGCAGCGGCTGCATCCGCGACACCTCAGATTGCACAAGAAAATGCAGAAGGCCGTTGGGTTGTTACACCGCAGCGTAGCGCAGATAGCGCTTGCATCGACTGCCATAAACCTGACAAAGAAGGCATGCACGGCACGCACGCAGAAGTTATTAACCCCAATAATAACTTACCGGTAACTTGTACCAATTGTCACGGGAACCCTGGACCAAAACACCGCGAAGGCGTTAAAGATGTTATGCGTTTTAACGACCCAATGTACGGTGTGGAACAGCAAAATAGTGTGTGTTTGTCCTGTCACTTACCCGAACAGCTACAAAAAGCGTTTTGGCCACATGATGTCCACGTCACCAAAGTAGCCTGTGCTAGCTGCCATGACCTTCATCCTAAACAAGACACTATGAAGGTACTGACAGATAAAGGGAAAGTGAAAATTTGTGTCGACTGCCACTCTGATCAACGCAATAACCCTGACTTTAACCCAGCAGCGGTAAAATTGCGTAAGGAGCAACCATGAGTTGTTCTCGTCGTCAATTCATCATCTACTCAGGCGCACTGGCGGCGGTGGGGGGGATAGCGAGTCATACTCTAGCGAATACAATGAAAATAGACGGGGTTCGCTACGGCATGATCCACGATGAAAACTTGTGTATCGGCTGTACGGCGTGTATGGATGCGTGTAGAGAAGTTAACCAAGTCCCCGAAGGTGTTTCTCGGTTAACGATTATTCGTAGTGAACCTATTGGTCAGTTTCCTGATGTTAAATATCGTTTTTTTCGCCATTCCTGCCAACATTGTGAGAGCGCCCCTTGTGTTGATGTATGCCCTACAGGGGCCTCTTTTATCGATAAAACAACTGGAATTGTGGATGTAAACCCTGACTTATGCGTAGGTTGTCAATATTGTATTGCAGCCTGTCCTTACCGTGTCAGGTTTATTCACCCCGTGAGTAAAACCGCCGATAAATGCGATTTTTGTCGTAAAACCAATCTAAAAAAGGGTAAACAACCCGCTTGTGTCGAGTCTTGCCCAACCAAAGCACTGACATTTGGTAATTTAGATGATCCTAATAGCGATATTTCGTTAATGCTAAAAGAAAAACCAACATACCGGTTCAAAATAGCGCTCGGCACACACCCCAAAATGTATCGAGTTCCCTTCAAATATGGGGAGGTTAGCCAATGACAACAGCTTCAGCTTTCCAGTTTGAATCTCTCGTTTGGGATTGGCCAATTGCTGTTTATCTATTCTTAATTGGTATTTCGGCAGGGCTAGTCGTACTGGCGGTATTACTACGTCAGTATTACCCCAAAGCGGCAGGCAGTGACAGTACTCTAATGAGAACGACACTGATACTTGCGCCAACAACCATCATATTTGGGCTACTGATTTTGATCCTCCACTTAACTCGTCCGTGGACGTTTTGGAAACTGATGTTCCACTACAGCCTAACTTCAGTGATGTCGATGGGGGTCATGCTATTTCAGCTATATATGGTAGTTCTAGTTATTTGGTTAGCAAAAATATATGAAAAAGAGGTGATTACATTACAACAAAAGTGGCTCCCTAAATTCAGTTTTGTTCCTCGTATATTAAGCTTATTTAATCGCGTTGTACGCTTTCTCGATATCATCATGTTAGTACTCGCGGTACTACTTGGAGCCTATACTGGCTTTTTACTCTCAGCACTAAAATCGTACCCTTTCTTAAATAACCCGATTTTACCCGCTTTATTCCTATTTTCAGGGATATCGTCGGGGATCGCAGTCGCGCTAATTGCTATCGCCCTACGTTATCGTAAAAATGTTCATAACCCTGAAAGTGCATTTCTACATAAAGTTGAAGGCTATGTGATTTGGTTAGAAATATTCCTATTAGCTGCATTTTTTGTTGGGTTAGCACTTGGCGATGACGGGAAGATACGTTCCTTAACTGCGGCGCTGGGTGGCGGTTTCTGGACCACTTGGTTCTGGATTGGTGTCGTCGGTTTCGGCTTCATTATTCCTTTAACATTAAAAAAATGGGCTGATAAAGGACTAGGGGCATCTCGAGTGTTGATTATCAGTGGTGCCAGCTTATTAGGTGTATTTTGCTTACGCTTTTTTGTGTTATATGCGGGGCAATTAACAGTTGCATAACTCATTCAATCATAAAGGTGATAATTGGAACTAATACTCCCTGAAATCGGCTTTCTCTGCCTTGTATTGGCTTTATGTATCGCTAGCTTTCAGGCTTTGAGTGGAGTTATTGGTCTCATCCAACACGTTCCGAGGCAAATGCCTCAGAACGTGCTTTGGACTTATTCACAGTTTTTTCTGCTACTTACTGCCTATATTTGTTTGACCGTCAGCTTTATCCAAAGTGACTTTTCCGTAGTATATGTTGCACAGCATAGTCATCGTTTATCCCCTTTATATATCAAGATTGCCGCAGTATGGGGAGGACATGAAGGGTCAATTTTCCTTTGGTTACTGTTTATATCGGCTTGGAGCGCATTATTTGCTTGGCGCTATCGCCAGCAAAATCATCTTGTCTTCCCACTGACATTAACCTTTCTTGCCATGATCAGTGGCGCTTTATTATGGTTCATTATTTTTTATTCAGACCCTTTTGAGCGGATTTTCCCACCCGCAATTGAAGGGCGTGATCTCAACCCAATGTTGCAGCATTGGGGGCTTATTTTACATCCTCCATTGCTGTATTTAGGCTATAGTGGGTTAATGGTTGTGACCGCCTTAATTCTCGCATCAATACTCACAGGCCAATTTAATCAAATCACGGCTTGGTTGTGTTGGCGTTTCACCGTACCAAGTTGGTGTATACTGACTCTCGGAATTACGCTGGGTTCATGGTGGGCATATAACGAATTAGGCTGGGGGGGTTGGTGGTTTTGGGACCCTGTTGAAAATGCATCACTACTTCCTTGGCTAAGTGCCACTGCCCTGCTTCATAGCTTATCCGCATCGAGGAAAACTGAAGGATATCGGCACTGGTCAATATTACTTGCCATTCTTACCTTCATCTTATCTTTATTGGGTACATTAATTGTACGCTCTGGCATTTTAATGTCTGTACATGCTTTTGCCCTTGATAATGTGAGAGCCGTTCCCCTATTTTTACTATTTAGTATCTTAAGCTTTATCGCTTTGTTTATTTATGGCTGGAAAGCAAAAAATGTAGAAAGTAAAACCGCTAAGGTGAATAAACGTGATACTTACTTATTATTAACATTAGTCCTATTTGCTACAGTATTATTTATTGTTCTTACTGGTACGCTTTATCCAATGATTTATGCCCTCTTTGGTTGGGGGAAAATTTCTGTTGGTGCGCCATATTTTAATCAAGCATTACTCCCATTCGGCATTTTAATGTTACTTATTATGGCATTAAGCGTGCTTAATCTACCGAAGAAAATTCCTTTCATCACCCAATGGCGATTTCCGGTTATATTGCTCCTCAGTACATTACTCAGTATTGTTCTATGGTCACACGGAATAATTATCGCCATTTCGTGTGGGTTTTTAATGGCTATTTTATGCATTTTTTGGTTACGTCCAATTCGTGTAATTAACCAACAATTACCCTCTCTTCTTGCCCATACTGGGGTAATTATTTTTGCTGCGGGTATTGCCCTTTCCGTTGGTAGCCGGCAAGAAATTAGTGTCAACCTTTCCATTGGGCAGTCTGTTTCTTTAGCAGATTATCAGTTCCAATTTAAACAGCTTAAACTCCTTGCTAAGGGGAATTACACAACTGAAAAAGCCGTTATACAAGTTGCCCAAGCCAACCACCCCTTACACCAATTAATTACTGAACGCCGTTTTTATACGGCACGTCAGCAATTAATGATTGAACCAGGAACCTATTGGGGCTGGGTACGTAATTGGTATGCTGTTTTAGGGGAGAAAACAGGTGCAAATAGCTACGCAATACGCTTTTATGTGCAAGATGGCATTCAATGGATTTGGGGAGGTGCGTTATTTATGTGTTTTGGGCTGCTAATTGGTTGGGTAAAAGGAAGAACAAAGCATGAATAAAGCTTTAGTCACTTTCATTTTCTTATTTGCTTCGTTTATGGCTAAAGCACAAATTGTAGACGTGTGGCAATTTAATTCGCAGGAAGAACAAGACTATTCTTTGCAAATTGCCTCATCACTACGTTGCCCACAATGTCAAAATCAAAATTTATTAGAGTCAAATGCCCCTACTGCGGTCAGTATGCGGCATCAAGTATTCAAAATGGTAGCTGAAGGTAAAAATAAGAGCCAAATCCAACAATATATGACTGATAGATATGGCGAGTTTGTTCTTTATAACCCACCGCTAACGCTAGGAACTGCTTTATTATGGGGATTACCCATCATTGCTCTGGCGGGGATTTTAAGTTTAACATTCTACTTAACTCGCCGACAAAAATATCATTATCGCCATGATAGCGCCGAAGTAACCCAAACTACAAAACAACTTTTAGTCTCCGTGACTGATGAATCTCCTTCTCAACAGAAACGAAACACGGTGTTTATCATTGTATTATTCTTCGCCATTATTGGTTATTTCTTTATACCCCGCTTTGAACTGACGTATCGCGAATATTTACGTATCTCTGATCCTCTTTTATCATTCACTCCGTTACAACAAGAACAAAATGACTTGTTACGTTTACAAAATGATATTCGTCAGTCACCTGAAAATAGTGAACTATGGGCAACACTTGGTGAATATTATTTATATCAAAACAGCTATGACAACGCACTAATCGCTTATTATCGAGCACTAAAATATGGCGATGAGAATGCACAAATATACTCCGCAATTGCAACTGTATTATATTATCAAGCAGGGCAGCACCTGACTCCAGATGCCCATGCTGTAATTAATAAAGCCCTAGCTCTTGATAACAATGAGGTCACAGCCTTAATGCTAGTTGCTTCTGATGCATTTATGCATGCAAATTACGAGCAAGCAATTGATATTTGGCAAAAACTATTAGATAGCAATAGCTCCCGTATTAATCGTTCACAACTAATTGAAGCCATCCATATGGCAAAAATAATGGGTAATAAAAAATAATTAAAATATATAAAATTAATATCTTTACATTAAGTGTTAATACATACTAAATTATCACTATAGTAACAAATATACCCCCCTAATTAATGTCAATTCATTTTAATATGTAATTTTTCGTTTCTTACTGCTCATCATTATTTCATCTCTATATTACATTAAATAATTTTATGCTACATTCGCTATATTAAACTCCTAAAATTAAACCTGTGTATAATAACGTAAGTAAAATTAACGCTCTTAATCTTACTTATATACGATTAAACATTTTTCTTTTACGATGTTATTTTAGGAATGTAAAACAATCACATAAGAAATAAAAAACATGAAAAATAAAATATTTTCATTCTTGGTTGTTGGCCTTATTGCTGGCGCGTCCTTTATTGGCGGTGTCGCAAGTAACTATACACCTGATCTAGATATTATTGAAAAATCACAAAAAGCAGTTGAGGATTTTTTAGTTGACCCTAAAACAGCAGAGTATAAAAATGTTAAATATCATGAGATAAGAGAAACTCTTGACCACGGAATGTTAGGTTATGTTTGTGGAGAAGTACTCATTTTTACCAGTCAAACACCATATTCATTTAAACGTTTTATCGTCAAAACATATCGTCATGACGATGGTCGTAATGTTGTCTCTATCCCAATTATTGATGATAAAGACAAAGAGTTCCCTAATGATGATTTTAATATAATATGGGGTAAATATTGTAATAATTAATCCGCCGGATAAAAATACAATCAAGGTTAAATTTAACACATTAATAATATAAAAATAATATTTAAATTACGTCTAAAACCATCACTCAATCTTACACATTTCAAACGAAATAAAGTATGTTGTTTTTATATTGATTCAATTACATATAATAAAAATATAATAAATGGTCGAATAAACCAGCATAAACAATATTCTCATATTCTCAACTTGTTTATTTCTGCATTCAAGATAAGTTAGAATTAAGATGAGCACTATATGTTAATTTTCTATCTACCTCCATATACTATAGGGCATACATCTGCTTAAGAAAGATTAAAAATAGTTCCATAACCTTAATCACACAACTGACTTTGAGAAAAGCGAAGTCATGCCTATCTTATCATTTTCTAATCTTGCAACGTTAAATTAACTAGCTATTTTGGTAGTAATTCTTGATTGCTTGATATAAAGTCACAACCCTTTTTTTCAAGGTTACTATTTTGGAGGCGAGATGTTTATAGGCTTTGATTACGGTACATCCAACTGCGCTGTCGCAATCATGAATGACGGAATACCGACACTATTACCATTAGAGGGCTATAGTAAATATATTCCATCAACACTGTGCGCGCCAACACGAGAATCTGTATCTGAACACCTATTTCGTCATTGCAAAATCACACCTTCAGATGAAATTGGGCAGCAAATATTAAGAAGGTCGATAACTTTTAATCAAGATGAAGGGGTCGATTTAATGCCTGAAGATATTGTTTTCGGGCAAGCTGCCTTAGATTTATATTTAAGTGACCCAAGAGATGTTTATTATGTAAAATCACCTAAGTCGTTTTTAGGCGCTTCCGGGCTTCATGAAACACAAATTAGTTTTTTCGAAGACCTTGTTTGCGCCATGATGAAAAATATCAAAGATACTGCTGAACATACCTTACAACAAGTTATAGACGATACAGTGATTGGACGGCCAATTAACTTCCATGGTCGCGGTGGAGAATTAGCTAACCAGCAAGCAGAATCCATATTATATCGTGCCGCAAAACGTGCAGGCTTTCATCATATTACATTTCAATTTGAACCTGTCGCAGCTGGCCTTGAATATGAATCAACTTTAAATAGTGACCAAATAATCCTAGTTGTTGATATTGGTGGCGGAACAACTGATTGCTCATTAATTCAAATGGGGCCAAGTTACCGAACCGCACAAGATAGAACCCCTTCCTTATTAGCCCATAGTGGCCAAAGAGTGGGTGGAAATGATCTTGATATCTATATTGCGCTAAAACAATTGATGCAACTTTTTGGGATGGAAAGCCAGTCGCTTTCAGGTATTAAAATGCCATTTTTACAGTTTTGGAACCCAATTGCGATAAATAATGTTGAAGCCCAAAAAGAATTTTATTCGCGGCAAAACCTTTCAGCGCTGACTCGATTAAAACAAGAAGCAAAAGAGCCTAAAAAATTGGCTCGCTTACTAGAAGTATATAACGAAACCCTTGGGTATAGCCTTGTCCGTAAAGCTGAAGAGGCGAAAATTGCCTTATCTGAAGATGCTAATTATTTAGCTAAAATTACGCTATTGAATGAAACGCTTGAAGTTAATATTCAACGAGAGCATTTAATTGAATCAATAGAATCACCAAAGAATAAAATGATTGAACTAGTTAAAGAGGCTGTCAATCAAGGGGGAGTGCAACCTGATGCTATTTACATTACGGGGGGAAGTGCTCGCTCACCCATATTGCATCAAGCTATCTCCCAAGAATTGCCTAATATCCCTATCGTACGCGGAGATGATTTTGGTTCCGTTACCGCAGGGCTAACTCGCTGGGCTGAAACCTGTTTTAAATAAAAACACATTATTTTCTAAGTGACTACTTACAATAAAAGGTAATGTTTAACATTGCCTTTTAACCTTACTTCTTCAGTTGCTGGTAGTCACATGAAAATTAATAATATTCTCAAAAAATTTAAGCTAACAGATATTAGTCAGATCGAAAGCATCTATCCTTATTCGCCAGTATATAAAATACATAAGAATAATCATGACTATGTACTAAAACAGACTTGCTCTAATATTGATGATGCCAACAGATTAGCAAGCTATTTATCCAATTTAAATAATAAGAAAATAAATATTGTCACACCAATTTCAGTAGTTACCCCAAATCCACAAGAAATAAATAATGATGTTTGGGTGCTCTATCCGTTTATTAAAGGAAGTAAATATAGCGCTTCTACACATGAAATTATTGAAGCAGGCCGTTTACTGGGGAAAATACACTCGGTTTCCTCTATCAATAATCAAGAAAAACTCAGTGAGTATAATGAATATGAGCTTGAGGATAGCGATATAATCAATGATATCAATATCATACATGACCATTGTATAAAGCATAAATTAGCTATAGATATAAATCAGTTTAAAAGATTAATGCTAGAGACTATTGAAAACCAATCGGTTTTAAGAAAATATAATTTACCCGCTGTTGCTACGCCTTATGACTACAAAGCTGATAATTTAATTTATTTAGAGTGCAACCAAGCCTTTATTATAGACCCCGATAATGCAACTTATATTCCTAGGATTTTCGATTTAGCCTTAACATTGTTACTTTTCCATAATGTATTAGAAACAGCACCAAATCGTATTTTTACTGTAGATGAATGGGAATTGTTTAAACTCGGTTATTCTGAATTCATTACAGTTACCCCTTTTGAAAAGTCTTGTTGGCAACAAGCTATCAAACATTTATTTTTAGATGAAGTGATTTGGTTAATGTCTGATTTTGAACAAGGATGGGAAAATACACGGCAACGAAATTTATTTATTTCATTGTTATCATTAATATTAGATGAAAAATTGTTAAAAAAATACACGCTATAATTTAAAACAGCACGTTGCTAGATAATATGGATGCCGCTCAAAGCGGCATCCATAAGAAAATTATTTTTTAACTTTATGTACAATATCAAAGTACTTATCTTTGTTATCTTGCTCTGGATAAATACGATAAGTATATTCTTCAGGTGTTACAGTGACATTTTCTACAACACGAGTAAATAACACTTCCCCTTGATCATTTTTTGCAGTTAATGAACGGGTTTTTCCATTCTCATCAAATGACCAATCACCTTTCATTTTTGGTTTCCCATCAAATGTAGTCATATTAAAGGTGCCATCTGGATAATATTCAGCTAAGCCAAAGAAGTTAGAAACTTGCTTATCATCGGCACTGACTTCTTTTTTGTTTTGGTCTAAAGCTTCCGTTGTTGTCCAGACTTTACCAACCATGATTTCTTCGTAAGCATTTAATTTATGCTCAGCATTTTGTGATTGCGTTGCTGCTGGAGCCGTAGCGGCTTGAATACCAAATGACATTGTAGATACAACAGCAAATAATGTAGGTACTAATAGTCTTTTCATTTTATTTCCTTTAACTAACAAGCTCAAACAAGCATTTGATTTAACTTAAGGGTAACTACATAAGACTTATTATCATAATGTTATTACGTTTATTTACATGGAAATGTTTTGTTACATACGAGGAGGAGTTCTAAATAAATTACAGTTATACTAACAATTACAAATTAATTAGAATAAATATATTCAATCCTAACTATTTAACAATTTATTGATCAACCAATATCCCGCTTTACCCGGTGGATTATGCTTAGACCACACTAAATCTACATTAATTTTACGCGGCCATAGGTCATAATTAAGGCTCACCAATAGGCCATGACCGAATTGCTTGACTAACCAAGTGGGTAGTATTGCCCAGCCAGTTTTTTTCGCTGTTAATGACGGTTTCACTGCTGCTACTTAACCGTAGTTGACGTGTCGTCGTGAGATGTTGATAGGTAATTTGTTTTTCTTTTGCTAACGGATGGCTAGCTAACACATACAACCCTAGCTCCCCTTGAACAGGTAAACGTGAAAATGAAATATCAGCAGGATATTCGATTCGTGACTCCATCATGCCAACATGAGCCTGCTGATTTTGGATCATTTCAATGACATCATTGTTTTCGGCTATTAAGAATTCAAATTCAATATGAGGAAATTGTCTATCTAATATTGTTAATACATGCTCTGCGTGTGGAGGTTGATAAATATCTGAAAAAGCACAACTTAACCGTGGTTCAATATCAGGTGACAATTCAACTCTCAAGGCTTGTAATCGTTCATCAGCTGATAAGATATCCTCAACTAGACTTAATACCTTTCTTCCAGCAAAAGTCAGTGTTGATTCACGCCCTTGCCTATCAAATAAAGCAAACCCCATATCATCTTCAAAACCACTAATAGTCGTACTCACTGTCGATTGGCTTTTATTAAGCTTTCTCGCTGCCGCAGAGAACGATTTCAGTGCAGCGGCTTCCACAAAGGTACGCAATGTTTCTATAGAATAGTTCATAAGGTATCGATTTTTCCGATGGCTGCCATTTTGTATATATATATAAAATAGCAAATAATTGCACCTGTTTTTTTATAACATATTAGATAGCTATATATTTGAGGTAGTTATGAGCAAGCAGACAAAAACATTAACTGAACGAATTTTTCATGCAGTTTCATTTGAAATCATCGCAATCGCGATAACTGCTCCGGTCAGTGCATGGATTTTAGGACGCTCAATTTTCCAAATGGGTACCGTCGCGATTATATTATCGACACTCGCCATGTTATTAAACCTATTCTATAACATGCTATTTGACCTCTACTGGCCTCTTTCTAAAGGGCTACGCCCAACTAAAGTACGTATTGCCCATGCTGTTGGTTTCGAATTAAGTTTTGTGATCCTCGGCCTACCGATACTGGCAGTACTCCTAAAAATGACTTTATGGGATGCATTTTTACTTGAGATTGGCTTCTTTGCTTTTTTCTTATTTTACACTTATGCATTTAACCTACTCTATGACATTTTGCGTGACCGTTGGTTTACTAACCAAGAAAACCAATCAAACTCGATTAAGCCAGCCATAAAACGTACATAGTTCAGCAACGACACAGAACACGAAGCATGTTCTGTGTCGTTGTCAAATAGTGACCCGATATTAGCTATCATTGCAAAAAACTTTGGAGAAATGGATAGCCATGAGAAAGCAGCGGTAGCGCTTAGTTTTACACAGAATAACCAATCCTCTGCAACAATTTATGCCATGGAACAACATTTAATCCGGAGTAAAACTAAATAAGATACTATTAACAGTCATAATTTATCATATAAGTCATTTCATCAAGGTTTAGTTATTTGCTAAGCCTTTTTGTTTTAATAGAGAAATAAATCCCCCCACTTTATCTGCTGTTAATTACTTTAATGACACTATAAAACTGAGAAACCACGACGCACCTCACGATAATGACAATAACTTGCATTTGCAATTGATAATCATTAACATAAAATAAAACATCATATTATCTTATGATTTATAACCAAATGAATTCTTTTACCCCTTATAACCTTAAAGCAATGTTAGCAATTACTTATCTTAAACACGTTTAGCCGTTACCTTTTTGGCTTTAACTGAAAGAATACCGAGGTCTTATGATGAGTCAAAAACTACTTACTTTTATTCTGTCGATAACATTGCATATTTTAGTTATCGGGTATTTTATTTATATAACGACTCAATCATTATCTCAATCTCAGAAAAACCAAGCGTTGCAGGATGCTCCAGTTATTTCTATTGCACTGACTCAGGCCGCTCAAGAAACTCAACCTGAAGAAATAGCACAAGCCCACGCTATCCTTAGTAAAATAAAGTTAGACACTGTGGTGGAAAAAGCCACTATTGTCGTCCCTAAAAAACAAAAAGAAATAAAAAAAACCGTCAAAGAACCGGTTAAACCAACAACATCTACAATGGTTAAAAATACAGAGACGCCTAAGAAGCCAGTAGAGAAAAAAACACCTCTACACACTGAAATTGCCCAACAGCAAAAAGCAGGTGGTCAAGTGACGTCCTTATCCTTGGGAAATAAAAGCCACAAAACACAACAAGCCCCTAGTAATATAGACAGTCAATTAATAAGTTCCTATCGTGAAAAATTACGTCAAGAAATTGAACGCAATAAACAATATCCACGTAGAGCTAAAAAAATGAAAAGTCGAGGTGTCAGCACAGTTCAGTTCCAATTAAGCCAAACGGGAGAAATTAGTTTAGTACGCTTAGCGAGTAGTTCTGGAAACGAATTATTAGACAATGCCGCATTAACAGCGGTACAAAAAAGCCGCTCAGTAGGTAAGCCACCAGCGGGCTTTGCTCAATCAATTACCCTTAATATTGAATTTAATTAACGCTAAATAAAGCTAATAACCCGCTATCGTGATATGAGTTACTATGCTGTTAATGCCTGCAATATATTGAATAGTGAACAGCCTGATTATCATTGGGTTTAGCTGTTTGGCTTTACTATACATAAAAATGAAAAAACCGTTGAGAATAGGCTTTCTAATGCTGTTTTATTAATCGTGTATGATGAACTAATCAGTAGTGAAATTCTCTACAGGCTACAGATGATTGTTGCCAAGGCTATTGCGGGGTAATCATTACCTAATACTGTTTATATAGGACGAGAAAAAGCTTATTTCTTGTTATCATCGACAAAAGCCCGATGTTTGGTTACGATCGGCTTAAAAAGCGAAATCAATATATCAAGTGGATCAATATGGAACAAAAACTACTGGCGGATTTTTCACTTTGCGCACAAACTCTTGGCGCATTATTTAGTTATAACCCTTCTGATGCCCGTGTAAATAAATTAATTCACTTATTTAACTCAAGTGAATGGCAATCTGAGTGGCCTTTCAATAATATCTATGATTGCCAACGTATTGATAAACGCTTTCAAGATAGCTTAAATGAGCAAGAAACATTACAAGAAGCTTATCAGCGCTTATTTATTGGCCCTGATGCGCTTCCCGTACCACCTTGGGGCTCTGTTTACCTTGATAAGGAAAATAGTGTTTTTGGTATATCCACCCTTGAACTAAGGGCTTGGCTACGCAACAACCAAATTAATATTGAATTAAATCAAAATGAACCAGAAGATCATATTGGTTTATTATTGTTACTCACTGCTTGGGTTGTTGAAAATAAACCCGAGCTATTACGGGGCCTACTAGAAATGCATTTGTTACCCTGGGCTTATCGTTATTTAGAGAAAATGCAATTACAAAGTGGCCATGCTTTTTATGAAGCAACTGCACTATTAGCGAATGAAACTTTAAAATACATACAGCAAGCTATCCAATTAAATCCGATAAATAAAGAAATTTACCTTTAGTTGTTTCAATAGCTATTTGAATAGAAAATAAATACGTGTGAATAATAGCCCTAAATCAGGGTATATTTAGGGCTATTATTATACTATGGGTGTTTTTTAGGTATATGGTAGGCATCATTTAAGAACAGGATAATTTTGTCCAAGTCAGAAATATAAGCAGTATTATTGTAAACCCCCGTTTGATGTACCGAACTAATCCCTTCAGGCAATACCAGCACAGGCAAAGATTGGTTCACATCCCCGATAACAGTGATCAGTTCTTGTCTAGGTTTTTCAAAACCAATATAGACCACATCAATAAATTCCCTTAAATTAGTGTTCTTAGCAAGAATGCCTTCTAACATTGTGCAATCAGGGCAATAAAATACTTCACCTTCATAATTTTTATCTGAAAAACCCATATTTAAAAGATATAATTTACATTTCATAATGTTACCTAATTGAACTGATGAGTAAACCAAAATAAACTATTAGGCATTATTGTTACTTTATTTGAGCAAGTGCAATATCAACATCTGCAATAATGTCTTCAATATCTTCACAACCTAATGAGAAACGCAAAAGCCCTTCAGTAACACCTTGTAATAGGCGTTCTTCTTCAGGTATGCAAGCATGAGACATGATCCTAGGATAAGAAACGATAGATTCTATCCCCCCTAAACTCACGGCAACTAATGGTATGCGAATTGTATCTAAAAATAATTTCACATTCTCATAACTGCCTAAATCAAAAGAAACAACCATTCCCCCATTTTTAGATTGCCGCATATGAATATCATAATTTGGATGAGAGGGTAGACCTGGATAAAATACTTGCTCAACTTTAGGATGTTCATGCAAATATTCAGCAAGCTTTTGTGCGTTTTCACTAGATCTTTCAACTCGCATCGCCATCGATTTCAACCCACGCATGGTTAACCAGCTATCAAAAGGTGCAGCAATACTACCAATAGCTACCGCAGATTTATGTAGCAATTTAGCATATTCGGGGTTGTTTGTTGCTGCCGTTCCTAAAATCACATCGCTATGGCCATTAATAAACTTTGTAGCGCTATTAATCGAATAATCAATACCTAATGAAATCACATCAGACAATAACGGTGTCATAAACGTATTATCACAAATTGTGATGAGTTGCTTTTCTTTTGCAATACGGATCACTGAGATTAAATCTGTCACCTGTAATGTTGGGTTTGATGGAGTTTCAATATAAAAAGCCTTGGTATTCTTTTTAATTGCATCCGCATAATTTTGCGGATTTGTTGCATCAACAAATGTCACTGAAATACCATATCTTGGTAAAAATTCAGTCATTAATTGAAACGACCCGCCATAAATACTTTTGCAAGCAACAATATGGTCACCATGGCTAAAACTCAACAAAATAGCACTAATTGCTGCCATTCCGGAGGAAAAAATTTCAGCATACTTGGCATTTTCAATCGCACAGATAGCATCACTTAATGCATCTCTAGTAGGGTTAGAAAAACGTGAATAAATATAGGAATAATTTTCTTCAATATCCGATTGAGAATAAGTCGATGATTGATATAACGGAATAGACGAACTTCCAGTATATTTATCTGTCATCGGGTAACCATGTATAACTTTGGTATTAATTTTCATAAGTAAATCGCATTATTAATAAGTATATTTAAATACTTGCCACATTAATTTCAGAGTAAGCAAACATAGCGGGTGAACCGCCAGTATGAATAAAGAGTAATGGCTGATTGCCACCAATCGTTTCTTTTAAAATATTATCAATTAACCCTGCCATTGCTTTGCCTGTATAAACAGGGTCAAGTAAAATCCCTTCTTTTCTCGCCAATAGTTCAACTGCTTGTTGGCCTTTATCATTAGGCATTCCATAACAAGGGGCAAAATATTGATCCCATAATTTAATTTCAGGTAATGCTGAAAGATTAAATTGCACGGCAAGTTGATTAAGTAAATATTCAACTTTAGGCTTTTGTTGTTCTACCGTGCGAGAAACTGTAACCCCTATGACTGGGGTATGTGGTAAAAACGCTTGTAAACCAACTGCCAACCCCGCATGTGTTCCAGCACTCCCTGAGGCCACAATTACAGCCGCAAACTCGATTTCTTTTGGTTTTTGCTGCACAATTTCTAAAGCACAATTGACATAACCTATTGACCCTAATACGTTTGAACCACCTACAGGAATAATATAACTACCTTGCAAATTTAGTTTTTCAATAAGTTCCTGCAGTTGTGTATTTGGGTCTGTCAGTTCATCACAAAAATAACAATCCGCATTAAATAAGTCGGTTAGCAGCTTATTTCCATTATTCAAAAATAGTGAATTATGGCTTCGTATTGGGTTTTCTAATAGTGCAACACACTGTAAGCCATACATTGCAGCAATAGCTGCTGTTTGGCGAACATGATTAGATTGAATAGCCCCCGCGGTAACGATAACCTTGGCTTTTTTACTCAATGCATCTGCAAAAAGATATTCTAATTTACGAAGTTTATTTCCCCCCATAGCAAGGGGGGTCATGTCATCACGTTTAATATAAATATCACGGCCTAGATACTCTGAAATATTATGTAATTTCATTAAGGGAGTTACCCCATGAAGTAAATCTATTTTGGTAATAGCCGAGATTTTTTCTTGAAAATTCATTTTTAACGTATCCCGCTAATAAGTAAAACCTAAATAGAGATAAACCATTAACGCAAAGACAGCTGTTACGGTGGCATAAGGCATTTGAGTACGAATATGTTCAATATGGTCGCAATCCGTTGCCATTGAAGCCACAATCGCATCACTGGATATTGGAGAAGTCATATCGCCATAAATAGAACCCGCAATAGCTGCACCAATCATATATTCAATAGGCATACCGACGGAAATCCCTAGTTGAACGCCAATCGGGATCATAATGGCAAATGTTCCCCATGATGTTCCCGTTGCAAGAGACATCACCGCACTAATTAAGAAAATAAACCCTATTGAAAATGCAGGTGAAATAACTCCTGATGTAATTTCTGCAATATAGGCCCCGGTATTTAAATCTGAAGATACGGTCCCCATTAAAAATGCCAAAATCATCACAGAGCTAATTTTGACCATGCTGGCATAGCCGATATACAGTTCTTTAAAAAAAGTCTCAATGTTCAATACACGACGAGCTAAGAACCAAACAAAAGAAACTAAAGTTCCAAACATGACGCCCCAATATACCGAAGTTGAGCCACTACCTTTGCTAAAATCGCCATTACCAGTGATATAAAGCGCAAGAGGTACCATTAATACTGTAGATAGAATAGGAATAAAGAAATTAAGGGATGTATGGCAGTTAGGGTGGTCAATAATATCTTCATCATCCTGTTCTGTTTCTTCTGCCGCCAACATTGTCAAAGCCTGTTCTTGCGCACGTAAATCGGCTTTTTTCATTGGCCCCCAAGATGTATTAGAGAAGATATAAAACAATACTGATGCTAAAGAAAACCACGCCATGATATTAAATATCATTGAGCTTGCTAAAATTTCAAATGGTTCTCCTGTGATGAAACCTTTGGATATTTGTACGCCAATCACCCCCATCATTGCCGCCCCCCAACCGTTAATCATGGCTGAAGAACAAACTGAAACACAGGATGTTTGAACAATATATGACATTTTCTCAGGCGATACGCCGTATTTTTTAGCCAGTGTTTTAGTTGAAGCCCCTGCGATTAATTGATTAATCGAACTTTCGATAAAAATTAATGAGGTTATAATCATCGCCATTAATTGAACGGCTTTTTTATTTTTAATTAATTTTGTTTTATTCGTTAATAATCTAACCAGTGATTTTACGCCCCCAGTAACAACAACCAGTCGCATAATACCGCCAATCATTACCATAAATAGAATTGTTTTTGTATTCCCTGGTGAAGCAAACGTATTAATAATCCCATCAAGTGTCCCATTCACACCTAATAATATATTGTGATCATGTATAACGGTAAAACCGACTAATATTCCCAGTAATAATGATAATATAACTTGTCGTGTAAAAATGGCTAAAAGTATTGTCACCATTGGCGTGACAATAGTCCAAATCCCATAATCATTCATTAGATGCTCTCTTATTATATTTTATTGTGATTTTAATAAATTAAGATAATGCGTTTTCTAAATCATTTAATAAGTCAGTAATATCTTCAATGCCTACAGATAAACGTAATGTCGTATCATAAACACCAATACTTTCTCTTTCTTCTTTTGTCATTGAGCCATGGGACATAGTTGCAGAATGATTCACCATACTTTCTACACCACCAAGAGACTCAGCTAATACAAAGTACTTCACTTTAGATAAGAAATACTTTGTATCTTCAATATCACCTTTTAATTTAATCGTGACGACCGCCCCACCAGTACGCATTTGTTTTTTACATAGTTCATATTGTGGATGCGAAGACAGCCCTGGGTAATAAACTTGTTCAACTTTTGGGTGTGTAGATAAATATTTTGCAACTTGTTCTGCGTTACAGCATTGTGCTGACATGCGAAGTGCTAATGTTTTAAGTCCACGTAAAGCTAGATACGCATCAAAAGGAGAAGCAATCGCGCCTAGTGTGGTTTTCAAAAAATCTAGACGATTCGCTAGCTCATCACTCTGAGTAATCACTGCACCACCAATTAAATCAGAGTGGCCACCTATATATTTACTCGCCGATAGCATCACTAAATCAGCACCTAATTCCAACGGTTTTTGATTCCATGCCGTAGCGAATGTATTATCAACACAAGTTAAAATATGATGCTTTTTAGCTAATGAACAAATTGCTTTAATATCAACTAATTCTAATAATGGGTTTGTTGGGCTTTCTATCCAAATTAAACGGGTGTTTTCTTTTATTTTTGCTTTAACTTCTTCCAGATTATTAAGGTCAACATAGTCTATTTGGTGCCCACAATTTAATGTTGAGACGCGTTCAAATAACCTAAACGTTCCACCATAAACCCCTTTCATCGCAATAATATGCGAATCTTTAGGTAATAAGTTTAATACTAAGCTCGAAGCGGCAACACCTGAGGCGGTTGCCGTTGCATAAACCCCACCTTCAATTTCAGCTAGTAAGGTTTCATATGCATAACGTGTTGGGTTACTACAACGTGAATAACAATATTCTCCATGATCTGTTAAGCTTTGTTGAACAAAAGTACTGGCCGTTGTAATTGCTGGGAAAATAGCGTGATTAACTGCATCTTGCTGCTTTCCACCATGAATTAAAATTGTAGCGATATTCTTAGTCATTATCTAAACCCAGTAATAGTAAAATAAAGAACGATATATTTATATTTGTTGCTAAAAGGAATATGCCACAGAGAAATAGAAAATTTTTTCTAAAAATTGATGACATGTTGCAAATTAAGAGAAAATTTTTCTAAACTGAGTTTAATAACATTAAAAATCAATAAATTACTATAATTACAATAAATGAGTTCAGCGTCACAATATTATTATTTAGTCACTTAACGAATAGAAAAAAGGCAGCAAAGAAGCTATAACCAATTAAAAACAAACAATAAATGTATGTGAGAAGTTAAATATATCAGTGTCACATGTAATCAATCAGTATCAATATTTAAATAAATTTAACTTATTTCTTAGGGGATTTGCTTATTCCCCCTCTATCAATACTACTGAACATGGGTTTAAGAGAATTTTATTCTCTTTGCTTTAAAATTAAAATAGATCATTGGATTAACTATTCTAGTTAAGTATTCAGAATTAAAAACAGACAGCGCAACGCTAGGATAGTATCATTAGCATCATTAGCCTTTTATTCTATTTGAGATTTTATAGTGACTTCATTTGCTGACCTTAACGCTCTTTCTGCTGAACAACTTTCTAACCTACAAGAATTAGGTTATCTCAGTATGACCCCTATCCAAGCCGCCGCCCTTCCGCCAATCCTTGCCGGAAAAGATATTCGAGCACAGGCTAAAACGGGGAGTGGCAAAACCGCAGCGTTTGGTCTGGGGTTATTGCAACATATCGATGCTAAGTTGTTTAAAACACAATCATTAGTCTTATGCCCTACTCGTGAACTCGCAGAGCAAGTGGCAAACGAACTACGTCGGCTAGCACGTGCAATTCCTAATATTAAGATTTTAACCCTGTGTGGTGGCGTCCCATTTAGCATACAACGGGATTCCCTCGCCCATGCTGCACATATCATTGTCGCAACGCCGGGCCGTTTACTTGACCATTTAAACCGTGAAACCGTTCAGTTAGATGCTTTGCAGACTCTAGTGTTAGATGAAGCTGATAGAATGTTAGATATGGGTTTTATGCCTGACATAGAAACCGTGATTGATTACTCCCCAGTGAATCGTCAAACCTTATTATTTTCAGCAACTTGGCCAGATGAAATCGCACGTATCAGTCAGCAAATCCAGCACGAACCACAAGCTATTGAAATTAATAGCATTGACGAATTACCCGCTGTCGAACAACAGTTCTATGAAGTTTCACGTCATGGGAAGATAGCCCTATTGCAAAAATTATTAAGCCGTGAGCAACCTGCATCCTGCGTAATTTTTTGCAATACTAAAAAAGATTGCCAAGCCGTATTTGACGCTCTAACAGAGAGTAAACAGAGTGTTTTAGTACTACATGGTGACATGGAACAACGTGACCGCGACCAGACTCTAATACGTTTTGCCAATAGCAGTAGCCGCGTTTTAGTCGCAACAGATGTTGCTTCCCGTGGGTTAGATATCAAAGCATTAGAAATGGTGATTAACTATGAATTGTCATGGGACCCAGAAGTGCATATTCACCGCATTGGCCGAACTGCAAGAGCAGGAGAAAGCGGCCTAGCAATTAGCTTATGTGCACCTGAAGAAGCTCAACGCGCTAACGTGCTCGAAGAAATGCTAAATATGAAGCTCAATTGGCACGCTGAGCCTGAGGGGCTTCATATCACACCATTAGAAGCAACAATGGCAACATTGTGTATTGATGGCGGCAAAAAGGCCAAAATGCGCCCAGGCGATATTTTAGGAGCACTAACTGGTGATGTCGGTTTAGTAAGCGATGATATTGGTAAAATTGTTATCCATCCTACCCATGCCTATGTTGCCGTCAAACGCTCTGTTGCTCAACAAGCATGGAAACAATTGCAACAAGGGAAAATTAAAGGCAAAGCGGTTAAGGTTAGGTTACTAAAATAATATTGGGCAATCTGTGTTTCCTTCCGCAATAAAAAAGGAAGGAAACACGCTATTTGTTTTATGATACGGCTTTATTATCTTGTGGCAGAGCTGATTTAGGCAACCCAAAAATTTTATCGAAAACCCAATTAAAAAAGAAAGTATAAATTGGGATAAAAATAATTAATGCAAAATCAAGTATTAACGCCTGTAAAAGACTAATCGAGAGCCACCATGCAATTAACGGTATTAAAAAAATTACCAGTGTTAATTGAAATAATATGGCATGCACAAACCGGCGCCTAAAGGTTCTAATTCGTGATTTTTGTTTTGACTCCCAATATTCAAACCCTGTATTAAAAATAAAATTCCAACTAACAGCAATCGTAGTTATCACCAATGCTAATGGCCCTGTTGTTCCCGCTGAATTCCCTGAAAGAAAGGCCAGTGCTAGCGCTGAAATCACCCACCCAACAACTTCATAGATAGTAACAAACACAATTTTCCGTTTAATTCCCTGCATATCTCCACCTCTAAATATATCGTCATCAATAGGTGGTAAAATAAATATAATTCAATGATAATAAAAGTCAGCTACTATCAATTTTATTGAAAGGTCTACCATGTCATTCAATAGTGACAATCTTATTATTTTCCTCACTGTTCTAGACAAAGGCTCATTTTCTGCCGCTGCAAGATCATTACAACGAGTCCCCTCGGCAGTCAGTATGGCAATAGCTAATCTTGAAGCAGAATTGGGTTTTGAGCTATTTGATCGTCACTCCCGTGAGCCCAAACCGACAGAGAAAGCCCTTTCATTAGCCCCCTATGCACGCCATATTATTGAAAACTTATCACAACTTAATACATTTTCCAGAGAGTTGACCCAAGGGGTAGAAAGCACTCTGGCTATAGGTGTTGCGGCAGGTATTAATTCAAATATACTCTTTGATGCTCTACGTGTTTTAAGCCAACGATATCCCTTGTTACATATTGAACTTGTCACCGCGCCCCAAGATGACCTATTACCACTACTACATAAAAAACAACTCCAGCTCGCTATTGTATTTGGTGGAATACATGTTAACTCTCAAGAACAATTTCATTATATTGGCGAGGAGTCTATTATTGCGACTATTTCGACAAAGCACCCTTCTTTGCAAGAAAGAACTTCACTTTATATTGAAGACCTCGTCGAAAGCCGACAAATTATTATTGGTAGCCGGCAGCACGAGCTCAGTGATATGCGCATTGTTGTTTCCAGCAACTATTGGAAAACAGATAGCTTTTCCCTAGCACTAGGCTTAGTCGAAGGGGGCATGGGCTGGGGGAATTTTCCCTTGTCCCTGATTAAAGATAAGCTAGCGACAGGGACTTTAAAGCCGTTACAGTTTAAAAATACGCCTAATGGTTTGAAGCTCCCTATTCATGTGGTTAGCTTAAAGAGCCATGCACTTAAACGCGGCGCACAAGAATGCATTGAATTACTGAAAAAAACACATCTTACATAAAAATTTTCATGACCCCTTCTGACTTATTTCCTTAAATTAAATTGTTTTTTAATAGATTAATTATTTTAATACCACCAACGAAAACGTTTGCTTTTTATTTTTCTGGCTATAAAATGCGTCGGATTTTTTTGCCCTGAAAAAATAATTGGAGACTATCGTGAGCGAAGATAAAAATTATAGTCATGGCCCCGTGCCCATATCCGCGCGAAAAGGCGGGCTAGCATTAACCTTTGTAATGCTAGGATTAACCTTCTTTTCCGCCAGTATGTGGACCGGAGGCGCTCTTGGTACCGGTCTTGATTTTCATGATTTCTTCCTCGCAGTACTCATCGGTAATCTTCTTCTTGGTATCTACACCGCATTTCTTGGTTTTATCGGTTCTAAAACTGGCTTAACAACCCACCTCCTTGCACGCTATTCTTTTGGTATCAAAGGTTCTTGGCTTCCTTCTTTCTTATTAGGCGGCACCCAAGTCGGCTGGTTTGGTGTTGGAGTTGCTATGTTTGCAATTCCTGTCGGGAAAGCTACTGGTTGGGATATTAATTGGCTAATTGGTATTTCAGGGGTCTTAATGACGGTGACTGTTATTTTCGGTATTTCTGCACTTACGGTTCTTTCTGTCGTTGCTGTCCCTGCTATCGCCATACTGGGCAGCTATTCCGTTTATCTTGCGGTTACTGATATGGGGGGCATGAATGCTTTACAATCAATTACCCCGACAAAACCAATTGATTTTAACCTTGCATTAGCCATGGTCGTAGGGTCTTTTGTGAGTGCAGGCACATTAACTGCTGATTTTGTTCGCTTTGGTCGTAGGCCAAAAATCGCCGTCCTCGTCGCCATTGTTGCCTTTTTCCTTGGTAATTCATTAATGTTTATCTTTGGCGCGGCAGGAGCCGCTTCATTGGGTATGGCAGACATTTCTGATGTTATGATTGCTCAAGGACTTTTATTACCCGCAATTATTGTTTTAGGGCTAAATATATGGACTACCAATGATAATGCCCTCTACGCATCTGGCTTAGGCTTTGCAAATATTACGGGGCTATCCAGCAAAACCTTATCTATCATCAACGGCTTAATAGGTACTTTATGTGCTTTATGGCTATATAATAATTTTGTTGGTTGGCTCACTTTCTTATCTGCCGCTATTCCTCCAATTGGGGGAATTATCATTGCAGATTTCTTAATGTATCGTCACCGTTATAGCACCTTCGATAGCAATAAAATGCGTGATGTTAACGTTAGTGCATTATTGGCCGTTGCTGCTGGTGTCATTGCAGGTAATTATTTACCTGGGATTGTCCCAGTTAATGCCGTGCTCGGTGGCGCATTATGTTACGCTGTTCTTAACCCATTATTAAATCGCCGCCGCACAACAGACTCGGAGATGACACGTGCTTAATCAAACTTTCAAACATATTCATAATGCCCATTTAGCAGAACGTGATGGACTATGGCGCATTGATATCGAAAACAAAAAAATTCAAGCCATTGTGCCACAACCCGCCGGGGAAATATTGCCTGAAAGCTTGGATGCTGAAGGTGGTTTAGTGACTGCTCCCTTTGTTGAGCCACATATCCATTTAGATACAACGCAAACTGCTGGGCAACCTAGCTGGAACCAATCAGGCACCTTATTTGAAGGTATTGAGCGCTGGGCTGAACGTAAAGCAATGTTGACTCACAATGACGTTAAAAGCCGAGCGTGGCAAACATTAAAATGGCAAATTGCTAATGGAATTCAACATGTTCGTACCCATGTGGATGTTTCTGACCCCACATTAACAGCCCTGAAAGCCATGTTAGAAGTTAAGCAAGAAATCGCCCCTTGGGTCGACTTACAAATTGTCGCCTTTCCACAAGAAGGGATTTTGTCATATCCAAATGGCGAAGCCCTATTAGAGGAAGCATTACGCTTAGGCGCAGATGTGGTAGGAGCAATTCCACATTTTGAGTTTACCCGCGAGTATGGTGTTGAGTCGTTACATAAAACCTTTGCACTGGCTCAGAAATACGACCGCTTAATTGATGTGCATTGTGACGAAATCGATGACGAACAATCACGCTTTGTGGAAACCGTAGCCGCATTAGCGCATGCACAAGGGATGGGGGCTCGTGTGACTGCTAGTCATACAACTGCCATGCATTCCTATAATGGCGCTTACACTTCGCGTTTATTCCGTTTATTGAAAATGTCAGGGATTAACTTTGTCGCGAACCCACTCGTCAATATTCACTTACAAGGCCGATTTGATACTTACCCTAAGCGCCGTGGTATTACACGTGTTAAAGAGATGCTAGCAGCAGATATTAATGTTTGCTTCGGTCACGATGATGTTTTTGACCCTTGGTATCCTCTCGGTACAGCAAATATGCTGCAAGTGCTACATATGGGGTTACATGTTTGCCAGTTAATGGGTTATCAACAAATCAATGATGGGCTGAAGTTAATTAGTGAATACAGTGCGCGTACATTGGCTTTAGCTGACTATGGTATTGGTGAAGGGAAGCGGGCTAACCTGCTAGTTTTACCTGCCGAAAATGGTTTTGATGCGGTACGCCGACAAGTCCCTGTTCGCTATTCTATCCGTGATGGGCGTGTGATAGCCAATACTCAACCTGCGGTAACACAAATCCAGCTTGAGCAAGCCGAAATTATCAATTACGGTTATTCAGATCGAACTAAATAAGTTATTTAGCCGTTTAAATGGTTCTCTGTGGCCAACAGGTGAACCATTTAAGCTGTCTTCCTATATTTCATTCCCCCATTTTAAATTTGCTGTTCATCTTTCATACCATTGCCATATTTATATACTAAGCTTATTATTTACATAGTTGATTTCTATAAAATATTGACAATTTTTGATAAGCAATAAACGTCTAGTTACCCCTTATTTTTGGTTATAAGTGCCATTTATAAAAATTAAGTGCAATTTTTATTGAAATTAAACCTGAAGGTTTTATATTTTTTAAAGAGTTATCTAAAACTGGATTTGAGCTTTATTTATAGCAACAATAACGCTAATACACTGACTGTCATACCGTGGTGGTCAATATTCCTGTTTTGCTGTACCGCGAATACGTCACAAATAAAGTTCTCTGAATCCCACTTTGACAAAAATTGGAGATCAGATGAGTACTGAAAATGTAGTTAACCAGAAAGCCTCTATCGACTCTTGGCGGCGTATTGCTTCAGAGCTATTAAATGAAGCAGGCATTGAAATTAATGGTTCCCGCCCTTTCGATATACAAGTTCATAATAACCAATTCTTTAAACGTGTCCTACAACACGGTTCAATAGGGTTGGGTGAAAGCTATATGGATGGCTGGTGGGATTGCGAGCGGTTGGATATGTTTTTTCAGCGCGTTTTACGCCATGGGCTTGATAACAAATTACCCCATCATTTCAGTGATACGTTGAAAGTCGCTGTAGCACGAGTGCGAAATTTACAAACCCTAAAACGGGCTCGTATCGTTGGTGAAGAGCATTACGACCTAGGTAACGATTTATTTTCTTTGATGCTAGACCCTTACATGCAATATTCCTGTGGTTACTGGAAAGGCTTAGACCATAGCCCTGAAAACCTCCATCTAGCTCAAGAACAAAAATTAAATTTAATTTGTGAAAAATTACAATTAAAACCAGGTATGCGGTTACTTGATATTGGCTGTGGTTGGGGAGGTCTTGCTGCCTATGCAGCTAAACATTTTGGCGTTTCCGTCACTGGTGTCACAATTTCAGCTGAACAGCAAAAATATGCACAGGCTCGTTGTGCTGATATGGATGTCAAAATTTTATTAGAAGATTATCGAAACCTTAATGACCAATTCGACCGTATTGTTTCAGTGGGTATGTTTGAACATGTTGGGCCAAAAAACTACGCAACCTATTTTGATGTTGTCCAACGTAATTTAGCCTCCAATGGTTTATTTCTCCTTCACACCATTGGGTCTAATCGCAATAAAGTTAATGTTGATGCGTGGATCAATAAATATATCTTTCCAAACGGCTGTTTACCCTCAATACAAAATATTGGCGAAAGTAGTGAAGGAAAATTAGTGATGGAGGATTGGCACAATTTTGGTGCGGATTACGACCATACACTGATGGCGTGGTATGCTCGTTTTCAATCAGCTTGGCCTGAGCTTGAAGCTAATTATACACCTCGTTTTAAGCGTATGTTTTCTTATTACCTCAATGCGTGTGCTGGTGCATTCCGAGCTCGCGATATTCAATTATGGCAAATTCTCTGGAGCCCACAGGGTGTTGAAGGTGGCTTACGTGTTGCCCGCTAAATGTTGAAATTGAATTAGGATTGCAAAAATAAGCTAAAAGAAAGTTCTGTCATCAGAGCTTTCTGGCTTATACCTATTTTACCCATTCAACCATTGTTCAACCAGTTGCAAGCTTTGTTGTATATTCTTCCTTATCATGTTGCACTTTAATGACCAGTAATGCCTAAAACCCTACTGTAATGAAACCAGTACTTCACAGCTTAACCCCGTGCTTTCCATAATAATTTCTAGGCTAATGCCTTGTTTAAGTAGCTTACTTGCCAAAACAATTGTTGCCTCTTGTCGTTCTTTTTTCTCGCCCTCACTCAATGCCTTAAAGTAGACCTTCTTGGCGACCTTTATCCTGTAACCGTTGTGCAATATTCATTATAGTTTCCTTATGTTTTTCGGTTTGCTCCCCCAATGCCTGCACAATATGTTCGAAATTAGTGGAGCCCAACACAATGAACAAATAATTCACGATAGTCACGATATCATTATCACTATTACAGTGTTGAGTGACCAAGCAAGGCCACTATCTGTTTAAGCTAATGCCAGCTCTGGCTGAATTATGCTATAGATTTGATTTTTAAGCGTAGTTTGTTGGGCTAGAAGATAAACATGTTCTGCTACGTCTGCCCGCATCACTAAACCGTGAACATCATCCACTTGTTGTAATATCGCTTTTCCTGTTGCTTGTCCGTGCAGTAAACCACCAGGGCGAACGATGACATAATCGAGAGAGCTCGTTTGTAACCATGATTCAGCAAGGGATTTTTCACGCACGGCTTGACCAAAAGCGGTACGTGCCCGTAAAGACAAATATTGCCATGAATCACCACATCCAAGCGATGTCACGAGAACCATGCGAGATATACCAGCCTGCTCGGCACAATCAATTACAGTGCGGTGAGCTAAATAATCCTGTGTTCCCCCCATCGTAGAAATAACCGTTGCTGAGGCGCCAGCTGCTTGGCAAGCTGCCGAAACGACGGCCTTATCACAAGCATCACCCCTAAACACCTGTATGCCTTGATCTTCTAGCATTTCGGCTGATTGAGAATTACGCACTATTGCGATAACAGGACGTTTATCCGTAACTGCCAGTTTAGCAACCATATTACCGACGCCTTTACCACCAGCGCCCAAAATTAACCAAGGACTCATTCTTGTACCCCTATCAATCTTTATGCCTGTAACTCATTAATATGCAACTTTGATTTAATCAAATTATCAATCTACTGCTCCTAGCCCGTCTATTTCATCCTACCCCCACAATAAAACATTACTTATTTTAATGTTTTATTGTGAAATACTATTTTTTACATTCATTAAAATGTGACTAATCTAACTTTTTTATTAAAAATTTTTTAAGTGAAAAATAAATAAAACAACAATTAATTTACAAAAAAATTTTTAATATCAATAGCTAACACACCAAATACCGAGCCTATCATATTGATACCCATAATAATATCAATGTTAATGCGAAGAATTATCATTTGCATTTATATTTTTATTTGATTTAATGACACCCGTTATATATCAGAAAAATGATAATTACCATACTAGTAATATCATTATTATCTTTAATTAAAATGGAGTATTCCGATGAAAAAGTTAAATGTTATTGCTCTAGCATTCGCAGCATGCGGAATGTCTTTTAGTACCTTCGCCGCTGTCGGTTCTGATCAAAGCCAGCCTTTTGATCCATCGGGCCCTTCCGTACAAGTAGGTGCCACAGAAGGTACTGCTGGAGGCCATGGTGGCGCAATTGGTGACCCTGGGATAGGAGTTCAAGCTGTCTATGGCGGCAAAACTATTTCTTTTTCTGGTTTAACAAAAATGGCTCCAAAACAAGCTGGAAATGAAGCCCATGTGATTTCAATGCCTAATACTCCTGGCAATCCAGCTACACACAACAAAATGGGCGTATTCAATTTTGCACAAGTTGCCAACGCTGAAATTTACTTTGGTGAATGGTCATCAACAGGCCAAGTCAATGACACCACACATACTGCTTATTACTCAGGTAAAGATGTTACTAGCAATATGCCAACGGCAGGAACTGCGGAATATTCAGTGAAAGGGATTAGCCAATACAACGGCGGTGCACTAGCGACGGGAACTTTGACGGCTAACTTTGGTAGCAAATCATTAGCAGGGAATATCGGTAGCACAAATATCGATGCCAAAATTAAAAATAACGCAACCTTCGCAGGGGATGCAACGCTAAATGGCGCTGTCGGTGAAGCTCGCGGTCACTTCTTTGGCGACCAAGCGAAACATATAGCGGGTGTGACTAAATTTAACGACCAAAGTAAAGATATGGCCTTTGGTGGGAGCCGAGGAGATATCTCCCAGTAACGTGTAAATCAATTTAGGTGGTCAACAAAGCATGATTGACAGTTGGCTGCCTACCTTTAATGCCGAAAACAACCTATGCAATATTTTTTACTTTTTTCCGTCACAACTATATTAGTACTTTCTTTCCCTACATTCTCAGCAAGTCTGGATACAGACCGAGAACAATTATTATGGCAGAAAGACAAACAAAACTATCGTGATAAAAGCGCCGTTGTTCCCGGCAAAGACCAACAGTTACTCCCTGATGACATGTCTATTAATCTTAGCGGTAAAACTTACACGCTGAGAAACAATGCCCAAGATTTAGGGCAAGCAATTTATTTAGCCATTAACCATCGGCAATTTCAGGATGTACAGCGTTTATTAAAACGCTATCAGGCTTTGTCTGACGCTGATCCGTTATTGATTTTATTTGCTAAAGCCGAAATAGAAAAATCGCAAAATCACTACCCTCAGGCCATTGCGTATTATCAACAGATATTAGCGTTATCCCCCCAATTTCTACGAGTCAAATTGGAATTGGCTCGTGCCTATTTTGAAGACAACCAAAATAAAGAATCATTAGCGTTATTCCAAAGCCTAATTAACGATGAGACCCTCGCTTTGCCTGCTGGGGTTCAACAAACTATTCAACAGTTTATTGGCGCGATTGAAAACCGTACGGCTTGGACAGGAAGTTTATCTTTTGGATATAAATACAACAGTAATATTAATCAAGCCCCTAATAAAGATAAAGTTTGGCAAACGCCGGGCGGCACATGGAAAATGGCCAACCCAATCGCGTCTTCAGGGCTTACTTATGATGCTAGCCTCAGTAAAATTATCCCAATAACAGGAAACCATTCCCTTCAAATCAAGGGAACATCCTATGGTGATCGCTATCCACATTATGCTGAGTATAGTGAAAACACCTCATCTTTCGCTGCCTTATATCGCTTTAATAATGCAAATACAACCGTATCTTTGGGCCCGCAACTCGAACTAAAAACCGTCAATGAAAAGCGTCGATATTTAGGAATGGGGGGACGAATAGACGCAGATTATCAATTCACCCCTCAAGTGATCCTGACAACTTCAGCTGATTATCAACAACTTCATTATCAGAAACCCTATGACAGCGCTGATGGCTCGCGAACAGCACTTCATATGACGGGGATTTACGGTATTACACCTAATAGTTCCATATTTTTAGGTGCTGATGCCACTCGCGTAACCACTGAAGTTCGCAGTGACAACTATGACCAACTTGGCGCACGGGCTGGCTTTTATACGGTATTAACACCCGATATTCATTTCTTAGCATTAGCAACTTATCGAGAAAGCCAATTTGGTGCCTTCAACTATTTGCTAAATGTTAAGCGTCATGACCGTGAAACTATGTATTTTGCGCGATTAAATTTTCCAAATTACACACTACTGACCTTCACGCCTTATACCAGTTACCGCTTTCGAAATAATAAAAGCTCGGCAGATGGGATCTATTCCTACCATCAGCACGAGGTTTCAGTTGGGTTAGAAACCCGCTTTTAAGTGTTATGGCATAGAGAAAAACAAAATGTACAAATACAAATTAAAACCTATTACTACTGCAATTATTACCACCCTCTTTTTCCCAGCAACGACTCAAGCGGAAAAGAAAGAACATATTGGCACTATTACTGTTCAGGATTCCGCAAAAACCATCAAGGAACGAGACCAACAAGGCTACGATGATCAATATGATGCCAAGGGTTCTAAGGTATATTTAGGTAAAGATCTAGTTGAACGCTATAAAGGAACCAGCACCGCTGACGTACTAAATAGTGCAATTGGTGTATACAGTGGCGATGCGCGTAATAGTGGTGCATTAGACCCTAATGTCCGAGGTATTCAAGGTCAAGAGCGCGTCCCCGTCACAGTCGATGGCACAGAACAATCTTTAACCGTCTATCGTGGTTATAATGGCGCCAATAACCGTAATTATGTAGACCCTAACCTCATTAGCAGTATTGATATTGAAAAAAGTGGTTCACTGGTTAGCGATATCAAAACATCCGTTGGTGGTGGGATAGCAATTAGAACTATAGGAATAGATGATGTTGTCGCCCCCGATGAAAAATTTGGCTTTAGTTTAAAGCTAGAAACCAGTAGTAACTCGACACGAGAACGAGTACCAAACTTTGGATATGGTAGCGATTATCGAGATCACCCTGAGATCTATAAAAACAATAACTATGTTTTTTCAGACCCCGTCGTTAATATCACCCCAAAATCTCGCGGTAATGCGCAATTTTTCAATTTTAAAGATAACGGTGGGAGAATAGCAGTAGGTACCCGCCAAGAAAAATTTGATGTTATGGCGGCCTATGCATACCGCCGACAAGGCAACTATTTTGCTGGCAAAAAAGGCGCTCATCGCTACCAAGAAGCAATTCAGCTCAACGAACAACAAACAGTGCAACAGCAGCTAGGCCCAGACCCATACCTCCCTTTCGCAGCCAAAATATATGGTCCCGGGAAAGAGGTCACAAATACATCTAATGAATTAGAATCTTATTTAGTTAAAACAAATTTGTATCTCACTGAAAACCAAACATTACATTTAAGTTTTAGGCGCAGCGAAAGTACCTATGGTGAAATTATGCCTTCGCGTATCGGCTTTAAAGAAATTGAAGGGAAACAAGTGCTTCCTCAATGGCCATTAGCCCACTTTACGGTAAATGCCTATAATGCAGAATATGCATGGAAACCTGATGACAATCCATGGATTGATCTAAATGCCAATATCTGGATGACACACTCTGTTGGTGATACAAATACCTCAGGGGGTTACCCTCGTGAACCTAAAGAACGTGATTGGGGGTTTGAATACGGCTATGGAAACGGTAAAGACCCTAATATTGACGGTTCTTTAATTAATACTGCCGCAACAAACTCTGAAAATGACCGCATCGGTTTCAACTTGCGAAATACAATGGCACTTACACCAGATCTGGACTTAACGCTACGCGGGTCAATGCTTAAAGAAAAATTAGACTCTAATGATGTGCCCCCCTCCCAATCAGCTAGCCCCTTTATTGCTCTCCCCCGAAAAGGGCATCGGCAAGAGACAACCATTGCTTTTAACTTTAACTATAGGCCAACAACATGGTTAGAGCTTGATGCAGGCGCAAAATATATTGATGGTTGGACAGAAGATGATTACTTAAAAGAGCAAATGAGAAAACGCGCCAATGGTTTTCAAAACCCTGATGAACGCCTTGCTAGAAGGATCAACTACAACCGAATTTTGACACAAGAAGAATATGACAAAGCCGTCGCTAAAGGTTATCAACCCTTTGGCGGTTCTTATCGTAATAAACAAATTTTAACTGAGGTATTAGGGCTTGATGATGCAGATTACCATGTTTATATCACCGAGAGAAAAGACCCTCAGCGACCAAACGAAAATGGCGTTTTAGACGTCAGTTTCCGTACTGACTGGAAATCGGATAAAGATGGCCGTTACACAACAAAAACGAACCCTTTCCACAATGGCACTATCGACCCACAAGCACGCGCAATTGACCCCGTCACAGGTAAGGAAGTGTTTGTTTATAATAAAGCGTATGAACATCCAGCAAGCGAACTTAAGCGAAAACTCACAGAGGAAGAAAAATGGCAGTTTCCCGGCAAACAAAAAAGTCATGGCTGGGCCCCTGCTTTTGGTGCAAATATCTGGTTATCGGATAATGACCGAGTTTATGCACGCTATATCGAAACAATACGTTTACCAAGTATTTTTGAAAACAGTATCGGCTTTGCAGGCTCAAGTGAAGCCCGCAAAGAAAAAATGGTTTTTAAACCAGAACGAGCTAAAACCATGGAATTTGGCTATTCTCGTAACCTTCAAAGCTTATTGGGCGCTGAACGCCATGCAGATATAAAAATAGGTTACTACCACACTGTAATCGAAAATGCGTTTGACCGTGATGGTCGCCTTAACTTTATTCAAGTAAAAGAACATAAAACCGCAGGGATTGAAGCCCTCGCTCGTTATGATAATGGCGGGGTATTTATGGATATAGGTATTGATTACCGCTTGAAAAATGAAGTTTGCGATGACTCCGAGCCTGCAAAAGTAGACATTGGTAATCAATATAATATTTCCCAATGTACAACAGCTGGATTTCCCGGCGGCTTCTTGAGAACGCAGTTACAGCCCAAATATGCGATTAACTCGAACCTTGGGATGCGTTTTATGGATGAAAGCCTTGAAGTAGGAACTCGTTTACGTTACACCAGCAGCGTTCAAAATAAAGATGAAAAGAAAATGATGCAGCGTTACCCCGGTAGTTATTCAATGGCGAATAATAGCCCTATGCACTGGACTCCAACATTAACCGCCGATGCCTACGCTCGCTACCAAATAGATAAAAACATCAATGTTGAGTTTTTAGTTACCAATTTAACTGACCGTTATTATATCGACCCATTGACTCGTAGTATGATGCCAGCGCCTGGGCGCACATTACGCTTAGGATTAAATGCACAATTTTAATATTGGTTAGTTATTTATCATAAAAGGATACCCGTATTAATATGTAACGGATATCCTTAACTTATTTAAACGCCTTAACTCAAGTATCAATCTTTTTATCAAAGACCTGATATACCTTACCGCTCTATTATTTCTCTTATTCTAAAACGCATCATGATTCGACAGTAAGCCAAAGCCATCTTTACTTATTATTCTCGATCACCTAGGCGTTATTTAGTCTCTATAACCTTGAATAAACACACTTCATACTCCCCTCACCAGAACCAATGAAAGCAAATGAAAAACAAAAAGCTCACCTTATGCCAAATGAAAGTAAAAATTTAAAATTTGCAACCCTTATCACAAAATATCAATTAATAGTTCTAAATCATATAGATGAATATAAATAACCACACTTACACTATTTTGTTTTTCTTTCGAAACAAATCACAGTAGCTTTCGATTGGTCATTTTTTGTGATCATGACTTCAATTTCGACATTTTCGATCACTTACTTTTTGATATTATGCAAAAGTATAAATAATATATAAAAACACAAAACGAAAGAAAACGTAAACAAAGAGGAAGAAGCAATGACTGTTTCGCGCAGAAGCTTTATCAAAGGATTAGCAGCCAGCGGTGCAGCAATGTCGGTTTCTAGTCCCATTTTAGCCAACTCAGGGAAACCTTCTAATGGCATGCCAGCCCGTCCTGATAATGCTCCAAATTTATTGATCATTTTCCCAGATGAAATGCGTGCACATGCATTGCAATTTATGGGAGAAGATCCTTCGATTACACCTAACCTAAATAAGTTTGCCAAACAAGCTAAAGTAATGACACAAATGGCGTCTAACTACCCATTATGTTCACCATTTCGCGGCATGTTTATGACGGGTCAATATCCTGTTCGTAACGGCATAACAGGTAATGCTCATGACTATGGCGGTAAGGTCGGTATTGATTTATCTCCTTATTCGAAATGTTGGTCCGATGTATTGAAATCACTCGATTATAGTACAGGCTATATTGGAAAATGGCATTTGGATGCACCTTATGCCCCTTTTATTGAAAGTTATAATAACCCGATGGAAGGCCGTTATTGGAATGAATGGGCAGCACCTGATCGCCGCCATGGCTTTGATTTTTGGTACTCCTATGGCACTTATGACCTACATATGAAGCCTATGTATTGGGGGAATGATACACCACGTGAGAAGCCAATTTATGTCGACCAGTGGGGGCCTGAACATGAAGCTGATATGGCTATCAAATTTCTACGCAATGAAGAGGGTAAATACCGAGATACATCGAAGCCATTTGCTTTAGTGGTTTCCATGAACCCTCCTCACTCCCCTTATGACCAAGTGCCACAAAAATATTTAGACGCTTACAAAGGAAAAACCTCACAAGAACTTAATACCAGACCAAATGTAAAATGGGATACTGAATATCAAGAAGGCTATGGTCCCCAATACTTTAAAGAGTATTTAGCGATGGTAAACGGCGTTGACGACCAATTTGGTCGCATCGTTGACGAACTAGAAAAACAAGGTCTTGCAGACAATACGTTAGTCGTCTTTTTCTCTGACCATGGTAGTTGTCTTGGGGCTAATGGGCAGGCAACTAAGAACAACCCTTATGAAGAGTCTATGCGCGTACCAATGATGTTCCGTTTACCCGGAAAAATCAAAGTAGGACAAGATGATGCATTGATGTCTGCGCCAGATATATACCCAACAATATTAGGGCTACTAGGGTTAGAACACTGGATCCCCGGCTCAGTTGAAGGGAGTAATTTAGCGGAGCGTATAGCAACAGGTGAAGGCGATACCGCTAATTCACAGCTATACCTGTTTATTCCTTATGGCGAACCTTCATTTGGTAAACGGGGGGTAAGAACTAAAACCCATACATTAGTTATTGATCGCCAAGATGGCCAGCCTCTGAAATATACTCTTTACGATAACGTAAATGACCCTTATCAAATGAAAAATGTCGCTGATGAGAATAAACCGCTTATCGATAAATTAATTAAAGAAGAGCTAGTTCCTTGGTTAGAAAAGACAGGTGATTCTTGGAGACCAAGTGAATTTATTACAGCAACAACAAATAAATTAAACAAAAAAGTCACAGAATGTGAAACTAAATAATTAATATTAATTTGCCACCTCTCCTTAGGTGGCAATTTCATAAAAAATAAAACAATAAATTCTCTAATAAAACAGGGAACTACTACCATCATGCTTAAAGCATACAGCTTGGAATAAAGATAATGAAAAAACTATTTATCACTAGTGCCGTATTATTTGCAGTTTCTTCACAATATGCACTCGCTAATAACTATAAAACGACAATTGAATACCGTCATCAATATTTAGATGCTTCTGGGAAAAGTGGCGACCGTATTAAAGCCTTTTTGGATACTGGGGAAAATATTGGCTTTGAGTTAGATGCTCGCTATGGAAATAAAGATGGCGCATATGATGCAATGAAAATTGATGGTTCTGAGTTTTCTGCATTTTATTATAAAAAACTCAATCCAAACCTCGTTGGCCTTGTTGGTGCATCTCTTGATTTTGATAAGCTCGGTCTAGTTTATGTTCCTTACGTTCGCTTAAACTATACGTTTGATAACGGTATTCGCTTACAAGGTCGTTATAAATGGAAGGTTTGGGATTATGGGCAAGTTGGTGAAAACGGCAGCAACTACCACTCTAAAGTTCAAGAATTTGATAGCTGGATTGGTTATAAATGGAATAATTTAGACTTACAATATCAATTAGACTTAATGTGGGAAATGGCTGATAACGCACAACCTATGTATAACAATAAGAAATTTGATTATCAACATAACGTACGCCTACGTTATGATATTAAAGCTGATGATGGCGCATTATGGCGACCATTTGTTGAAGTAGGTAACGTGAAAGAAAATCGTTTCTCAAGCGACCGTCAAACCCGTTTCCGCGTTGGTATTCAATATACTTGGTAATTAAGCAGCGGTTATTATTAATCTAAAAACATTAAGACCTATTTCTGAAATATTGAATAGGTCTTTTTATTTAAAAAAACATTGAGCACCCTACATTCTACAGTAATAACAATAAAAAAAACCAGTTATGTTTTATTACTAAAAACATAACCGGTGAAATAACAAATATAGTATTAAAAAGTAATAACAATGAGCAATGCTAAATGAATTTATAACCTAACAAAATAAATTGATAACTTCACTACCCGCTAATAAATAAGCTCCCGCACCATAATCCATATTATGTTCAAAATTAACATCTCTCGGGTTAAATGCAGGTAATTGTACATAACCTAACATACCATTAGGGTGAATACAGCCGCGTAATGCGACCCAAGCCTTTTCTAATACTGGGTAAAAAGTCTTTTCATCTAAAATATTATGATTAATTCCCCATGCTATTCCATAACAAAATAACGCTGCCGCACTACTTTCAGGCGCCGGGAAACTTTGTGGGTCAAGCAAACTCGTACGCCAAAAACCATCTTCTTGCTGATAAGGAATGATTGCAGCCAATAATTCTGTAAACAAATCAATATAACGTTGACGATCGGGATGGTCACTCGGTAAGTGTGGTAAAATCCGAGGAATTGATGCGATAACCCAAGCGATCCCTCTGCTCCAAAACACTTTCTCGCCATTCGCCTCACGTAGCTCACTACCTTGGCCATCTGGGATATAACGATAATCACGATAAACAAGCCCAGTCTCAATATCGCGTAAATGCTCAATTGCATCCCAATAAGCTTGATTCATGTAGTTTAAATAACGTACATCTTTTATTTTTGCCGAAAGCGCGGCAAATGCTGGGGGCGCCATAAATAAGGCATCACACCACCACCAATCTTCGCGACCCGCCTTGGGCTCTGCTAACATCAAATCAAACGCTTTAATCGTTGGCTCAAGAACTTCCGGTTGTAAAAATTGGCTACTCGCCACTAAATAAGCTTGCGTACAAACATGGTCATCCGCAAAGCGTGCATTAGGGCCTGGGCGAAACCCAGTATGAAGTGTGTAATTCATCACACCATCAAGGTATTCCTTATCTTGTGTCGCTTGCCATGCCGCAGCAACACAAGACCACAGAACGCCACGCTCCCAATCCGTATCTTTAATAAAACGGGTTTTTCCACTACGGCGGATCACACTACGTACCTGATTCGCAGACTGAAAACGGTATACTCGTTTCATATCCTGCAAAACAGTATTTCGTTGTAGCGATTGAGGTAATAATGATTGTTCCATTCTTATTCTCCTGATGGATTAACGGGCCAACCATCCACCATCTACCGCAATGGTATAACCATTAATATAGTCACTGGCTTTTGAAGCTAAGAAAATGGCAGGCCCTGCGAGATCATCTGGAGTTCCCCAACGGCCGGCAGGTATGCGCTCCACGATTGCTGCATTACGAGCCGCATCAGCGCGCAGTGCCGCCGTATTATCTGTTGCCATATAACCAGGTGCAATGGCATTAACATTAATATTATATTGAGATAACTCTGTTGCCAGTGCGCGAGTCAGCCCCATTACCGCGGACTTACTGGCCGTATAAGATGGCACCCGAATACCACCTTGGAAAGATAGCATTGACGCAATATTAATGATTTTGCCACCATTGCCTTGTTTTACAAACTGACGGGCAACGCGTTGTGATAGGAAGAATAATGTTTTTTGGTTAATGTTGATCACATCATCCCAATCTTTTTCACTAAACTCTAATAAGTCTTCACGGCGAATAATTCCCGCATTATTAACTAATATATCAATATGACCCATTGCCGATACTGCTTCGTCAACTAAATCTTGTAAGCCTGATTGTTCCATTAAGTTCATGGTAATGTAATGAAATTTGCGCCCTAATGCTTCTATCTGCTGTCGTGTTTCAGGTGCATCTTGTACACCAACCCCAACAATATCAGCTCCTGCTTGTGCCAAACCAATAGCCATACCTTGCCCTAACCCAGTGTTACACCCCGTAACGATGGCAACTTTCCCAGTTAAATCAAATAAATTCATGATGAGTTCCTCTAACGATGTGGGAATATCCCACATCGTTTTACTGTATAAGAAAAAAAAAGAGTGAAAGGAGTAACTATTTCAGATCTTTCATTGCGACATGGTCCATATCATGGAAAACTTGATTTTCCCCAACCATGCCCCAGATAAAGGTATAAGCCGCGGTACCTACACCGGAGTGAATCGACCAGCTAGGGCTAATCACCGCTTGTTCGTTGCGGACCACAATATGGCGAGTTTCTGTTGGTTCACCCATATAGTGGAAAACCACATTATCTTCTTTCATATCGAAATACAGATAAACTTCCATACGGCGCTCATGGGTATGACATGGCATGGTATTCCACAAACTTCCCGGCTCTAATACCGTCATCCCCATTGATAACTGACATGTTGGTAGGATTGACGGGTGCAAAAATTTATAAATAGTACGGACATTGCAGTTTTCAGCATTACCCAGTTTCTCAGGCGATGCTTGGTCAATCGTAATTTTACGGCTTGGATAAGCATGGTGAGCCGGTGCACAATTGATATAAAAACGAGCAGGTTCTTTCGCATCAATACTCATAAATTCAACTGTTCGAGTCCCCATACCAATATAAATGGCTTCACGCGGGGCTATCTCAAACACATCGCCATCGATAATAACTTTACCTTCCCCACCAATATTGATTGCGCCTAATTCACGCCTTTCTAGAAAAAAATCAACACCTAAGGCTTTCCCCGCCATTAACGCTAATGGCGCACTTGTTGGAACAATACCACCGACAATAATACGGTCGATATGGCTATAAGTGAGATTCATTTCCCCTTCACGGAACAGATCCTCAATCAGAAACTGTTGACGTAACCCTTCGGTATCGAGCGTTTTAGCATGCTCACTGTGAATTGGTTGACGAATTTCCATTATAAATACCTCATAAATTTACTGATGGGTTAACCATCTTAGTGATCGGCTTTCCCGAATACAGAGTGAACGTGTTCACCTCTGATGAATGTGTCTGTTAAATAAAAATTGTTATCAACAACAGCAAAATTGGCTTGAGCACCTTTACGGATATAACCAAATTGCTCGCTAATACCGAGATATTCAGCCGGTATTGCGGTTGCCATCTGAACGGCTTCCCATTCAGGTATGTGAGCTAAGCGCACCATATTGCGCAATGCACTATCCAAGCTACATGTACTCCCCGCTAAAGAACCATCGACAGTTCGAGCTTGGCCATTCGTGACTTTGACCATTTGTGCGCCAAGGGCGTAGTCACCATCAGGAAGCCCCCCTGCCCGCATGCAATCAGTAATCAATGCAATCTGTTGGTAACCTTTTAGGCGATAAGCCAGTTCCATCATGACAGGGTGGACATGAATACCATCGGCTATCAATTCAGCGAGTACATTGTGATATAACACGGCACCACAGCAGCCAGGTTCACGGTGATGTAACCCCGTCATCCCGTTATAAAGATGCACGCCACAATCTGCGCCACGCGCAAAAGCTTGGCTAGTCTGCTCATAATCCGCCGCAGTATGTGCAACACTGGTTTTAATTTTATGTTCAACAAGCCAATCAATAGCTGAAGTGGCGCCTTCGGCTTCAGGGGCTATAGCAACACGCAGTAAAGAACCTTCTGCACATCGATAAAGCTCATCAAGCTCAGCAACTGTAGGCGCTTTAAGGTATTTCACTGGATGCGACCCACGATGCCTTTCTGTGAAATAAGGACCTTCAAGGAAGCTTCCTAGCAGTTGTGCACCGGATGTTTGTGGTTTGGAGGTAAAGTCTCGGATGCTGGTTAACGCTTGCTGGATATCATCCATTGGGGCTGTGACCGTCGTGCCGACCCACGCCACAACTCCCGTTTGGACTAATTCATCTGAGATAGTTTGCAAAGCAGATTGACTTGCATCCATCACATCACAGCCAGCTCGTCCATGAATATGAATATCGACGAATCCGGGTAGCAAACTGCGGTCTTTAAGGTGGATAATCGGGCAGTTTTCAGGCGCAATATTCGTAACTTCCTGTACAATGCCATCATTTATCACCACATACTGCTGGTAACGGATGCCCTCTGGAGTGAACGTCCTATCCGCTAAAATTGCATATTGCTGGTTCATAAACCATCTTCTTCATTTTCAGGTTCAGACGACATAGCAAGCTGCTCACGGAGGTCTTGGATACTTGTCATACCAATCTCTCTCAGAACCGACAGTAACTCACTGGCGGTGGTATCTTCACGTTCAAATGCAGCATTAACTATCATAGGAAGGTTGACGCCAGCTAAGACTTCAACAGAGGGGTTTTCCATCATAATTGCCATGGCACGATTACATGGAGTGCCACCCGGAAGGTCGGTGAGGAAAACAACTTGCTCACAAGACATCGATTGAATAGCGGCACGCATTTGCTGCTCTAATTCATCGGGCGATATTGATTCAATGAAATCAATAAACACCATATTCTCCTGTTCACCTGCGATAGCTTTTACTGCCGATGCCATACCACTTGCAAAATTGAGGTGACCCGAAATAATCAAACCAATCATTCGTATACTCCTAAGCGGGCAAACCCATTTGCCCGCAAATATCTAACTTACTTACAGAACACCCAATACGTGACCAATCACACCGAATGCCAACATTGAAAAAATAAGTACAGGAGGTTTAGCCCAAAAGCCTGTGCCCTTGACCATTTTGAACATCAGGAAAACCAAGCCTAGCGGTAGTAAATTCGGCATAATTTTGTCGAATAATGCACTTTGCAACTCAACAACCTTGCCACCTAATTCAATCGAGGCCGTTGTTTGCACCTTTATGAAAGTAGCGGATAACGCACCGATAACAAAAATCCCCATAATGTTGGCGGCTTTCGCTAATTTTTCAGTCGCATCACTCATATTGACCATCGCAGCTGTACCTGCGCGATAGCCCATAAACATCAAACCGAAATACACAAAGAAGTGGATTATTTGATAGAGAAAGAAAAAGACACACGGCCCTGCAATAGACCCTTCCATTGCAATAGAAGCGCCTAATGCTAACGTCAATGGCATTAATGTCATGTGGTCGATAGCATCACCAATCCCACCAGTAGGCCCCATACCTGCAACTTTCATCACGTTGACCGTTGAAGGCTTCTCTTTGTTTTCCTCCATAGCAACCGCTGTGCCGAGCAAAAACGTAAACAACTTTGGACTCGCATTGAAAAATTGCAGATGGTTTTTTAGTGATGTCGCATAGTCCCGCTTGTTGTTTCCATGGATTTTGCGCAAAGCAGGGATAATTGAAAAAGCAAACCCACCACCTTGCATACGTTCGAAGTTAAAATTACCTTCCATAAATAAACCACGAAACGCACATTTCCAAAGATCGCCTTTCGTTATTACCTTACGAACCGTTGTATCCTGATACTCATCAACACCATCAACATAGGACTCAACAGGGAGGTTTTTCGTTTGTTCGATTGCTTTGTTATCAGATACCATCTTCAAAATCCTCATTTTTCTGTGAGTTATTGTTGTTACTGTTACCGCTGAAGAAGTAATACAGTGCTGCTGCGGATGCGCCAAGTATTGCTACCGCCATGATGGGAAGCTTCAAGTAAGTTGTCATAACAAATCCAACGAAGAACACGCCCGCCACTTCTTTTGACCACATGATTTTTAACAACATAGCAAAGCCAATTGCTGGTACCATTTTCGCGCCAATACCTAAACCTTCTAGCAATACTTTTGGCGTGTTTTGATCTATCCATTCCGCAGCATGTTCACCAAAATAAACCGTGACGAATGCAACAATGGAATACAGTAATGAACGAACAGTAATAGTGGCTATCAACAGTCGAGAAATACCCGATGCATCGGCTTTTTCTGCATAACGGTCTGCTTTACCCATAGTAAATGCAGTCATGGCGAAGAAACCGATAATGATCATTTGCATTAGCACTGCGATAGGCATCCCAATCCCCATCGCAACTGCAGGTGATTGATTAGTCATGATGGCAAAAGCAACGGCCGCTATAGTCCCTAATGTGACATCTGGTGGCTGAGCCCCTGCATTAGGAACTAACCCTAACCATGCAAGTTCCAGCGTAGCGCCTGCAATCAAACCGACTTGCATATCACCCATAATCAACCCAACAACAGGGCCTGTAATGAGTGGCCTGTGAATGTTTAGCGCAACATCATACTTATCTATACCGCAAAAGAAGGCCCATAAAGCCACAAGAGAAGCTTCATAAATCATAATAATTCCTTAAACACAGTTGTTTTAAGTTATGCCTCAAGCAGCCTTAAGCCGTTGCAAGCGCTAACACATCCACTGGAGATTGGTCAGGTGTATTTTGCACGGTACAGGTGACGCCTTTATCCACCAAACGGCGAAATGCATCCAAATCACGTTCATCAACAGACACCGTCTTCGCAATCTGTCTTTTCCCTTCATGGAAATGCATATTGCCAACATTACAGTGCGTTATAGGAACACCACCTTCAACTAAACGAGCAACGTCAGTTGGGTTATTGCAAAGTACAAAAATTTTCTGGCGAGGAGATGCTTTACTAATCACATCAATGGTTTTTTGAATAGAGAAAAAGCGGACCGCATATTCTCCACCTGCTGATGCTTTCATGCCAGCTTGCATAAAAGCAGAATTGGGTCCATCAGCAGCGTCATCATTCGCAACAAGAATTAAATTTGCTTCCGTGTGTTTACCCCATGTAATACGAATTTGCCCATGTAATAAACGTTCATCGATTCGGGTCCAGACAATATTTGGTGTGTGCATAACTTGCTCTCTTATTATTTGTTGTGTTTATCTCAAGATAGCGATTCGCCATCTTTTTGATATGAGAACGGGTAAATAGTAACACCTTGAACAACCCGGTTAATTTCTCCTGTTGGAGAAGGGTTATCCGGTGTATTCCCCAGTGCAATAGAGCTATGAAAAGCAAATGCTTGCGCTAACATTAGATAAGGAAATAGTAACGCTGCGTCAGAACAATGCTCCAGTTTTGAAATATAAATGAAATTATCTTTCAAAAAAATATCTTCAGAGGACGCAGTGATCCCGATCACCTTGGATGATGCATTATCGTGAATTACCTCTCGTAATAAGTCAGTTTCATACTGTCTGGTATACGGGTCATTCGAAAGAAATAAAACGACTAGCGTGTCTTTGTTAACGATTGATTTAGGGCCATGACGAAATCCTAATGGGGTATCAAAACTAGCCACTACTTTACCTGCGGTAAGCTCTAACATTTTCAAAGCCGCTTCCTGTGCAAGCCCCTGAAGCCCCCCACTACCTAAATAAATCACACGTTTGAATTTACCTGCATAGCTCTCACGAATTATTCGGTTAAACTGCTGATAATTCTCATGATATTGAGTGAAAAATGGTAAGATTTGTTTATTAAAGAAAGTATCATCTAAGAAAATGGATAGTGCGGCCATCATCATAGATGAAAAACTTGATGTCATGGCTAAAGAGCGGTCATTCGACTCTTCTGGCATCAAAAGTGCCAATGCATTAGGGTTATTTTGGCAATATTGGAATAATTGCCCCTGTGAATTGCAAGTCAGCACTAAGTGGTAACATTGAGATAAACACTTTTCAGCGACATCAAGAGCTGCAACACTTTCAGGGCTATTTCCAGAGCGAGCAAAAGAAACTAACAAGGTCGGCACATCTTCAGCTAAATACTCTTTCGGGTCAGAAACCAAATCTGTTGTTGCTATTGCATCAACACGACGCTTAAGATGCCCAGTTAATATAGGGGCCAGTGCACGTCCGGCAAATGCAGAAGTGCCTGCTCCAGTCATAATAATACGAGCATCTGGTGCTGATAAAACTTTAGCTAAAAACGCATCAATTTCAGTACGTAATGCTTTCACTGATAACGCCGTTTTTTGCCAACATTCAGGTTGCTGCTCAATTTCTTTTGCTGTCCAGAACGCATTAAGTTGTTCTAGTTCAGCCGGTTGATAACTTAAATATTCCATGTCAAACCTCAGTGACTGAATTTACACGCATCGGCGTACACCGATAACACATCGCGAATTTTTGCGAAAACAAACGACTTAGGTGAGCCATCAATCAGACCTTCTCTCAATTGTTTAAATTGATGTGGCAGATATTGGCTAAGTAAAGGTAATGGGATTGGTTTAGCAGATAAATTATTCATTAGCTTATCTATTGCATCGCTAATTTCTTTATCCGGCCAATAGTAACGAATGCGATCGCTGAAGCTATATACCCGAGCAAATGCTTGTTGGTGAATATCGCCATGATAATACTTCTGCCAGAAATGCGGCTCGCTACACATCAAGCGCTCCATTTTTTCTTTTAAATGAGAACATTGCTTGGCAGGAAACATTTCATTCTCAATTTCGCACAATGAATACAGCGCTTCGCGCATTGCAAACGTCAATGCAGGGCCTACTTTCAAAATAGCAAAATGGTCACGAACCAATTGTTTATAAGCATCTTCTGTTTGGTAATCAGTTGAGTGAGCCTCGAAAACCAGATGTGAATAATCATCAACTACTTTACTCAATGCCTGTGCTTTTTCGGGTTGATAATCAATCACACCGGTATGATCAAATTCCACTCCAGGTTGAACGACCAATCCGATAACCCGTTGCCAACAATCCCCCACACCTGCTTTTTCGAATGCTTCCGCATGACACTCTAAGGTTTTGCGAGCGGCATCAGGAGAAGTGACCTCCACACCCTCTAAAGCTTCTGTGGCTCCGCCGGGAACAGGAACTTCAGTACCAATGACATACACAATATCGCTACGACCGAATTGTTGTTTTGCTGTTTTTTCTGCGATAACCGCAAGGCGAGCCGCCCGCTCAGCAACAATTTCATCGGTTAAAGGAACAGGGTCATCAGCGCAAGACATGCTGCAATCTAAATGAATTTTTTTAAATCCAGCGGCAACATAAGCTGCGATTAAAACATCGGCATTATCCATAGCATCTGCAGCAGGGAGGTCTTGCCAACGGTTAGGGCCTAAATGGTCACCACCAAGAATTAGCTGATTGAGAGGAAAGCCAACTTTCTCTGCTTTTTCAGTAACATAATGATAAAAATCAGCAGGTGTCATACCGGTATAACCACCGAATTGATCAACCTGATTAGAAGTGGCTTCAATAAGAAGAAAGGAATTATTGTCCAACGCTTGCTGCAATGATGCTTCAATAACAAAAGGATGAGCAGAACAAACAGAATAAATACCGTTCTGTTGACCTAACTTATTTTGCTGAACAATTTTTTCTAAAGGATGCATTAATACTAACTCCACAATCAACACCGGCAGTGCTGTTAATGGAGTTAGTCAGCTATAAATCTTTATCGACGATAATGACTTCGATTTTATGGTCCTTTAACTCTTGGACATATTCATCAGGAATACCAGAGTCTGTTACCAAAATATCAATATCACCAAACTCACGGATCATATGACAGCTGCGTTTACCGAATTTCGTAGAATCAGCAACTGCAATAATAGTCTCTGAGATATCACACATTAAACGGTTGAGGCTCGCCTCTTGTTCATTGTGTGTCGTGATACCAACACGTAAATCGAATCCGTCAACCCCAAGAAAAACCTTATCAAATCGGTAATTTCTTAGGCTGCTTTCTGCTTGAGAGCCAGAAAACGATAAAGCATTCTTTCGCAATGCACCGCCTGTCATTAATACATCAACGCCTGCGGTATTCGCCAACTCCATTGCAACATCTAAACCGTTAGTCATGACCACTACGTTTTCACGCGATTTTAAATGTGTCGCGATTTCACGCGTAGTTGTCCCCGAGTCTAAAATAACGGTATCCCCATCCTTAATTAGCGTGGCGGCAGCTTTCCCTATTAACGTTTTTGTTCCCGCATTTTGCCCACGTTTTTCGTGGATACTCAGTTCTGCAATAAACCCTGTATTCGGTATTGCAGCGCCATGAGAGCGAATAACATAACCATTTTTTTCAAGAAAACTTAAATCGCTGCGAATGGTGACACTTGAAACTTTAAAAATTTCGGCTAGATCCTCAACTCTGGCTTTACCATGTTGGTTAACCATGTCGAGTATTTCCATACGCCGCTCAACTGCCGCTTTCACTTTCGTCTCCTTACGAAACCAAACAAAAGACTTTCATTTGATTTCGAAATTAGTTTACTACGCCAAAAATTACCGACAACGTAAAAAAACAAAACTTTTGATCTCTTTCACAAAGTTTCGATTTCTTCACTATTTGCTTACGGATATTTTCATAATTGAAATATCATAGCTTCGAATGAGAAACTATCCAATATATAAAGTGTTAATCAGTGTATTTTAATTAATCTAATCGTCAGACTGTCGTCTCTAAGCCCAGATTCGTGAAATTTTAGTAATGAAATGACTCTAAAATTAGCAAAACGTGCTGAAAAAATTTTTTCTATTCGAAAGATGTCGGGTTCCGTTTAATTAAAAAGTATATTTTGGAATTTTAACGACAAAATACTTTATCGTGAATCCCCCATTTATTCCCCTCCCCCACCTTTCAAAATCTTTCATTTTTCATTTTTGTGATTTCAATCTCTTTTGATTTTACGAAAATTGCGTAATGCTATAAAAATAACCTGACTTCTTTCGGATAAAAAAATGGCTTCTAACCAACCAACTAACTTTCATATGATGGCGAAACCCACTAGCTATCGCTGTAATATCAAGTGTGAATACTGTTTTTATCTCGAAAAAGAGAATGTATTTAACGAAGAAGTAGCAGATAACCATCATGACGTGATGCCTGACAATGTATTACGTCGTTACATTAAAGACTATATTCAGTCTAACGCGAGTGACCAAATTGATTTTTCATGGCAAGGCGGAGAACCAACACTCGCTGGGTTAGCGTTTTTTGAGCGTGTTGTGAAGTATCAAAAACAATACGCACAAGGAAAAACGATCACAAATAGTGTCCAAACCAATGCAATTGCAATAAACCGTCAATGGGCACAATTTTTTGCCGATCACCAGTTTTTACTCGGGGTTTCTATTGATGGACTTGAAGCGGTGCATGATAAATATCGTATTTCAGTCAATGGTAACCCAACCTTCGAACGCGTTAAAAAATCAATTCAGTTACTCAACGAATATGGTGTTCAATTTAATACACTTACCGTCGTGAACGATCAGAATTGGCGTAAAGGAAAAGAAACGTATCAAGCACTAAAAGATATCGGCTCGACATTCTTTCAATTTATTCCAATTGTTGAAGTAGACCGACGTTTTCCACATATGCAAGGGGGGCACTATGCGCCCGGTCCGAATGCTGTTATGGCGTCTTTCTCAGTTTCAAGTGAAGGATACGGACAATTTATGGCTGATATTTTCGACGAATGGATACGCCAAGGTGATGTAGGAAAAGTATACATCCGTTTGTTCGATAGCTTACTTGGTACATGGATGGGTTATCCTGCGTCCACTTGTATTCAATCCAAAACCTGTGGACAAGCATTAATCATTGAATCTAATGGTGATGTTTACTCCTGTGACCACTACGTTTACCCTGCAAACCGCTTAGGTAGCGTCCAAGAAAACACCTTAGCTCGTTTAGTTTCTTCTAAGCAACAGACACGCTTTGGTCAAAATAAATACGACAAACTCACCAGTATTTGCCAACGTTGTGAAGTCCAAAGCTTATGCTACGGTGGCTGCCCTAAACACCGAATTGTGGCAATTGATGGAGAAAAATATCGCCACAATTACTTGTGCCGTTCTTATAAAAAAATATTTCATCATACCGCACTAGGCATGCAGTTAATGCAGCAAGCTATTTCCCTCGGGGGATTGGCTAGCGATGCACTCCCTGCCTTAAAAAAAGCTTATTTTCAATAAATTAACCTTTCTGGAGAGACTTTTGTGATCTTACCTACTGTAAAAAAAAGCCTACTTGCTGGCCTTATAGCCACTAGTTGCTTAAGTTTTCCCTTAGCTGCAACTGCTGGAGGGCCCCCTGAAAAACCCAATGTTTTACTTATTGTTATGGATGATTTAGGGACTGGTCAGCTTGATTTTGTGTTAGACAATCTTGATGTTAACGAGCTAGCAAAACGCCCTACCGCCCAACGTTATGATGGCGACATAAATAAAATGGTCGAAGCCGCGAAAATTGCGATGCCAAATGTCACTGAAATGGCAGCCGGCGGAATTAAAATGACTAACGCCTTTGTTGCTCACCCAGTTTGTGGGCCATCTAGAGCAGGGATTTTTACTGGTCGCTCTCCTGCAAGCTTCGGTACCTATAGTAATGATGATGCTATGTTAGGCATTCCAGAGGACATTAAATTATTACCCGCTTTATTCCAAGCCGATGGTTATGCAACTGCCAGCATTGGGAAGTGGCATAATGCGAAAGTGATCAAAAAGCCCAAGATAGCTGAAGATAAACAAACTCGTGATTATCATGACAACATGATATCAACACCAGAACCTGGGTTTGCCCCCCATGAAAGGGGTTTTGATTATGCCTACAGTTATTATGCCTCTGGAGCAGCGTTGTGGAATTCACCAGCGATTTGGCGTAATGGGGAAAATGTCCCTGCTTCTGGCTACCTGACTCATTTATTGACGGATGAAACTGTCAAATTCATAGACAGTCATAAAGATAAGCCTTTCTTTATTAATTTGTCGTATAGCGTGCCTCATATCCCACTTGAGGAGGCTTCACCTGCCAAATATATGGATAAATTTAATACAGGTAATGTTGAAGCTGATAAGTATTTTGCCGCTCTGAATGCCGCAGATGAAGGGATCGGAAAAATAATTGCCACGTTGAAAGAAAATGGAGAATTACAAAATACGTTAATTTTCTTTATTTCAGATAACGGGGCTGTTCATGAATCCCCAATGCCAATGAACGCAATGGATAAAGGCTTCAAAGGCCAAATGTTTAATGGCGGAGTGCGTGTCCCTTTTGTTGCTTATTGGCCGGGCCATATCCCAGCAGGTAAACAGAGTGACATCATGGTTTCAGCTATCGATATCCTGCCGACGGCGCTGAAAAGTGCAGGAATAACTATCCCAGATACCCTGAAAGTAGAAGGGAAAGATATTATGCCCGTACTAACAGGCAAAGACGATAAATCTCCACATCAATACCTTTATTGGACAGGCCCAGGGACTAAACACTACAGCGAAGAAAATCAGGCATTCTGGCACGGTTACCATGAATGGATAACATACCAACGTAAAGAAATCCCTAATAACCCTAACCTAGAAAAACTATCAAAAGGCTCATGGGCGATCCGTGATGGCGAATGGGCTCTGTATTTTTATGACGATGGCTCAAACCAACCTAAGCTATTCAATGATAAACAAGACCCTGCTGAATCAATTGATTTAGCACGTCAGTATCCAGAAAAAGTTAAACAGCTAAAATCTGCTTATTATCATTGGGTTAAAGACAAACCAAAACCTGTTGTATGGGGACAAGACCGTTACCAAATACTTGTTGATTCTGCACGATAGAATCGGATCTTTGGCCAATTAAGTGAGCATGGAAGCTCGCTTTTTCTAACAATCGAGAATAAATATGACTACACCTATTATTCCTACTGAACGTCCAAAACTCCCCTATGAACACCCTAATATAGCCATCTATCAACGACTGTTTAAAGAAAATATTATTAGAAGATGTATCCGAAAACGGGCTTACCACCACCATGACCAACTTATTGCCGATACCTTTCGCGATAATCAAAAGCCATTATTATTTCTTTGCGAAACACTCACTCGCTATGTCACGGAGGCTTTTCATCATTATCAAGTTTGGGATTATACCCATGCTTATTACCCCGGAAGCCCCGGACAACAAACCGTCAAGACAGATGCTATGGAAGGTGTTAGCCGAGTATTACCCCTGCTTGCAGCATGGTTAGTTCATCATCAGCAACCGATAATCAAAGGGCTAAACCAACAACCATTTAATATTGCAGAGATGATTAAAAGCGCATTTGTGAATGGGACAAACCCTTCCCATAAAGGCTATTGGGGGAAGCTTGAAAACTACGACCAAAAAATATGTGAATCTGCAGACTTAGCTCTCACCCTTTGGCTCAGTCGTAAATGGGTATGGGATCAGCTTGATATTAGCTTACAACACCAAATTATCACGTGGTTCGAACAAGTTAATCACTGCGAAATCGTTGATAATAACTGGCATTTATTCCCACTCACCGTCCAATTTGTTATCAAAGCATTGACGGGAACTGACCATATTGCCCATTGGCGTTATAACAGAATTAAACAATTTTATGCTGGCGACGGTTGGTTCCGTGATGGTGCAAAAGGGAATTTTGATTATTACAATGCTTGGGGTTTTTACTATGGGCTTTACTGGCTAAACCAAATTATTCCAGGCTTCGATCATGAATTTATAAAGCAATCCCTTAATCAGTTTAATCGCAGCTATCTACCATTTATTACAACCAAAGGTATTCCATTTTTTGGGCGCAGTGCATGTTACCGTTTAGCGGTGTCAACTCCATTAATCGCAGGTGTTGATTTAGGTTGTGATTCCGTCAGTATCGGTCAAGCCAAACATGCCTTAGAAAGCACACTTCGCTACTTTATTAGTAATGGTGCATTAAAAGCGGGAGCACCAACGCAAGGCTTATTCGCGCAAGACTCTCGTCTTGTCGATAATTACAGCGGACCTGCAAGCAGTTTCTGGTCATTACGGTCTGTAGTCATCGCTTTATATTGTGGTGAACGGCTTCAGCTTTGGCAAACTCCCACCAGCGAACTTCCAATCGAAAAGGCCGATTTTCGTTTCGAAATTCCATCGATTCATGCTTCGGTAATAGGAGTTAAAGATACGCAGGAAGTTACGGTGATATTTCGGCAGGAGTATACTCAACAGCAGTCTCCTTTAAGTCGCCGCTTAGATAAACAACCTCTCACTCAAAAGGTAATTGAAACAATTATAGGTCAATCAAAACGTCCTAAAAACAACCTATTACGTAAAGGTGTGACAACTTATAGTTCTAAAATGAGTCATTTTTTTTAGTTTTCTTTCATTACCTTTCGGTGTGAAACAAATAAAATGTGATTTAGATCTTTTACCTTTCCTTATCTTTCGATTATTATAAATCGAAATCAAATGAAAAAAGAGGCAACTATGTTTCTCGTATCGACCCGTAGTATGTTAAATAAAGCCCAACAAGGTGGCTATGCTGTGCCTGCATTCAACATCCACAATCTCGAGACTATTCAAGTTGTGATGGAAACTGCCGCAGAAATGGGGTCTCCAGTGATCCTCGCAGGAACACCAAGTACCTTTGCCTATGCGGGGAGTGATTATCTTATTGCTATCTGCCAGCAAGCGGCTGAACGCTATCATATTCCTGTCGCATTACACCTAGACCATCATGAAGATATTCCTGATATTTTCCAAAAGGTGGTCTCAGGAGTGCGTTCCGCAATGATAGATGCATCCCACTTTCCTTTCGAAGAAAATATTCAAATTGTTAAACAAGTTGTTGATTACTGTCACCAATGGGATTGTACCGTAGAAGCGGAACTTGGACGCTTAGGGGGCCAAGAAGATGATTTGGTCGTTGATGCTGCAGATGCTTTATTTACAGACCCAGAGTCTGCCGTAAAATTTATCCAACGCACTGGTATTGACTCACTTGCGGTCGCAATTGGTACAGCTCATGGTATGTATAAAAGCGAGCCGCACTTAGATTTTGACCGTTTACAAGCAATCCGTCAAAAAACAGAAATACCACTAGTATTACATGGTGCATCAGGGATACCCGATGCAGATGTACGCCATTGTATTGATCTAGGTATTTGTAAGGTAAATGTGGCAACTGAACTGAAAATAGCCTTTTCCGATGCCATCAAACACTACTTTCTTGAAAACCCAGATGCTACTGACCCTCGTCACTATTTAGTTCCAGGCAAAGCTGCAATGAAATCGGTTGTCATGGATAAAATTCGCGTTTGTAAAAGTGATGGAAAGTTATAATTCATTGAAATAAATAATAAAGGAATGACATGAAACAAGTTGCTGTATTACTCGCAGATGGCTTCGAAGAAGGTGAAGCCGTCGTTTTCATTGATATTATGCGTCGATTAGATATTCATGTTGATGTTCTTTCATGTATGAATACCCTGACACTAAATACTTATTTTGAAACTAAAATTAGTGCTGACTACTTGTTAACAGAAAAACTATCTCACAGTTATGACGCAGTAATGATGCCTGGCGGCCCAAAAGGCACCGATCGCCTTAGTAGCTCACCACAAGTTATTGAGTTTCTTCGCCGTCATATTTCTGAAGATAAATATATTTGTGCCCTATGTTCCTCTGGTGCCAAAGTACTCGCAGCTCATCAGTTACTTGAAGGTAGACATTATAGTACTGGTGATAAACTTGCTGAAAAATATAATGATGGGCACTACGTTGATCAAGACGTTGTTGTGGATGGTAAATTTATTAGTGCAAAAGGGCTAGGTGTCAGCTTTGAATTTGCATTTACTGTCGCTCGCTATTTACTTGCAGACAATACTGAGAAAGTAGATTGGCAAGCAAAGCATATCTACTTTAAGCACTGGCCATTGCCTTATTTGTAATCCCTTAATTAACGGGATAGTGCGCTGTAACCTCAACTCGCACTAAAGGCGGCCTTCAGCCTTTAGTGCTTTTTAAGACCGAGCAATATAAAAAAACCGTTTTCACTGGTAATCGCAGGGGGTTTTATCGCCCATTTCATTGAAATAGAGCTTATTTTTCTCATTATTTCAGACGTATTCACGTAAAAGAAAACATAATAAAACCACTAAATAGTTACCTACTTTAGTCTGTTCCCCAGTTTATCAACGATAACCTCACCATCTTCTTTGATAAACACCTTTTGCTGCGGATTTGGCAATATGTCTAATACCACTTCAGATGGCCTGCATAATTTCACACCTAATGGCGTTACCACAATCGGCCTATTAATCAATATTGGGTACTGCAACATAAAATCAATTAATTGGTCATCGGTATAAATCGTTTTTTCTAAGCTTATTTGCTCATACGGTTCCACATTTTTGCGTAATAGCTCTCTTACCGTAATGTTCATATCTATAATCAGTTGAACTAATACATTTTTAGTGGGTGGCGTTTCTAAATAATAAATAATCGTCGGTTCAATGCCACTATTGCGGATCATCGCTAGAGTGTTGCGTGAAGTACCACAATCTGGGTTATGGTAAATTGTAATTTCATTCATGGAGTTGCCCTTAATTTAGCAGTGAAAGCCTTAGCACTAAAGCAATCAATGTGACGGTGAGTACAGGAATAGTCATAATGATCCCCGTTTTAAAATAATATCCCCATGTAATGGTCATATTTTTTTGTGATAACACATGCAGCCACAGCAATGTTGCTAAACTCCCTATAGGGGTAATTTTCGGGCCTAAATCAGCACCAATGACATTGGCATACACCATCGCCTGTTGAATAACTCCCGTTGCTTGGCTACCTTCAATGGAAAGAGCGCCGATTAATACTGTTGGCATGTTATTCATGATGGATGATAAAAACGCAGTGATAAACCCTGTTCCTAGTGTTGCTACCCATAACCCTTTATCGGCAAGGTAATCAAGCGTTTCAGAGAGGTAATCCGTTAACCCTGCATTTCTTAAACCATACACGACCAAGTACATACCTAACGAGAAAATAACAATTTGCCACGGCGCACCACGCAACACTTTTTTGGTATTAATCGTATGACCTCTAGCTGCAATTCCCCATAAAATTAAAGCACCAATCGCAGCAATCACACTAACAGGAATACCTAATGGTTCTAAGACAAAAAAACCGATGAGTAATAGCGCTAGCACAAACCAGCCTGCTTTAAACGTCGTCATGTCCTTGATAGCTAAAGCTGGTTCACTCAGTTTAGTGACATCATATTGTTTAGGAATATCTTTACGGAAAAACCAATGTAACATCACCAGTGTCGCAATAATCGCAGCAATATCCACCGGCACCATAATTGACGCATACTCAGTAAAACCAATATTAAAAAAGTCAGCTGAAACAATATTAACGAGGTTAGAAACAATAAGTGGCAGGCTCGCTGTATCTGCAATAAAACCAGCAGCCATAACAAATGCTAATGTCGTGCCTTTGTTAAAGCCAAGTGCAAGTAACATTGCAATCACAATCGGCGTTAATATCAATGCCGCACCATCATTGGCAAATAAAGCCGCAACAGTCGCACCGAGTAACACAATATAGCTAAATAATAGTTTTCCTTGGCCACCACCCCACTTGGCAACATGTAATGCCGCCCATTCAAAAAAGCCACTTTCATCTAACAGCAAACTGATAATAATCACGGCAACAAATGTCGCGGTGGCATTCCACACAATATTCCAAACAACGGGAATATCTTGAAAACTAATCACCCCAAAAATAAGGGCTAATACCGCCCCTGCCGTTGCACTCCAGCCAATACCTAGCCCTTTGGGTTGCCAAATAACGAACGTAATGGTCAAAATAAAAATTAATGCGGCAATAAACATAACAACCTCGTTTAAAAGGTGCTTTTCTATGCACCTTTTTCCAAAAGTAGAACTTATCCTGCGAGCTGACTTAATGCGGATATCCCCACAGGCTCTGTCTCAAGTAAAGGGACAATAGCAACACGCTTTGCCAATGTTGATACCACCTTTTCAATCTGAGAAACCTCCTGCTCTGCCCTTGAAAGTAACAATGGTGAGGTTGTTTCTGTGATAGATAGGCTATTATTAATCACCCATGCCCACGGGTGTATATCTGCACGTATTAAATCATTTTGTAAGTTTTCCGCCTCAAGCACAGGTGTTGTTTCAGCAAGTGTCGTAATAATCACTTTTGTCCTTTCAGGATCTTGCAATTGCATCATAGGGGTTAAGAAGTGGCCCTTCCCTCCCATTTTCTTAGCAATTTCTTTATGGTATGCCCCAGTTGCATCAAGGAGTAATAATGTATGCCCTGTTGGAGCTGTATCCATCACAACAAAACGTTTTCCAGCATCCCTAATAATGCGAGAAAAGGCCTGAAATACCGCAATTTCTTCAGTACATGGGGAGCGCAAATCTTCCTCTAGTAATGCCCGCCCCTCTGCATCTAAATCTTTCCCTTTTGTTTCTAAAACATAACTACGATAACGTTCAGTTTCGGCGATAGGGTCAATTCGACTAACTTGAAGGTTGGGTAAAACACCATCGAGTGTTGACTCAATATGAGCAGCAGGGTCGGATGTGGTCAGATGAACATCTAACCCTTTTTCTGCCAGTTTCACCGCTATTGATGCTGCAATCGTTGTTTTCCCTACACCGCCTTTTCCCATTAACATAATCAACCCATGCTGTTGTTGAGATATTTCGCCAACCAGTTCTGACAAAGTAGGTAAAGAAATAGGTTGTTTTGTCGGGGTAGTAGTTGGAACTTGTGGCATGTCATTAGATAACAACTGCTTCAGTGCATCGACTCCAACCATATTGATATTTTGTAAATAAAGAATATCGACAGGTAACGAGCGTAGTGCTTCAGGCATAGACGCTAATGCGGCTTGTTCACGAGAGTAGAGCGCATGGGATAACTTATCATTGTCAGTTATCGCCGTTTCGGGGAAAACACCATTAACGATCAATTGCTGATTTTTAATCCCCAGAGAAGATAACTCATTGTAGGTTCTCGCAACTTCTCTTAACGCAGCTGACTGAGGACGTGCAACTAATAGTAACCTTGTTAGCGAGTTATCACTCAGCGCTTCCACAGCCATGCTGTACTGCTCGCGCTGTTTTTCAAGGCCAGACATTGGCCCTAAACATGTCGCTCCGTCAGGGTTATCGCTGATAAAATCACTCCATGCACTCGGGAGTTGTAGTAAACGAATGGTATGCCCCGTTGGTGCAGTATCGAAAATGATATGGTCAAACTGACGGGTAATCTGTGTATTAGTCAACAACCCAGTAAATTCATCGAAAGCAGCAATCTCTGTTGTACAGGCACCTGATAGCTGCTCCGTAATACTTTGAATTACCGCTTCAGGTAAACTTTCTTTGATGGGATTAATAATTTTATTTCGATATTCTTCGGCAGCGGCTTGCGGGTCTATTTCAATCGCAAATAGGTTTGGCACTAATGTTATTGGCTTAATGTGGTTTCCAATTGATTGAGAAAATACTTGCCCCACATTAGAAGCCGGGTCAGTACTTACCAATAAAACTTTTTTTCCTTCCTCTGCCAATTTGATTGCTGTTGCGCATGAAATCGAGGTTTTACCGACCCCACCTTTTCCTGTAAAAAATAAATAGTTAGGTGCGTTATCTAAAAATTTCATTGTATATCCCTCGTTAACAACATGTTTTATCGTTACCACAGCACGGCTTAATGACCTCAACCTTCTCAATATTCATAAGAATTCCAAACCATCTAGCAAGCTCATGGCGTTTAGGATATCGACCAGTCAACACAATCTCACCATCAAGAATAAATAGAGGGAGTGATTCCGCCCCCGCGGTTTCCAAAAATGTTTTCACTTTTGTATTGTCAACAAACGCTATAGGTTCTTGTGCTAAGTTAAAACGCTTTACATTCGCCCCTTGTTTTTTTAACCAATCTACATCTGTTGCGAAGTCTACTAATACTTGGTCGACTTCTGTTCCACAAACACCAGTGCTACAGCATAGCGCTGGGTCAAATACTTCTAATCTTTTCATATCTCAACCTTATATATGTTTTTTCGAATATGTTAATTTAAAAAATTTTATGCCGAACAATGACCCACTGACACTTTTGTCTCTAGGCTCTTGAGCAAATCTGCGATTCTATTTTTCTCGGTTGCATAGGTGACATCAATGATATTTTTTACCCATGGAAGTAATGTTGGAGATAAGCGATAGTGAACCCATTTACCCTGTTTAGAATCAAGCAAAAGACCGTATTCTCTAAGCATCGCTAAGTGACGAGATGTCTTGGGCTGTGATAAATTTAATGCGGTATAGATATCACAAACACACAATTCACCTGATGCTTTTAAAAGCAACACGATATTTAGCCTTGTTTGATCGCCTAAAATTTTAAACAGTTGTAATGGTTCCATACATGCTCCTTTACTCTCTACTATGTATAATATATACACGCCAAACACATACGTCAAAGCATATGTGTTTTTTAACTATAGGTTATCCTAATCCCCCCCTTCAGGCGATGAGCCACCACGCTATGGCAATATTTCATACAGAATATAATTAGCATCATTGAGAGTTAATACTAAAAGTTGTTGTAATTCTTTTTACTTTATTTCACACTCAACTCTAATCTAACCTAAATTAACGAGATATTATGAAAAAGGCATTAATCGTTATAGATGCACAAAATGACTATCTTACTGATGGGCGGTTTCCTTTATGGGATATTGAAACGACCTTAATGCGTATATCTGATAAAATTTTAGAATTCAAAAAAAATGACTGTGCCATTATTTTTATACAACATCTATCACCTCTAGGCTCGGCCTTTTTTGACGAAACAACAAAAGGTTGTGAACTTATATCTCAACTGACTAACCTGTCCCAAGATCATTTCGTTGTAACTAAAAGACATGGCAACTCATTTGATGAAACGCACCTTGATGATTTGCTTATAACGCATAATATAGAACATATTGAATTATGCGGAATGATGACTCAAAACTGCGTACTATTTACCACGATTGCTGAACAAGCAAAGAAATATAAAATAACAGTATTAGGGAATTGCTGTACAAGTGTTTCACCCGTGATTCATGCTGTTGCACTAAAAGGCTTATCGAGAATAACAAATGTGATTTAAAGCGGTAATTGGGTTATTTTTTCTATAGATATTATTGCTAGCAAAAGTGTCAAAAGTAATAACCTATACCTATGATTTATTTAACTTTATTAAATATCATAGGGAATAAAAATAACCTTCACCAACTTCATTTAAAATGAAATTGTTTGTTTTTATTAGTATTTAGAGATTCATAAAAAATCATTAAATACATAGGAGCAAAACTAACCACCCATTTTATTATTTTTTTTCCAAATTATAAAATGGATAACCCCTAAACCACCATGACCATAAATATAAATCTCAATTAAAATAGTGAGTGACTTATGAATACTCCTAGCCTCTAAAGCAAATGGAGACTGCTGTAGCCATAAAATAAACCATGTTATACCTGACAAAATAACAATTGATAAAGCCCCCAACCCCAACCCCAACCCTTGAACTGTTGCAGCAAGTCCTTTAGGAGAGCTATCTGGTAGCTTTTTAGCTAAAAGAGAATTTATATCTTCTTTGATTTGTTTAAAATCCCCCCAGAGATAGGGATAAAAATATCTAAAACCGCGTTGATTAAAACAAGATACGACTAAAAAGAACGTTAAAAAAAAGAGCACAAAACCAGAAATAATATGAATCCAAGTGAATAAATAAGCCATATCAAAAAAAGGAGGAACGACTGACTTTGTTCCTGTCATCCAATTACTAACAATGATTTGCGATATCACTAAAACTAAAATTAATAAATGTAAAATTCTTATTTTTTTAGTCTGATACAGGCCAAAAAAATCCCAAATCGATTTAAATATGCTCACAGTATCTCACCTTTCTTTTTATAATATTTCATTTACACAAAATTTTTTAGTTTATAACTCGACTACCTCGTACTGCCAAACCTTGACTACAGAATATTATATATGAAAAATAACATACATATACTGTTCAATTATGACTCTCTTTTTGTGATAATTATATTTATCATTATAAGGGTGATTCAATTAGACAAGGGTTTACAGACTTTTTACTAAAATTTCAGAAGATAATAAATTACAGAGAAAGGTGTCATTCGCTCAACAAAAAAATACCTTATCTTATTGAAATTTCATTGAAATATATTTTCACCATAACTATTTTTTATAGTAAAACTATAAACAGTTTACGATTTAAATTATTACAAGATTTTTATGCGCGGGAACTATTAGCTTTGATATTTCAAAGTTACGATAGTAGCGTTAAACAAAGAATGACTTTATATGTTTAACGCTATATTTTGGAAAAACCATCCATTTCCGATAGTTTTAATTACCCGAGAAATTACTTATAACTTCATACGTCAATGAATCATTAGAACTATTTATAATTTTTAGTTTTACATTCCCATAAGAAATAACATTGCTTTTTTTAAGGTTATATTGAAGGTTATTTCCAAACCCTTGATTTTCAATGTTTGAGCCTATTTTTCTGTAGCTAATATCTACTATTTGATTATTTATCCCATTAAAAATCAAAGCCTGCTCAAATGAATTACCATCAGGGTTATTTAACTCAAGATATTCAATTTGGGCTTTATCACTACAAACAGCAACATTTAAGTCAGTTACAATACAAATTTCATTAGCATTGGCTCCTTTCTTTATTAAAATTGAACTCCATGGCTGACCAAGAGCCTCAACGACAACAGAACCGGAGTCAATGGTTTGAGCTGGCATATAGAAATCACCTTTGTCACTTGAACCAACTTTTTTGAACACACCAGGAATAATTTTATAAGCCAAGTCTATTTGTATTGGGTTCAATACCTTAATCGCTTTCAGCTCGCTTATATCACCTTCCCTAACTAAACTTTGACCTATGATGGCACGATTAACACTACCTACTTTCGGCTCACTTATTTTATGTGAATCTGGCGTGTAATTATATTCGGTCACTGCACACCCAGATAATGAAAGAATACAACTAACAGAAACTAACAAATTTTTCATTTAATAAGACCCGTGGAAAAAAACATATATGGACATCAAAGGTTACATTTATAAACAAATTCTAACAAGCAATTCTCTGCGCTCCTGTTAGCGGATAACCACTAAATCACTCATAGTAACCTGTAACTTTCTTCCTTTCTGGCAGGTCACCCGCTACAACGCGTTAATTTAGAGGTGGCTTGACTTTTTCAGCATCCTGAATAGCTCTGATTCTTTCCATTTGAGTCATTATTACCATTACAGGTTTTAAAAATTACTGGTAAGAAGTTATCCCACCTTATACCTATAATGAGTCTGTCGTCGTTTCAGTGATCAATTTAGTACTATCATAAGGCATAGATAACGGGCGCATTATCGCTGTACGAATTCATGGGCTTAGCTATCAAGCTAAAGGCGGTAAAGTATGGGATAAGGATATTGTAGGTAAGCTTATTTAATTATAAAACAGGTAGAGGGGCGGTTTTAGCTAACTAACTCGCCCTTCTAACAAAAAAGGATTAGGAGAAACTATATTAGCTATGTTTAATAAAGGCAGTTAGAAGATGACCAGTCTTTAATTAATCCATTTTTATCGGTAATAAAGTTATCTACGCATAAGCGAGGGTTATTAAGGTACGGGTCATTAGAACTGTTTTGGGTTTTCTTAAAGGTATACTGAGATCCCCCATCCTGTCTCTTATGAACCCCAAAAGGGCTGCCCCTTTGCATTATTAGGTCATCTATAGATTTACCAATCCAACTTTGGCGGCGATTTTTGAATTCATACTCCTCTTTTTCTCTTTCTAATTGTGCTTTTGATTTCATTGCAGTGGTGTTATTTCCATTGTTTTTGTGCTTTGCACCAGGGACACCCGTTAATGCATAAGTTATATCTGATATGGTATCTCTATGTTTCTGAGTACAACCACTTAATATGATCAGTGAAACTAAAATTATACTTAAATTGAATTTTTTATTCATCGAAGATAGCTCAAAATTAATAATTAGTAATTAGTAATTATTTCATGTAGATATGAAATTTAAGTGTATCTTATACTAACTATAGTAATTATTAGACATATGAGAATCATCCGATATTGAAATAAACACAACCTAACCCCCAAATATTGCGCCGTTCAAAACGGTACGAAAGATATCGCATGGCTATTTTTTCGCTCTACCAATTACAATCTCTTACTAAAACTTTTGTATCATAATAATCTATTGACCTAATCATTTTTATACATCTGATATTGTGAACAATAATTAATTTCAATCTGAAGTTTTCTGTGGTAGTAAACTGAGAACAACAATTAATAGTAGGCAATTATTGGATAAATACAGCCATTAATAGGCTTCAATACTCTATTCCTCTTCAAGGCCAACTACGAATTCACTCTTTTTCTCGCGATTTAAGCACGGTTTTTCTTGGTGATATTCACGATCACATACTCTGATTACTCAATCCTGAACGCTGTGTCAGTCGGTCTATTCTTATCCACGTTTTGTGGTTACGAGAACCATTCAGGATAGTCGGTTATCTCCATGAGATATCCATAAAAAAGCCCCCTATATGTTGAATGATATGTCCAACTTTTTGGGTGCAATTCATAAGCGGGTTAGTTTTTGATGGCTACTGAGCTCTTCCTAAATGAAACCCATCAACCCTATCAATACGTATTCTCCATAAGAATAGTGGCATATCTGCGGATGGGTGGCTTAGTATTTTAACGTCTTTCATGTGTAGTATTGTTACTATTTTTAATGGATTTGCGTCAAAGTCAGCAATTAAATGGTTGTAATAAAACTGAATAATTTCACCACATTAAGAGGTAGCTTATCCATAGGATATATTATTATTACCAATTTAAATTGTATTTCTGATTAATTGCACCAATGTAAATATCTATTTAGTAAATTATATCGTGTTCTATTTAGTTGTCTTGTTATTAAAATAGTACAGACTTAATTAATAAAAATGCATGAGATTACTAGTTACAATGCACATAATTAAGATAAATTCATTTATCTGCACAATAACCAATCATGATTAATTTTGGCATTTAACTCTGACAAGTTAACTTTTGGTGCTTTCAAGTTTTACATCGGTATTTATTGGTAATATAATCGGCTAAATTCATTATTCCTATCATGTAGTAAAGTAGAAATAAGAAAATCGTAATATTTTACAGTTTATATAATTAAAGCAATTGTTTGGGTTTGTTATATTTTAAAAATTATACTGCGATGTAAATTTACTACCTACAATAGTTAATGTCGCCAAATATCTCTTTATAATGGGATAGTCGTATGAAAGATTTAATTCTAGGGGGTACGGTTTTTATACCCGGTATTGCTTTGGTATTTTTTTTAGGTTTCTTTTTTTGGTTATTGATTAGGGTGGTTTACGCAAATTTAGTGTGCAAATATGAATATGCGGGGAGTTTATTCGATATTTCCATACTATTTTTCTGCGTTTTGGCCGTTCATTCATTATTAATTTATAGTTGGTAATATAATGAATATAAAGAAATACTTATTAATTATTATATCTGTTTTTATCATCATTTCGTCTATATATTTATTATGGAACCATTATGCATTAAGTCCATGGACTCGTGATGGTAGAGTGCGCGCTGAAATCAACCAAGTGACAGCTGAGGTTTCAGGGAAAATTGAACAATTGATGGTCATTGACAACCAAGAGGTCAAACAAGGTGAATTGTTACTCATCGTTGACCCTACTGATTATGAAATTAAACTACGTCAATCTGAATTAGAACTTAATGATTTAGTAGTTCAATACAATTTTGCAAAGAACCAATTAGCAAGGCGGACTAAATTAAGTCAAGTTGCAATATCTAAGGAAGAGCTAGATGATGCTAGAGCCCGCCAGGAAAGCTTAGCTAAGAAAATTGAATTAGCAAAAGTGAAGATTGAAAAAGCTAAACTTGACCTATCAAGAACACAAATTCATTCACCAGTAAATGGTTTTATTACTAATTTGAATTTACGTTCAGGGAATTATATTAATGCAGGTTCCCCTTTATTTGCGATCGTTGATAAAGACTCTTTCTATGTGATTGCTTATTTAGAAGAAACTAAAATGACCAATGTTGTGGTTGGTGATAGTGCAAGTATAAAGTTATACAGCAACAATCATGAATTAAAAGGCAAAGTACAAAGCATTGGTAGAGCAATTGATGATAACAATTCCACGACAGGGAGTCTGTTACTTGAAAATATACAGCCTAACTACCCGTGGGTTCGATTAGCGCAAAGAGTACCAATTAAAATATCATTAAATGGCACTCAAGGAGTTACACTTATACCGGGTACGACTTGCACTGTATTTATTGAAGACTAAGTGATGAAACTAAACTGGATATTCGCAGTTAAATATATGCTAGCGATTTTATTGGCTTGGTATATATCTTCATATTTTGGTTTTGATAAGCCCTATTGGTCAATGATGACGGTCGCAATCATTGGCTATCCAGACCCATCATTAAGCTTGGCTAAAATGGTGGCACGGCTTGCGGGAAGTTTTATTGGCGTAATAGCAGTAACATTAATCGCTAATATTAGTATCAGTGACCACTGGCTGTTTACCGCCCTGATTATTATTTGGCTGTCAGTATGTTTATTTATGGCGCTGACCTCACGTTATATGATGCCTTATATGTTTTCACTTTCGGGGTATACTTCGGCAATTATTGCTTTTGGTACTTCAGTTTATCCATTGCCTATGACTATATTTAATTTGTCTCAAGAAAGGCTAATGGAGGTCATGATAGGTATCATTATTTATACATTTATTAGTTATGCTTTGCCAAATAGAACGAATAATCTACAAACAGTTCTACTGAAAAGAAAAATAAGTACGGATAGAAAAGATGTGTTATCAAGTGTGTTCAAAGGAAACTATGATAATACGATGAAAAATCTATCTATTATCATTGCTGATAGTATTGCCCATGATGAAGTGAGTAAATATGAAAGTCATTTTTTATCTTTTAAAAAGGCACACAGTAAGGTATTAAAATTACCTATGCTGGTCACTATATCTATTATTGGTTTAGTCGATCGAGCATTTTTACAGTATGAAAAATATAATCAAATATTAAGCTTGAAGAACAAGGTTGATAATCCCTCCACCTCTCAGTTTTATGTTTTTTTTGATTGGAAAGATGCTTTTTTAAATACATTAAGGTTAGTTGTAAGCCTAGTGATTAGTGTCATGTTTTGGCTTAATACTGGTTGGGAATATGGCTACATATTGCCTGTGCTAGTGAGTATTTCTTTTACTTTTGGGGTTACTATTCCCAATGCTAATAAGCTTGCTTTTATTGTATTTATTGTTGCTCTCTTGGTTATCGCACTTAGCTATGTATTGAAGTTTTTCTTTTTAATACAAGCATCAAGCTTTATGCAAGCAGCTTTGATTATGACCCCTGTTTTCATCCTTTTAGGTGTCCTGAAAACAGTCGGTAAATTAGCATTTCTGATTTCACATATTATGTGTATTTCATTAATATTTTTAATTAATTTTACTAATCCAATGAGCTTTGATTTTGTCTTTTTTGCTAATACAGCCATAGCACTTATTTTTTCTATCATTATAGTGATCTTGATGTTGTATATCATCCCATTGAGTAATACACAGCAAATAGAATCTCGTAAAGTTAATTTCATTTTACAGAAGATAAATACAATACCGTTAAATGAATTGGCTCTCATAAAAATCCGTAATACCTTACTAATGAATGTGAATTCATTATATGAACATAAAAATATTAACCAATTTTACGTGTTAATTGCATTGATTAGCCTATATGAATTATCGGAATCTGAGCAGGTAAGAAAGCTGATAGTAAGTATCATTAATGCAGTATCAATAAAAGATGATAAAGATAATATATTGAAATCTCTTAATGGTACTGAAAAATTTTATTCTGATATTAATGTAAAGTATGCCAAAGACGTTATTGGCTTGTTGTTATAACCATAAATATATGAGGTGGTCATGTTTGAATTATTAACTGCAATAGGTATTGGGTTAGTGGTATTGTTGCCATTATCAAATCCACTAACTACAGTTGCATTGTTTCTTGGTTTATCAGGTGGAATGACAATTGAGGCTCGTAAAAAAACTATAAAAATGACGCCTGTATATGTCTTTTTTATTATGTTGGCCTCATGGTATTCAGGGCAAGCGATCATGAATACCTTTGGTGTTACTATTCCTGGTTTGAGGATTGCAGGTGGTTTTATTGTTGCCTACATTGGTTTTCGTATGTTGTTTCCTATCGCTGAAAATAGCCGTAATGTTGAAGAGGGAAAAGCGGTAGATAATACATCTAGTATTGCATTTGTTCCTTTAGCTATGCCAAGTACTGCAGGGCCAGGTACTATAGCGATGATTATTAGTATGGCTTCATCAGTAATCACCAATGAAAGCGCTTACCCACATTGGGTTGTTATTGTCGCGCCACCGCTGGTATTTTTAATTTTTTCTGTGATCCTGTGGGCCAGTCTAAAAAGCTCAAATCTTATTATGAAGTTTTTTGGTAAAAGCGGTATTGATGCAATATCTAGGCTGATGGGATTTTTACTGGTTTGTATGGGCGTGCAGTTTATCATTACGGGTATAGGAGAACTCACACGTTCTGGTTTTTTTAGCTAGTTTTGATCAATGTTATCGTGTATTGCTCTGATTTAATATATAAATAACACCTTATTCAGCTCTTACTCCTCAACTGAATAAGGTGTTATAGCGTTTTATTTTTCATCGCCAGTCAACAAAGGTGATAAATTAATATCGAATAGTATTAATTATCTTTACCATCTCTAAATCCTTTTAGAATATACAAAAAATACATTAGTGAATATGTTATTACTTAATTTTTAAATATAGTTACTAACTATTTGAAATTACAACGCCTTTTCATATTTACATGAGAAGTGGATATAATTTAAATATAATGTTAAAAAACTATCTAACTACCTTTGTTAACGAGCCCGAAAATCATCATTCTTATTCCCCTACCAATAATCAACTATTCCCCATAAAAACTAATTACTTTTAGGTTTGTATTTAGCCCTGTAAACCCGTTTTTCATCATTAACACACTCCAAGGTAAACACTTCATCTATTGATCCGACTCTTACTTTAAAGTGTGTGCTGCTATCAACATCAATTACTGTTGGGTAGGCGTTACTGAAATTAGAAATTACAATCTTTGCTATTGATTTACATTCATTAAATAGCATTTTAGAGCTATCAGACTTATCCAAAACGGGGGTTTCGCTATTCGGGATTTTATTGGTAACAGTCATCTCTAATAGCTCTAAGGGAGTATAAACAACGGTAGGCTTCTCCTTAGCGATACCAAAAACTGGAATTAACATACATAACCATATTATTTTCTTTATATTTTTATATCCATTAATGTTACCAATAAATGATTTAATCAAAATCGCTATCATGTTGAACGGACCTATTTTTTGTCTTATAAAAAGATATGGTCGACACTACTCGATTGTTATCCACTAGAAAACAGAAAGCACTGCGCCCTATGGTGTGTAAGAATTTCACGCTATCAGCTCTAATGTGAATATCTACCATATCAATGACTGGCTTCTCACACATTACAATTATACATATAAAGCCAGCCTTTTATCTTTACCAGCATATCTATATTTTATACGCCAATACTTAGAGCCATTCGGGGTAACTTCTAAATACATGGCTAAAGCCGCGACAGAAAAACCCATCAATTATCTACAAATATCTTTTCAGCAAGACTGATACAGTAAGTATTGATATCGTATTTGAAAGAGCACTAATTCACCACACTAATGATTACAATGGTAATTATAATGAAATCCATAGAATTCTAAATGATTATGGGTATTTTATTATTCAGGATAGAAGCATGAAAATGTTGCCCTATCGGGTGGAGAACAACACTTACGTGGTTTCCTCTTTGAATGCTTTCCAAACTGATTGAAATTGGAGCTATACGCAGTCCAATTCAGCAACAAATTGAAACTGTATTACAGCAATATGGCTTCAAACTTGTTTCCTCACAGTTTTTTTGTGAGGCGCAACGTGTTTATGAAAACTTTTCTTCCCTAGAGCGAGATATTAGCGCTCGTACAAACCGCTCCATTTGCATGAGTTAGATAATAATGAAATTACCTTTTTAACAAACACATTACCCCAACTTATCCAAAATTATTAAATAATATTATTGGTATATTTGGGGCGCCAAAAAAATTATTGATTCTATTTACTTTTATTTCTAGCACTTCAAGAGACTCTATGACTATCCAATATTTCAGTCGCCATACATCGCAGTTATCTAATGACCAAAAAGAGGTTATCTACACTTTGTTATATCAAAGCTTTGACTGTGATTTTTCTCGAGATGACTTTCAGCATGCTTTAGGCGGCATGCATATTTTAGCTTACGACCAAAAACATGTTGTTGGCCACGTATCCATTGTTCAGCGCAATATGGCATTAGGTCATCACCCAGTCACTGTCGGTTATGTTGAAGCCATGGCAGTATTAGAAAGTTATCGCCGCCAAGGTATTGGTCGACAGCTCATGCAGGAAACCAACAAAATTATAGAAAACTGTTATCAACTCGGCTTACTTTCTGCATCTGAAGAGGGTTTTCCTCTATATCAATCAGCAGGATGGCATGTTTGGGAAGGAAAGCTGTATGAACTCAAACAAGGCTCTTATATTCATTCCATTGATGAAGAAGGCGGCGTTCTTGGGTGGACAAAAGATAAAACGATTGATTTTTCCCAACCACTCTATTGCGATTTTCGCAGTGGTGATCAGTGGTAACAGCTTGAAGATAATTTATAACGATACTGAGACTATTTATGAAAGAACAGAATATTTATGATAACCCCATTTTTTTTAAAAATTATCAAACATTAAGGGTCAATGATACGGGCCTTAATGGCATCATAGAAGAACCTGCATTAAGGGCTCTATTACCTGATTTAAAAGGTAAAATAATTCTCGATTTGGGATCTGGCTTTGGTGATTTTGCACGGTACGCACACAGCAAAGGGGCGAAAAAAGTTTACGGTATTGAGCTTTCAAGTAACATGATAGAACAAGCCAGAAAACTGACCCAAACCGATGATATTGAATATATTCATGCGTCAATGACTGACCCTATGACTTTCGATGAACGTTTTGACTTTATTATTTCCTCCCTCGCAATCCACTATATCGAAAACTTTAATCAGCTCGCAAGCGAAGCATATTCTCACCTCAAAGAGGGTGGGAAATTTGTATTCTCTGTGGAACATCCGATGTGTACCGCACATGCTTCTTCATTTATGAAAAATGAATCTGGTGAATTTATCTGTATGCCTGTCGATAATTATCAGAATGAGTCTATACGTCATACCTCATGGTTTGTCGATGACGTTATTAAATATCACCGAACAGTCGAAAGTTATATTATGGGATTACTCAATGTGGGATTTGTGATTGATGCTCTTAAAGAGCCTAAAGTCATCAATGAAGCCCTATTGGAAAAACCGGAAGCTGAAATTTTTAATCGATATTCACCTTTTTTAATTATTAGTGCACACCGTTTGTAATAGCAAAGTTGTAATATCCGCTCTGAGTTAAGTTAAGGTGTCCATCACGTAGGATCACCATCAAGGGGTTCACATGACGGCTTATAGAGCGGAGTTTTTTACATTGGAAGATGAACAAAGAAAGCGTAAAATCAGTTAACCCACTGAATTTTAGGCATAAAAATAGACATCATTTGAAGTCTACAGGATTCAATATAAAGACATACCTCATTAATTATAAACATTTTATATTCATTCAATTTCGTATCATGCTCCCAATTATGTCCCCTTTTTATTTTGTGACTCAAAAATTAAGAGGTTCAGGCTTCAGTTTTCCCAAAGCCACCAGCATTGCAAAATATCATCAATTGGTAATTTCATTGCAGATAATGAAATACCAACCGGAAATAGTTCTACTCGTGTTTTCCACGACTTCGTTTCAAACGGAACTGTAAAATTAACACAGGTACGACTTCAAATTTAATCAGCTATTAATCAATCTTATTTAAACTTTACTTTCAGGGTTTAGCTTGAACATGATGGTTGTTGATTCAAGGTCGCCATGAATTGATTGAGCGAACTCAGGGATTTCACCACTAACCTGCCATCCTAGAGAGGTATATAAGCTAACAGTTATTCCTTTGGTATTTGTATCTAATGTTATAAGTGTCAATCCTGTTTCCCATGCTATTTGCTCAGCCGCTAGCATTAATCTCCTTGCGAGACCTTTGCGCCTGTAATCAGGTAATACCAATAATTTACAAATTTCTCCTCGGTGTTTGCCATTTGGCTTTGTACACAAATCAAGTCCAACAACACCAACGATTTTATTATCTACCTCTACTGAGATAAGCTTAAAATTGTTTGTTGATAAAGAGTGATTGACACCAACCCAATAATTTTTCATATCACCTATTTGATCTTTTGCGTCAGTATATCCAACACTAGCCCCACCAAGGACGCATCTATACAATAAATTGGTCAGCTCATCTATTTTGTTATCGCTTATTTTGTCACTATAACAACGTATAATCATATTTGCGCCTCAATAAGGGTCTCATTGCACAATAAGTTAGTAGATTAACTATGAATTAATTGAGCACACAAGTAACTAAAATTTTATAGATATATTTGAAACTCCTCGGTAACTTCGGAGCAGCTGAACTGGTCATCTTAAAGAGGATCAATTAAAGGTAGGTAACTAATCCTATCGCGTCCGTTAAGTGATTGCCCTTGCTGGTGGGCTAACTCCATCATAACGGCTTCTATTGCTTCACGTTGTTACATGGCTTTACCTCAAAGGTGTTGTGATTATCGCCATACCTTGATTGTACTGAATTGGAACAATCAAAGCATATCAATCCACTAGCATAAAACATGCTGTTTTGCTGGCAACCAGAGTGGCAACCGTCAAAATGGCAACCACGCTCACAGGTTAAAATACGCTATCTCAGAGCGAACCCAAAGTGGCGGCCTCGGGTAAATCAATGGGTTATGTTTTACAGTGGTAACCAAGTTAAATCCGTCAAGACTAATCCAAACTTATTGCCCCCTGTTTTGCTGCGTACCTATTTTATTTTCGACAGGTTTATAAATTTGTTTGACACAATGTCAGGTTTTCGAGCACTACAATTAACAACATTTACTTTGTTCTCATGTCTGGTTTTGTCTGGTTCTGATGTCAGCAATTGTCAACATTCAGCGGATGGAGTATCCAGTAAAATATAGCCTTTTCGGTGGATACCAAAACGGATACCTTACAATCACTATAGCAACACCATAGTACCACTGTGGTTTACTACAGTACCATTTTGGTACGTTATTACCGCGATTCTTTTTGATATCAAAATAACTACACCGTATTTTTATAGGTTAGCTGTACTGGGTTATAATTAGCGGCTTTATCTTAAGCCACTAACTCGTTGGATTGGTATACTGTTGATTACATTCGAATCATCAACACTTCGGCGGGAAAGCCTATAAATTCAACTAATTCATAATTAATCTTCTCCGGAAAATCCATTGCGATTAAATTCCATACATCCCCCCCTTCAAGGCTAGCGCTGTAAATAGAAAAAGAGAGAATTCCATCGTAATTTAAACTATCTAGAGATATAGGTTTTTGGCAACAAGGCGAATAACGAACTTTTTGTATATCTTTGAGGTGAAACTCCATCGAATTGCTATCATATACCTCGCTCAATATGTCATAAACCCAAGTCATTTCTATCCTCTCCTCGCAGTGGGGGCACTTAATATTCTCGCTGCCATAGGGATTTACATGACATTGAATTCCGTTACTCACTTTATGTTCAACTTGATTTTTCTCTACACCGTAACGAGTTAAAAATTCAACTATCTTATTCTGTTCATTTCGTGAAGGAATATAACTAATATCTTTTGGCACTATCTCAATAATGTAGATCCCCATTTAATCTCCTTAGTATTCAACCTACCTAAACTTTATCAGATATTTCAGGATACAACGCTCCTAAATCAAACTGCCATGTTCATTGATTTATATTTTCTTACCTGTATAACACTGTTATACGCTGATATAATAAGCATTCTTTGAGCTAACAATAGATTATTATGAGTAAATCTAATCTTATTGCCTTTCGTTTACCTGCTGAACTGCCAGCCCTGTTTAATGATGCTGTATCGAACTCTGGTACTGATAAAACAGCGTGGATAGTCTCAGCTATCAAAGAGAAGTTAAACCGACCAGACAGTAATCCTGATGCTCGTATGTTATCGCTAGTGGAACGCCTAGAATCATCTATCGCGTCTTTGATTGCTGGTAAGGCAGATATCCCACCGTATACCTATAATGAGTCTGCTGTCGTTTCTGTGGTTAATTTGGTGCTATCAGAGGGCATAGATAACGGGCGCATTATCGCTAAACGGATTAACGAGGCTGGTTATCAAACTAAAAGCGGTAAAGCGTGGGATAAAGATATTTATTCAGCGTGGAAGCGTCACAAGGATATAGTAAATAATTTGAATTATTTATAGTGCTAAAGCCGCTATTAATTTTAACGTGTAAAAATTGATATCACCGAATTTTGCTACCTTTAATAACGGACAATTTAAACTATATTTTTGTCCGTTAAGTGTTAAAAGAATTATATTATTATGACAAATTATTCATTAATCTTGAAAATTCACTCATGCATATATGTATATTTTTTATCCTTTCTTCAGGTGTGCTTTTGTAATCATTCGGATGGACTCTATCAGTGAGTATATATAACTCAACATACTCCAAATTTTTTGTCACATTATCTTTTATTTCAATAAAATTACTTCCATTATTTAATTTAGTCGAAACTACTACATGATATTTTAAATTATCAGAAAAAAAACCATTCTTTTTTTCTTTAGTTATTCCATCATTGAAAGTGAAACTCGTTCCTTTCAGTTTATCTATTTTTTGATTCCACGTTTCGCAAAATGCAAAAACATCATTTCTAGACCACCCAAAGTCAAGCTTTAAATCGATGATATTATTACTTATTTCATCATTCATAATTAATATATCTGGGAAAAAACGTATATTTGCTGTTGATGAGAACAATTGCTGGTCTACGAAATATTGATTACTATCAGGTAAATTTTTTGACAAATAATCAGCAAATAGATCTTCAAAAACACCCGATATAGAATGACTACGCCCACGAAACACCCTTTTGTTTTCAACATATGTTTCTCTTGAATTTTGATAGGCAAATATCAAATTCTCTATAATGTCTTCTGGTGACTCATTTTTGTTTTTTAATTTATTTATTTGCATTTCTATTCCCAAACTAGTTTTATCATTACCGCTAACCCGCCAGCATATACTGAAGTTATTAACTATAAGGCCATAATACTAGAGCATAGTAAAAACCTTAGCAAAACTTAGTATCAACCTGTAGTTTTCTGTAGTAACAGCGCTAGTTTTCCCTAGGGGCTGTTGATCTTTATATAAAAATTACTCATCGATATTTTGGTATCCACATCATGATTAATGAAAGAGCGACCATCGATGAGTAATTTCTTGCTAATTTATCATATCTACTTGATATAGCTTTAAAATGCTTTATCTGCGCAAACGCATTTTCAACAAAATGCCTTACCTTATAAAGCTCCCAGTCCATATGATCATTGTTTAATAGATTCACTGTTCGCCTTGGTATCATTGGCGTCGACCCTTTTATACCCGTTAAATAAGCACGAAATTTCTCACTGTCATAACCTTTATCCGCTACTGTGAAATCACATGTTGGGCTATTTTCAACAAATTCTTTTGCAAAAACAATGTCATTTCGATGACTGCCTGAAAGCTCAAAGTTAACAAGGTAACCGTGACTATCTATTGCGAGATGGATCTTCGTTGAATTTCCTCCTCGACTTTTTCCTATCTCTTCATTTTCTTCTGTTGCCGCACCTGTAGTATGTTGATGTGCTCGTCTAATTGTGCCATCAATAAAGAGATATTTGCTATCGGATGTAAGTGATAACTCATTGAATAAAATATGAATAATTCCTTTTCTAGACCAAAGATTAAATCGTCTAAAAATCGTATTCCATTCACCAAATGCTTTAGGGATGTCTCGCCAAGGGCAGCCCGTTCTCATTCGATATAGAATGCCTTCAAACGTCATTCTATGTTCGTATTTATTATAAACCCGTCGAGTATTTCTCATCAGTTGGGATAGTGTAACCCACTGTTTTTCTGTTAACATTGTTCGAGGCATGGTGACTATTTGTATTGTTAATTTTTGGCGAAATCGATTATACAGCATCACCATGCCGTTCAAAAAAAGTACAAAGATCAACAGCCCCTACTAGTAGTAAGGCTAGTTTTGGCTAGTAGTTAAAGCTTCAAAAGCGTGAGGTTTCGTGAGGTGATACTGCGTGGAAATATTAGGCTATCCTTATCTTAATACCTGACGTTAATTTATCGACAAATGGAATGAACGCCTGCTAGTAATAATCCTCTAATCTTGCCTGTTCTGCTACTTTCTCCCTGAATTTCTTCCATCTCATGCCTTTGGGTTTATCGAAAGAATACACATGCTTGGTTAGGTTGCTAACATCTGAACTATAGCCCCAGATAGCAAAACGACCTACTCGCACTTTGCGCCTTAGTAGGTCAAGATGGCTTTCACTCTGGCTGGGGTAGTGAAGTTTCCAGCACTCTCTACATCCTAAATCTTTACTGCCAAGATAAAGAGTAGCTCTACGTTTATGGCAATGAGGGCATGAATACCAATAACGAACTGCATAACCTGCCTGAGTGGTAACAAGTGATAAAGAAAATCGCTTATCGCCTATAACAACCAAGTAATTGTCACCATTTTTACCAATGATTAATTTACCTGCGCTAGTATCCCACTGTAGCCCTTCACCATCGTTTTTAAACTTTCTGATAGCAGCTATAACGCTATGTCCGATAGTTGGTAATACCATTCTCGTTAGTTCTGCAATTCTGTTTCTGAGTAGCCAATAATTTCGGATAGAGGTGTCAGTAGGTCTGGCGGTTGTTCCATCATCCACGCGGGAAGTGGAATTGGTTTCGACTTACGGACAACTGGCTCTGATGTACACCCGCTCAGGATTACGCTCAGCAGCAATACGCAACTTATCAATTTCACTTTTTGCATTTGTTAGTTCCGTTGTGTGTTTGGTGTCGAGTTTGCGAAGGGAGTTAATGCGCTTTTCGTAGTCGGCGTTAATGTTTATTTGCTCTGAAAGTTGACGACTGAGTCGCTCATTTTCATTTGTGAGCTTCTGGTTTTCGCTAACCTGCCAGTTAAGCAATCCACCTAGAACACAAACGCCCATAATAATTATCGATGCCAGCTTTATATTCATGCCGGTATCTCAACATGAGGCGCATCAATGAACTTGGTTTCTATTGGCAGTGATGGGTCATTCTTCCAGTTGATGCCGAAGCGAAGTTTAATCCCTAACTCATCAGCAGCTTGCTTAACTGCTTTCAATAGTGGCTTAACCCCAGTAGTAAGAAAAATGAGAGTTGATGATAATAACGCTTGGTATGCAAGATTAAAAAAAAGCTGGAATTGAAGATTTCCGATTTCATGACTTACGGCACACTTGGGCGAGTTGGCTAATACAATCAGGCGTTCCTCTTTCAGCACTTCTAGAAATGGGCGGATGGGAAAGCATAGAAATGGTCAGAAGGTATGCACATCTTGCACCTAATCATTTAAGTGAACACGCTAGACATATTGATACTATTTTTGATGATAACGGCACAATTACGACACAAGGAGGAAATCAAGCAGGATTGAAATTGGCATAACTCATTGATTTTAAATGGTACGCCCTACAGGATTCGAACCTGTGACCTACGGCTTAGAAGGCCGTTGCTCTATCCAACTGAGCTAAGGGCGCATTGATAATGCAGGTAGCCTATATGGCTGATGGCGTTGAATTATACGGTTGCTGAGCGCCGAGTCAATGGCTTTTCGCTACTAAAATTACTAGATGCTCAATTTATGTAACAGTTTGAACTGACAATAGTGTGAAGTTCTGACAAAATAGAGATATTACCGTGTCTCATATATGGATTAAGTTACAGATGTTAGCAAAAATTATTGATGGGAAAACGATTGCGCAGACAATTAGGCAAGAAGTTGCCCAAAAAGTACAGTTACGTTTAGAACAAGGAAAACGCGCTCCAGGGCTTGCCGTTATTTTAGTCGGTGCCAACCCTGCCTCGCAAATCTATGTTGGCAGTAAGCGTCGTGCTTGTGAAGAAGTCGGTTTTATTTCGCGTTCCTATGATTTACCTGATACAACGTCAGAAGCGGAATTACTAAAACTGATTGACGATTTAAACCAAGATACCCAAATTGATGGGATCTTAGTTCAATTGCCATTACCTGCGGGCATTGATAACGTTAAAGTTATTGAACGCATTCATCCAGACAAAGATGTTGATGGCTTCCACCCCTACAATGTGGGTCGCCTTTGCCAGCGAGCACCTCGCTTACGCCCTTGCACACCAAGGGGCATCGTTACGTTGCTAGAACGCTATAATATCAATACACACGGTTTAAATGCCGTTATTATTGGCGCATCTAACATCGTTGGTCGCCCAATGAGCCTAGAGCTACTATTAGCAGGTTGCACCACAACCGTTACCCATCGTTTTACCCAAGACTTAGAACAACATGTGCGCAATGCAGACTTACTTGTTGTTGCGGTTGGTAAGCCTAATTTTATTCCAGGAGAGTGGATTAAATCTGGTGCTATCGTTGTTGATGTTGGTATTAACCGTTTAGAAAATGGTAAAGTAACAGGGGATATTGATTTTGATGAGGCGTCAAAACGCGCATCTTGGATAACCCCCGTTCCCGGTGGAGTTGGGCCAATGACCGTAGCAACCCTGATTCAAAACACGTTACAAGCGTGTGAAGAGTACCACGATATTTAATGTAATCTGGAGCAACAATGGAAATTTTCAATCTTGATGGGCATCCGCACGTCGAACTGTGCGATTTGCTAAAAATTCAAGGCTGGGCTGAAAGTGGCGCAATGGCTAAAGCAATGATTGCTGATGGCTTAGTACAAGTCGACGGCGTCGTTGAAACACGTAAACGCTGCAAAATTTTGGCTGGAAAAACCGTTTCAATGGGTAGTGAAACAGTCAGAGTTGAAGAATAGTTTATTTGGGTAAGCTGAGCCATTCAGCTTACCCACCTCCCTCTTTACCCCCATCATAACACCCCTTTATCTGTTAGCTCATTTCCAAGTAAACCATCAACAATTTATTTTGAGATATTTTTTATCCCCTGCCTTTTTAAAAAAACATTATTCTTTGTTTTTGATAAGAAAATAATTTCAGCAACACTTCAGCTCGCAATAAAACTCTCCTTATAAAACGTATTTATTTAAGTTAAAAAATTTAACTTAGATCTCAATTTCAACATAATTTTCTTCTATTCCATAGACAAGACTAAACGATTCAGCTATCGTTGTTAACGATAACATGATTAACAAACAATCAGATCTGCTCGTAAGCATTCTTTCTGGCTGGTCCGGTTATCACTAAATAATCAGGAGAAATTATGTTTAGCCTATCAATTAATGATATCCATCTTGCTGCATCAGCAACTGACAAAAAGAGTGCCATTGAACAAGTGGCTCTAGCATTAGAAAACTCAGGTTATGTTAAAAGTGGTTATGTAAAAGGGATGCTTAATCGAGAACTGCAAGCCCCCACTTTTTTAGGCAATGGGATTGCTATTCCTCATGGGACAACAGACACTCGAGACCAAGTATTAAAAACGGGTTTCTCTGTATTCCAATTTCCTCATGGTGTTGAATGGGGCGATGGGCAAACTGCTTACATTGTCATTGGTATTGCAGCTCAATCTAATGAACATTTAGAATTGCTTCGCCAATTGACCCACGTTATTAGTGATGAAAATATTGCGCAAGCAATGGTAAAGGCAAATACACCTAAAGCACTAAAGCAATTATTAATGGGAGAAAGCCAAATTCAGCCATTAAAATTTGACGATACGATGGTTACTATTAATGCCCATGCAGATAATATTAATACACTGAAAATACAAAATATTATTAACCTACAAAATGCCCAAATAGTGAGTACTGACTTTATTACGCAAGTGCTCACTGAAACACCTTATTACCTTGGACAAGGTATTTGGCTAAGTGATAGCCCTGTTGGGAACATTCAAAATGGTATTGCGTTATCGGTCGCCAAAAACACCTTTCATTTTCAAGAGCATCCAGTCAAAGCCTTAATCACCATTTCTTATGCGAATAACCAAGTTGAGTCATTTCTATCAAAAGTAAGTCAGTTATTACAAAACCAACAAATCAGTCATATTTTAAAAAATGATAACGTTAACTCTTTAGTTTCACGCTTTACAAATGAACAAAACACAAACTCCCCTTCCCCCTCCGATTCACTTATAGAACCAAGCCAGTCTGGGATCACTCAAGATTTTACCATTATGAATCCACATGGCTTGCATACTCGTCCAAGTACCCTGTTAGTCAGCACTATTAAAAAATTCGAAAGCACAATCACCGTCAGTAACCTTGATGGGACAGCAGTACCTGTTAATGGGCGTAGTTTAATGAAAATAGTCAGTTTAGGCGCTAAATGTGGCCATCGTTTACGAATTCACGCAGAAGGAGTTGATGCACAGCAAGCGATAAGCACGATTGGCGAAGCCATTAATTCCGGACTTGGAGAACAAATTCCATGAGTAGAAGAGTTGCAACTATCACTTTAAACCCAGCTTATGACTTAGTTGGTCTGTTAACTGATATCCATCGTGGTGATGTGAATTTAGTTAAAACTGCAGGTCTTCACGCAGCAGGAAAAGGGATCAATGTCGCCAAAGTACTTAAAAATTTAGATATTGATGTCACCGTCGGTGGTTTTTTAGGAAAAGAAAACCAAGATGGCTTTCAAAAAGTCTTTAGTGAAACGGGTATCGCGAATCGCTTCCAAGTCGTTGAAGGACGTACACGAATTAATGTGAAACTCACAGAGCAAGCTGGGTCTGTGACTGATTTCAATTTTTCAGGTTTTAGCATTACCAAAGCAGATTGGCAGCGTTTCGTAACAGACTCACTAAGCTGGGCTGGGCAATTCGATATGATTTGTGTTAGCGGAAGTTTACCTCAAGGCGTCGACTTAAATGATTTTACCCAATGGATGCGCCGCCTGCGTGAACAATGCATGTGTGTGATTTTTGATAGTAGTCGCGAAGCCTTTGTCGCAGGCTTAAAAGCATTACCTTGGCTAGTCAAACCCAATCACCGTGAATTAGAAATTTGGGCAGGCAGAGCACTATCTACCCATCAAGAAATTGTTGAGGCCGCGAATCAGCTCCGGCAGCAAGGTATTGCCCATGTTGTCGTTTCTTTGGGTGAAGAAGGTGCTATGTGGGTTAACGCATCAGGGGCTTGGTTTGCAAAACCACCTAAATGCGAAGTTATCAGTACTGTTGGTGCCGGAGACTCCATGGTTGGCGGGCTAATCTATGGCTTATTAATGAGCCAAACTAGTGAACATACCTTACGTCTTGCTACAGCGGTATCCGCACTCGCAGTCTCACAACCTAATGTTGGTGTTACTAACAGAGCTCAACTTGCACGCATGATGGCTCAAATTGACTTACAGCCGTTTACAGTAGAATAAGGGTAAACATGATGAAAATACTAATCGCTCCGAGTCATCAACAAGGTCCTGCTATTGTCTGGCTGGCTATTGATGCCTTAAAAAAAATATCTGCTAGCCAAAATATTACGTTTACAGAACAACTTTCAGATGCCGATATTATCATTTGTTTTGAAAATCAACTACCTGATAACTTTCCTTGCATCGATAAAAAAGTTTATTTTGGCCTTCCTGAGCACGCAATTAGGCAACCTGCTGAATTTCTTTCAGCAGCTCTTAGCCAAGCTATATTCTTAACAGAAAATGCTTCAGCACCTTCTCATTCATCTCCTCTATCTGTTCTGGCAGTTACCGCCTGCCCTACAGGGGTTGCACATACCTATATGTCAGCAGAAGCTCTTGAAACTGAAGCCAAAAAACGTGGCTGGCATATAAAAGTAGAAACTCGAGGTTCCGTCGGTGTAGGAAACGAAATTACACCAGAAGAAATAGAACGGGCCGATCTTGTTATCGTCGCGGCAGACATTGAAGTCAATGTTGATAAATTTGCGGGGAAAAAAATGTACCGCACCTCCACCAGTGCGGCATTGAAAAAAACAGCTCAAGTAATGGATAAAGCTATAGAAGAAGCGAGTCTATTCACGCCACAATGTGGAACCCCCTCCTCGCAATCACATAAAACCAATGAAAAACGTGGAATATATAAACACTTACTCACTGGAGTGTCTTATATGCTTCCGATGGTTGTTGCCGGAGGTCTGTGCACCGCACTGTCATTTGCTTTTGGTTTGGACGCTTCCAACATTGAAGGGTCACTGGCTTGGGCACTTAGCCTAATTGGTGGACAAACAGCTCTCGCGTTGATGGTGCCAGTGCTATCCGGTTATATCGCCTACTCTATTGCTGATAGGACTGGTTTAACGCCAGGTCTAGTCGGCGGTGTACTTGCAACCACTTTAGGTGCTGGGTTCTTAGGTGGGATTATTTCTGGCTTCCTTGCGGGTTACAGTGCTCATTTTATTAGTACTCGATTAAAATTACCGCAAACAATGGAGGCACTAAAACCAATTTTAATCGTGCCACTAATTTCTACCTTAGTGACCGGCCTAGCCATGATCTATGTAATAGGGCATCCCGTCGCTTGGTTAATGGATTGGCTAACAAACTGGCTAAATACGATGGGAACCACCAATGCCGTGATCTTAGGGGCGATTCTCGGTGCAATGATGTGCACTGATATGGGAGGCCCGGTCAATAAAGCTGCCTATGCTTTTGGTGTGGGACTGTTAAGTTCACAAACTTATGCGCCAATGGCAGCGATTATGGCAGCAGGAATGGTTCCCCCTCTTGCAATGGGTATTGCAACCTTTTTGGCTCGTCATAAATTTGTTCCAGCGGAACGTGAGGCAGGCAAAGCTTCATTTGTTCTAGGATTATGCTTTATTTCTGAAGGAGCCATTCCCTTTGCAGCAAAAGACCCTATCCGTGTTCTCCCTGTTTGTATCATTGGTGGCGCAATAACTGGAGCGTTATCCATGTACTTTGGTATTCAGTTGATGGCACCTCACGGGGGTCTATTTGTGCTGTTAATACCCGGAGCCATTAATCATGTATTGATGTATTTATTCGCGATAGTAGTTGGCACAGTGGTTTCAGGTGTGCTTTATGCCATTGTCAAAAAAGCAACCCCTAAAGAAGCTCAACAAGAAATGGCAAGTATCGCTTAGTCATACCAATTTAAGTTCCATTCCTAGTCCCTGTTGGTAGTCTTATTCCCCCCTTAATTGGGGGGCGTTTATCTAGAACAAAAGAAAAACGGGGAGATAAAACTACCTAACCCAAATAGCCAAGTGATGGCAACACCGCTACAGCTTGAAATTAACACTTATTAATACGCTAAATAGTTCGTGTTGTGACTAGGCGCCGAACGCGGATAACTTGGGGAGCATACAAAAGTATGTGACCCAAGTAGCCAAGTGATGGCAACACCGCCACAGCGTGAAATTAACACTTATTAATACGCTAAATAGTTCGTGTTGTGGCTAGGCGCCGAACGCGGATAACTTGGGGAGCATACAAAAGTATGTGACCCAAGTAGCCAAGTGATGGCAACACCGCCACAGCGTGAAATAAACACTTATTAATACGCTAAATAGTTCGTGTTGTGACTAGGCGCCGAACGCGGATAACTTGGGGAGCATACAAAAGTATGTGACCCAAGTAGCCAAGTGATGGCAACACCGCCACAACGTGAAGTTGATTCTTATTAATACGCTAAATAGTTCGTGTTGTGGCTAGGCACCGAAAGCGGATAACTCGGGGAGCATACAAAGGTATGTGACCCAAGTAGCCAAGTGATGGCAACACCGCTACAGCTTGAAATTAACACTTATTAATACGCTAAATAGTTCGTGTTGTGGCTAGGCGCCGAACGCGGATAACTTGGGGAGCATACAAAGGTATGTGACCCAAGTAGCCAAGTGATGGCAACACCGCTACAGCTTGAAATTAACACTTATTAATACGCTAAATAGTTCGTGTTGTGGCTAGGCGCCGAACGCGGATAACTTGGGGAGCATACAAAGGTATGTGACCCAAGTAGCCAAGTGATGGCAACACCGCCACAGCGTGAAATTAACACTTATTAATACGCTAAATAGTTCGTGTTGTGGCTAGGCGCCGAACGCGGATAACTTGGGGAGCATACAAAAGTATGTGACCCAAGTAGCCAAGTGATGGCAACACCGCCACAGCGCGAAATATGACGCGTATTATTTGCGACGCCACGTAGTGCCAGCCGCACCATCCTCCAACACTACCCCCATTGCAGTAAGTTCATCACGCGCCGCATCCGCTTGTGCCCAATCTTTATTCTGACGCGCATCTAAACGTTGTTGAATTAATGCCTCAATTTTTGCCACTTCCCCATCATCTTCAGTCTGTGCGCCACCTTTTAGGAAGCTTTCTGGGTCTTGTTCTAACAAACCTAGAACACCGGCTAGCTCACGAAGTTGTGCCGCCATCCCATTGGCCGCTGACATATCTTCTGATTTCAAGCGGTTTACTTCACGTACCATATCAAACAATACAGAATAGGCTTCTGGAGTATTAAAATCGTCATTCATCGCTTCAATAAAACGAGCTTTAAATTCTTCACCACCAGCTGGTACAGCTGATTTATCGGTGCCTCGTAATGCGGTATACATGCGCTCAAGTGCTGTACGAGCCTGCTTTAAATTTTCTTCGGTATAATTGAGTTGGCTACGATAATGACCAGATAACAAGAAATAACGTACCGTTTCTGCATCGTAATACTCAAGCACATCACGAATAGTAAAAAAGTTATTGAGAGATTTAGACATTTTCTCTCTATCGACCATCACCATCCCTGAGTGCATCCAATAATTAACATATGGGCCATCATGGGCACAGGTAGATTGTGCAATTTCGTTTTCATGGTGTGGGAACATTAAGTCAGAGCCCCCACCGTGAATATCAAAATGGTTACCTAACGTTTTGCTATTCATCGCGGAACATTCAATATGCCAGCCTGGGCGACCTAACCCCCAAGGTGACTCCCAACTAGGTTCACCTTGTTTGGACATTTTCCACAACACAAAATCCATTGGATTTCGTTTAACATCCGCAACTTCAACGCGTGCACCCGCTTGCAGTTGTTCTAAATCTTGGCGCGACAATAAGCCATAATTCGGGTCAGTTTTTACCTCAAACATGACATCGCCATTACCTGCAACATACGCGTGTCCACGTTCAATTAAACTTTGGGTTAATTCAATAATTTCACTAATATGACGTGTTGCACGTGGCTCGCTGTCTGGGCGCAAGATATTTAAAGCATCGAAATCTTTATGCATTTCAGCCAGCATACGCGTTGTCAGCGCTTCAACGCTTTCATTATTTTCCGCCGCACGTTTAATGATTTTATCGTCAATATCAGTCACATTACGAACATAATTCAAGTCATAACCTAAATAACGTAAATAACGGCTAATTGCATCAAACGCTACAAATGTACGGCCATGACCGATATGACACAAGTCGTAGATAGTGATGCCACACACATACATCCCAATCTTACCTGCGTGGATGGGCTTAAACTCTTCTTTTTGGCGACTTAGTGTATTAAAAATTTGCAGCATCTGAACTTTTCCATTTTATTTGAAAAATGATTATCGATTTCTATCGATAAAATATCATGTTATTGAACCCCGTTCACCTTAAGAATGCAAGGGTTTAACCTACCTTTACTATCGGTTTTTTCATTGTATTTAAGACGCACCTATTATGCTATAAAACAGCTACAATGCGTACTGCTGCTTCAAGTCAGGTTTTATCTGTGATATAAACTTGCTGATCTCAACGCTTTCGCAAGATAGCGCATAAAAAACAATTATTCAGGATAGCTATTATGGTTACATTTCATACCAATCACGGTGACATTGTTATCAAAACCTTTGACGATAAAGCCCCCGTCACAGTCGAAAACTTTTTAACTTATTGTCGTGAAGGTTTCTACAATAATACCATTTTCCATCGTGTTATTAATGGTTTCATGATCCAAGGTGGTGGTTTTGAGCCCGGCATGGAACAGAAAAACACTAAAGCTCCTATCAAAAATGAAGCTAACAACGGTGTCAAAAACAGCCGTGGTACATTAGCAATGGCTCGTACCAACGACCCACATTCTGCAACCGCACAATTTTTTATTAACGTTGTTGATAATGACTTCTTAAACTTCCGCTCAGAGCGCCCTGATGGCTGGGGTTACTGCGTATTTGCAGAGGTTGTTGAAGGCATGGACGTTGTCGACAAAATCAAAGGGGTATCGACTGGTCGCAGTGGGTTCCACCAAGACGTTCCTCGTGAAGATGTAATCATTGAGAAAGTGACAGTTAGCGAGTAAGCCTGAGCGCATGTCCACTTATATCATTGCAGATTTGCATTTGAGTGAAGATGAACCGGCGATCACCGCCGGTTTTATTAATTTTATTCAACAGCAAGCCATCCACGCCGATAGCCTGTATATCCTCGGTGATTTTTTTAATTATTGGGTGGGTGATGATGATCAAGGCCCGCTTCATCAACTTGTTGCTAACGAATTAAAAACACTGACAAGTCAGGGAGTCCCTTGCTATTTCATTCACGGAAATCGGGATTTTTTGATGGGTAAACGTTACGCCAAACAATGTGGCATGACTATTTTGCCCCAAGAAACATTGCTGGAACTTTATGGTAATCGCATTTTGATTTTACACGGTGATACTTTATGCACTGATGACGCCGCTTATCAAAACTACCGTAAAAAAGTCCATACTCCATGGGTTCAACGTATTTTTCTTGCACTTCCCTTATTTATTCGCCGCCGCATTGCCCAAAAAATGCGCCAAAATAGCCAGTATGCAAGCAGTATGAAAGCAGAATCCATCATGGATGTTAATCCTCAAGCGGTTATTGACGCACTAAAAAGGCACCAAGCCCAATGGATGATCCACGGTCATACCCACCGCCCTGCTATTCATGAAATCAATATTGGTGGTAAAGTTCATTTTCGTGGCGTGTTAGGTGCATGGCATCATGAAGGTTCTGCCTTTGTTATCAATCAACAAGGTATCGAACTCATTTTCTTCCCATTCGAATAACGCTTCTGCAACTTCTTGGTTGTAAACACAACTGATTGCCTATTTATTAATCACGCAAACGTTTTCCTTGCTGCTTTGTCGTGATATGATCGGCACAATTCAATTCTCCGCCTTCGGGTGACGTTTTTTTCAATACAGGAAAGCACCAAATGACTGCCCAAGCTTCTGATCAATCTGCGGCAAAAATCGCCATTGTTATGGGTTCGAAAAGTGACTGGACAACCATGCAGCATGCTGCTGATGTGTTAACCGAGCTCCAACTCCCTTTTCATGTCGAAATAGTCTCAGCACACCGCACCCCAGACAAACTGTTTTCTTTCGCTGAAAATGCGAAAGAAAATGGCTTTGATGTGATTATTGCCGGTGCTGGCGGAGCCGCTCATTTACCGGGTATGTTAGCAGCGAAAACCTTAGTTCCTGTATTTGGCGTTCCTGTACAAAGTGCTGCACTCAGTGGCGTCGATAGCCTCTATTCTATCGTACAAATGCCCAAAGGGATCCCCGTTGGGACCTTAGCTATAGGCAAAGCAGGCGCTGCCAATGCGGCTTTATTAGCCGCTCAAGTACTCGCAATCAGTGACTCCGTCGTTTTCAATCGCCTCGCTGCATGGCGTGCGACGCAAACTGATGATGTGTTAAACAACCCAGATCCGAGGGAAGCCTAATGAAGCCCGTCTGCGTTCTTGGTAATGGCCAATTAGGCCGAATGCTTCGCCAAGCGGGCGAGCCATTAGGTATCGCTGTTTTTCCTGTTGGCCTTGATGCGGAACCTGAGGCGGTTCCTTATCAACAAAGCGTGATCACTGCGGAAATTGAACGCTGGCCTGAAACCCCATTAACAAAAGAACTCGCACGTCATAACGCTTTTATTAATCGTGATATTTTTCCACGCCTAGCGGATAGGTTCCCACAAAAAAGCCTATTTGATAGCTTGCAGCTTGCAACGGCGCCTTGGGCACGGCTTGAGTCACCAGAACAATGGCCTGAGCTATTCGCTACGTTAGGGGACTTTCTCATCGTCAAGCGTAGAACTGGCGGTTACGATGGCCGAGGGCAATGGAGAGTGCGCCCCGGCGATGAAACTCAATTGCCCGCAGAAATTTATGGTGAGTGCATCGTTGAGCAAGGCATTCCCTTTGATGGCGAAGTGTCTGTGATTGGCTCACGCAACCAAGCAGGGGAGTCCGTTTTCTACCCAATCACCCATAACCTTCATCAAGAAGGGATCTTGCGTACCAGCGTCGCTTTCCCTAAATCTGCTACTCCATTACAAGCGCAAGCGCAGGCGATGTTAAGTGCAGTCATGGATGAATTAGGTTATATCGGTGTCATGGCAATGGAATGTTTCGTGGTTGGCGATAACTTACTTATCAATGAGATTGCCCCTCGCGTTCATAATAGTGGGCATTGGACTCAAAACGGTGCCTCCATTAGCCAATTCGAATTACATTTAAGGGCAATTTTAAACTTGCCGATGCCATCCCCTGAGGTTTATAGCCCTGCGGTTATGGTCAACCTTATTGGCACTAATATCAACCTTGACTGGCTTAAACTACCGCTTATTCACCTACACTGGTATGAAAAAGAAGTACGCCCTGCCCGTAAAGTTGGTCATTTAAATTTAGCCCATAATGATTACCAGCAACTTATTTCAACCCTTAATAGCCTAATTCCGCTTTTACCAAATGAGTACAAAAGTGGTATTGAGTGGGCAAATGCAAAATTAGACTGGCACTCTCAGCAATAAATAGCGAAAATAACGCTTAATCGATGCCCGAACATGTTTTCGGGCATTCTGCTATTTTTGGCCGTCACCCAATCAATACGTATCCTGGTTCAAGGTGTGCGGCATTACCGGAGTTAATATGTCCTCGCAGCCTTTTAGTCCGCTTTATCAATGGTGCATTCTCATCCTTTTAGGGCTGGTTTACTTTTTAGCCACCGCAACAACCTTTACCTCTTTGGGTGTGGTACTACCGGAGATGATAAGCGAACTTAAATGGAGCTGGAGCGAAGCAGGCTTCGGTTTTACTTTACTCGGGTTAACCTGTGGTCTCGCCAGTTTTCTTCCTTCACTTCTTATCCGTAAAATGGGGGTACGCACCACTTTACTGTTGGGAACATTGGTCTTTATCACGGGTTTTTATAACTTATACTCCACACATACCATCAGTACTTATTTTCTTGGCACAGCACTAATTGGGATAGGTTTTACCCTACTGGCTACCGTTCCAGGGACTTATGTCCTCTCACGGTTATTTGAAAAACAATCTCTCGCCTTTGGGATGTATTTCACCATAGGCGGGTTAGGTGGCGTAGCAGGCCCATGGATCTACTTTTATGCCTCTAATCAGCTCGGCTCATGGCGTATGCATTGGGTACTTTGCGCCGTTTACCTGAGCATTGTTACTTTAATCACGATTTTTATGTTGCGCGAAGGCAAACAAGAACAAGCTCATGCAAAAAAAGTGATGCAAAAACAAGTGAGTGATGCCAATAAACCCATTTATCGTACTGCTGAAGTATGGACTGTCGGCAGAGCACTGCGTACATGGCAATTTTATTTAATTGCAGCAACCTACACCTCTTTTTTATGGTGTGGCATTACTGTCAACAGCTTTGCCGTGGCACATATTGAGGAGCGCGGGTTTGGTATGACCGTTGCAGTTTCATTACTTAGTACAATGGCATTTGTTAATGCATTCTCAAGGTTTATTGGTGGAGCTGCTGGTGAATGGTTAGAACCTAAAAAACTATTAATTGGTAGTCTAATCATTATGGTACTTGGCGTGGTTTTCCTAAGCATTGCGACATCTTGGTTATGGCTCATTTTATTCGTACTGTGTGTCGGTGTTGGGTATGGTATGACCTTCCTTGCATCGAGTGTTCTGCTGTCTAACTATTTTGGTCGTGGCCCTTATTTAGAATTGTTTTCCGTGGTAAATTTAATTTCTACTATTGCCTGTTTGGCCCCTTTTATCGCCGGCGCAATAAAAGATTTTACAGGCAGCTTCACCCCAGCATTTTTAATTATTGCTGCCCCTGTTGTCGTTATTTTACTGCTAACATTGATGATGAAGCCCCCTGTACTCAATACCCAATAAAAAATCCCGAGACTCTAGCTCGGGAAAGATTAAAACCAAGGGAAAATAAGCTAAAAGACCAGATATTGGATCAACACATGCGTATCAGTTTATGCCACCCAACATCGTGTTAAAGTGGCATAAAATAAATTAAGGTTTTAGTAACTCAGGGACTTTCAGTAAAATAAATTCGTTGTCATCCGCTTTATTAGGGTCACGGCTCGATGAGAATGGGAAATTATTGTCATTCCCCACAATAATATGTTCATCATCCACAATATCCACATTTTCAATAGTAAAGAATGGGAAGGTAAATACGCCCTCGTTTAACGCCTTTCTTGCTTGGTTATTCGGGTCTTTAATCTGCATCAAATCTATATATGCTTGCTTATCGACCGCACCGCCTACATTTTTATCCGAGAACTCAATGCGATATACGCGTTTAAATTTCGCTAAATGACTAAAACAATTTTCAGTCTTACTACTACCCGCTGCACATGCCTTGTCAGCTGTCCCCTCGCCATTATCACGCTCAATAATTAAACCGTGGGTATCATCAATTAAATTGAAATCACCAATCGCATTTTGGTTATCTTCAAAGACATACAACCAACTTCTGCCTGTCCAACCTTGTTTCTTGACATCAAATTCCAAAATGCGAGCGGCTCGCTTACCATCCACACTTTCATAGTCTTGCTTTTTATCGTCCCAAATTGCCCCTTCTAGCATCGGATATAATTTTGAGCCATCCGGTGATGATGCCATCCCTTCGAAACCTTTTGAGCGATTAACTTGAAAAGCCACTGTATCAGATGGTTTGCCTGGCGTTGTTACTTGGTAGTGATCTGGAGAAATCACTTTTTCCCCATTCACTTGGGTTTCAAACAATGCCAAGACTTTACCATCAAGGTCCATCTTGATTAAATAAGGGCCAAATTCATCACCTACCCATAACGCACCATCAGCAAACTGAAAGCTTTCTGGGTCGAAATCACTCCCCGTCAGATAACGTTCTTTTGAGTCTTCATTAATAATATGAAAAGGAATAATTTTATTTGGGTCATGGAAGAAAACGGTTTTCAATGGTGTCGTTTTACCTGATTTAAAATCAATATCATATTGCGTGATATATAACATAGAATCTGGTGAATTTACTTTGTTACCAAAGCCGTTATCAGTCAAAACCCAATAAGTACCATCAGCCATATGCTTGATACCTGAATGACCTTGCCGCGGTTGACCTTTAATTGGAATAGACATCCCTGTTGGTCGATCAGCAGATTTACCTTCGACTTTACCGAGAGTATCAACACGAGTCCCCGTAGTAAATTTACCGCTAACTTGTAAACCTGAAGGCGCATTGTGTGGCGCTGAAACCGTTGAATCAACAGGCAAAATAGAATGCCCAGCCAGCGTTGCTGGTACTTCCTGTTGAGCGAACCCTGAAATGCTAAAAGTAATTAAACTTGCCAACAAAGATAAAGAACCGAACTTACGCTTAATAGAATTGTTATATTGCATTGTTATATTTCCACTGTATGACCATCAATAATAGACAGCGGAATCATAACTATAGTGAATGACAATTTTGTGATGAATTAAAGACAGTTATTTGACTAGAGACACCAACAAACGGCCTACTATGATTAAGGGCAAGCAAACAGCACTCATACTTGCCCCTTTATTTAAGTTAACTTTTAGCATTACAGACCGCCTAACGCTAAAAATCACCCTGTTAACTATTTGGTAGCCGCCTGTGCTGGTTTCCTGTTCCAACCAGACGCAGCCCCAGCCACCCGCCACAAATAGATAACAATAAGGCGGCACTTAAAGGGAGTAATACCCACATACGCCACTCGGGTTGCCATGGAAAATCAAATACTTTACTTTGCAGTAACCATAACGCGATTTCTGCGCCAAATGCAGCCGCAAGACCCGCCATTAAACCAAGTAAAGCAAATTCACTCCACAGTGTTCTTCGCATCAGTTTTTTACTTGCACCGAGGGTGCGATAAACAACCAACTCACGTTCACGCTGGCTCATTCCCACTTGGATCTGCGCTAATAGCAACAGTATTCCACAGAAGATAACCAACACAACCATTACTTCAAGAGCTTGGCTGACTTGCTGAAGAATTTGCTGGATCTGTGTGATAATCGCCCCAGTATCAAGGACATTAATAGTTGGATACTGACGACTAAGTTGTGTCAATAACTGACCATCGCCTTCGTAATGGAAGCTACTTAGCCAAGTTGCTGGCATGGCCGATAACGTTTCTTCTGAAAAAATAAAATAGAAGTTTGGCCGTAAACTTTCCCAATCAACAGTACGAATACTGCTTACTGTTGCCGAAAACACCTGAGCACCTGCGTTAAAAGTAAGTTTATCGCCGATTTTTAAACCTAGCTCTTTAACCACCGTCTGTTCAATTGAAACTTCACCCGCTTTAGGTGGCCACGTCCCTTCATCCACTACATTCGCAGGGGCTAATTCCGATTGCCATGTTAAACTTAATTCACGCCTAACCGTATTATTATTGGGATCTCGCTCATCTGCCCATTCAATAGCAGATTGATCGTTAATATCCGTTAAGCGTGCAAGTACCACAGGGTTAAACTCTGTCGGTTTAACTTGGTACTGTGCAAGTAATTTTGTCACAGGCTCAAGCTGTGAGTGATTCATGTTGATCAAAAAATAATTAGGGCTATCCGCAGGAAGTTGCTGCTGCCAACGATCAAGAAGATCACCGCGCACTAAGATCAATAACGCCAATAACATAAACGATAATGAAAATGCACTCATCTGAGTAATCGTTTGTAGTGGTTGCCTTAGTAACCGGCTCACAGAAAGACGTAAGCTAAGCTGGCGGAATTTAATATGTCGAAGCCCCCATAGCCCTAGCCAACCAATTAAAGCCAATAAAATAGCAACAACCACAATCCCTGCTAGAATCGACCATAACAGTGGGTTTACCCCCGCAAAGATAAATAAACCACCAACAACAATGAATACTACGATAGGTAAATAATAATATAGTGGCCAAACAGGAGACTGAGCATCATCCCGTAATACCCTTGAAGGCTGAGTTGCCATAAGTTGGTAATAAGGCCGGCTACCAACAATAATAGCAATAATAAATAGGGTACCTACAGCCCAAACCCAAGGCATTAAGCTTGCTGATGGAAGTTCTTTCGGTAACATGGCCCCAAGGATTTGCATTAAAATGCCTTCAAAAGCCAACCCTAATAATGAGCCGAGTAGTGCCGCAGCAATTAAGATCACCAACCATTGGCCAATAATCCATTTCCGTAACGCATTTCGCCCTGCACCTAAGGTTTTAAGCACTGCTATTAACTGGTGACGGCTGCGACAATAATGGGTCATAGAAACCACTACCGCGGCAATGGCTAACAATAAGGTTAATAAAACTGACAGTAACAAGAACTGTTGCGCCCGCTGGAAGGTTTTTCCGACCGCCCCGTTATTCTCACTTAAAGTATACCAACGTTGGTCACTTCGGAGCTGTTGATCAAATTTTTGTTGAAAACTGCTGACCATGTCGGTATCACCAGCAAACATATCGCGATATGTTAAACGGCTCCCCAATTGAATTGCCCCTGTTAATGGTGCATCTTCAATCGCAATTAATACCCTTGGCGCTATTTGAAATGGGTTAAAACCGCTATCAGGTTCTTGGAGCAATTTACCTGAAATTTTAAGTGTGGCATCACCAATATCGAGGCTATCTCCAACTTTAAGTCCCAATAACTCAAGTAGCCGTGGTGCAACTAAAACCTGCCCTTGTCTAGGCTGTAAGCCTTCAGGTTCAGTTACTAACCCACCATAGAGTGGGTAAGCGTTATCTGCGGCTTTGACTAGTACCAGTTGCGGCCTTGCATCTTCATCTTCGGTTGCATATGCCATCGTCGAAAATGAAATCTGCTGGCTCAGCTGTAGCCCTGTATTTTTCGCTTCTTGCAACCATTTTGGGTCAGCGGGGTGTGAAGAACGTAAAACTAAATCACCAGCCAGTAACTCACGGCTTTGGTAACTCATACTATTTTCAATACGATCACTAATGCGCCCCAACGCTAATACGCAGGCAACAGCAAGCGTCAATGCAAGCCAAACAATAAGTAGCGATGGTGTTTTCCATTCACGCCAAAACCAACGCCAAATCATATTTCTTCCCTCAATTGCCCATCAACTAACCGTAAACGACGCTGGCAACGAGCAGCTAATTCGTTATCATGAGTGACTAAAATTAAGGTTGTGCCATGGTCTTTATTCATAGCAAATAATAAATCAGCAATTTTATCCCCAGTATGGCGGTCTAAATTCCCCGTTGGCTCATCTGCAAACAAAATTTTCGGGCGCCCATTAAAAGCGCGAGCTAATGCAACCCGTTGCTGCTCCCCTCCTGAAAGCTGAGCCGGCATATGATTAAGGCGTTTCCCTAGCCCTAATTCAGCCAGTAAATCAGCGGCTTGTTGGTAGCTTTTTGATTCAGATTCACCACGTAATAAGGCAGGTAGCTGCACGTTTTCAACCGCATTTAATGTTGGAATAAGCATAAAAGACTGGAAAACAAAACCGACACTTTCAGCACGTAAACGCGCACGTTGTTCTTCATCCATACGGGTTAGCTCTTGCCCTAGTAAACTAACCGTGCCACTAGAACCATCATCTAAGCCTGCGATGATCCCCAATAGGGTCGATTTTCCAGATCCAGACTCGCCAATTAAAGCAATTGTTTGACCGGGCTCGACAATTAGCTCAACACCTTGCAATATAGTCAGTTCATGTTCACCTTGACCAACACGTTTAATGAGATGATGAACTTCAAGAATATTATTCGCCGACATATATTGGTTTTTCTCCTGTTACTAACCGCGAGTGGACACGCACTGGCGTCGACTAAGTTATTGATCTTAGGGGATAGCCTGAGTGCAGGCTACCGTTTACCGGCTGAGCAGGCTTGGGCCTCGCTACTTGCCGACCGTTGGCAGAAACTGTCACCGCCCATTGCAGTTATTAATGGCAGCATCAGTGGGAATACCTCAGCACAAGGGCTTGAACGCCTTTCTACCTTACTTACACAAAACAAACCAAACTGGGTTCTGATTGAATTAGGTGCCAATGATGGCTTACAAGGCCTCCCTGTTGAGGATCTCGAAACTAATTTACAGCAAATTATCGACCAAATAGAGCAATCTGGTGCAAAACCGCTCTTAATGCAAATTCGTATTCCACCCAATTATGGAAAACGTTATACAACAAGCTTTGAAAAAGTTTATCCCAAACTTGCTGAAAATAATAAAATACCTTTATTACCATTTTATATGGAAACGGTGATTACAAAGCCTGAATGGATACAACAAGATGGTATTCATCCTACAGTAGAAGCCCAACCATCAATTGCTGATTTTATGGAAAAGCAACTTTCTGCGCATATTTTACCGCCTAAGCAGTAAAATAATGGCTAAACTCAGAGTATAAAAGCCCTCTTTTATACTCGAAATAATTTAAATTGCATGGAATCAAGGTAAAGTTATGCAAACATCAGCACGAAACAAAAAATCAATCTTGGTTACCGGAGCATCGAGTGGTATTGGCTTTTGTGCTGCACAAACCCTACGCCAGCGTGGTTACCATGTTATTGCCGCTTGTCGAAAAGAAAGCGATATTTTACGCCTTCAAGCACTTGGCTATGACACGGTCTCCCTTGATCTTAATGATAACAATAGCATAGATGCTGCGGCACAAACTGTATTATCTCTCTGTAACCATCGGCTTTTCGGATTATTCAATAACGCAGGGTTTGGCGTATATGGGCCTTTAAGTAGCATTAGTCGCGAGCAACTCGAAGCGCAATTTTCCACCAACTTTTTTGGTGTCCACCAGCTTACCTTACAATTACTCCCTTCCATGCTAGAGCACCATGAAGGCCGAATAATTCAAACTAGCTCCGTAATGGGCATTATTTCGACCCCTGGCCGCGGGGCCTATGCAGCCAGTAAATATGCCCTTGAAGCTTGGTCAGATGCATTACGATTAGAGCTAAAAGGTAGCGGTGTATTTATCAGCTTAATTGAACCCGGCCCTATTCATACTGCATTTACCCAAAATGTCGAACAAACTCAAAAAGATAAACCCATTCAAAACCCAGGGATTGCTTCTCGCTTTACATTAACGCCAGAGCATGTGGTTGAGAAACTAATCCATGCTTTAGAAAGCCCACGCCCCAAAGTACGCTATTCAGTCACATTATTAACCGTTGCCGTGCGTATACTTAAACGTATTCTACCCGACAAATTAATGGATAAAATACTGGCAAATCAGGGGAAAAAGGCTTGAAAAAAGCAAAATCAGCCCCACTCTACTATTAATGTTAAAAAATTCTAAAGAGATACCTTATGTTTGCTAACGCTCAAATTATCGATATCAACGAAACTAACCTGCATCAAGTCATTGAACAATCAATGAACTTACCTGTCATGTTTTATTTTTGGTCCCCTCGCAGCCCACACTGCCAAGATTTTGGTACCCTGTTGGAAAAAATCACCAATGACTATGCAGGTTTATTTATTTTAGCTAAAGTTAATTGTGATGAAGAACAAATGATTGCAGGTCAATTTGGCTTAAAAGCAATCCCAACCGTCTATGTATTGCAAAATGGTCGCCCCGTCGATGGCTTTGAAGGGCCACAACCTGAAGAGGTTGTGCTAGAAATTTTATCTCGGGTACTCCCTAGCCCAGAAGAAATGAAAGCGGCGCAAGCCGCGGAGCTAATCGCGGAAGGTAAAGCACAAGAAGCATTACCATTATTAAAAGAAGCTAACCAACTTAACCCTAAAAATAGTGACATCACACTATTATTGGCAGAAACACAAATTAGCTTAAACTTAGTTGATGATGCCCAAATCACCCTGAATAGTGTTCCATTACAAGATAAAGACAGCCGTTATCAAGGTTTAGTTGCTCAGATTGAATTGCTGAAACAAGCTGCAGATACCCCAGAAATTCAACAATTGCAGGATGAATTTAACCAAGAACCACAAAATACAAATTTAGCGGTACAATTGGCATTAAAACTCCATGAAGTGAACCGTAATGAAGAAGCACTGGAATTATTATTTGGCTTCTTACGTAAAGATTTGGGCGCTGGTGAAGGTGCCGTTAAAAAAACTATGATGGATATCATGTCAGCAATGGGTACTGGCGATGCGTTAGCAAGTAAATATCGCCGCCAAGTTTATTCATTACTTTATTAATTAAGAGGTCGATATGGACTTGTTCGCCTATGGTGCAATACCGATTATCATTTTTGTCGCTATCGTTATTGTTTTTACCTGTGTTAAAACAGTGCCTCAAGGTTTCCAATGGACTGTAGAGCGCTTTGGTCGTTACACCCGTACCTTACAACCAGGCTTACATATCATCGTGCCATTTATGGATAAAATAGGCCGTCGTATTAATATGATGGAACAAGTCCTTGATATCCCATCTCAAGAAGTCATTTCTCGGGATAACGCCAACGTCACTATCGATGCCGTGTGCTTTATTCAGGTCGTAGACCCTGTTCGTGCAGCTTATGAGGTCAGTAATCTAGAGTTATCCGTACTGAATTTAACCATGACCAATATTCGTACTGTATTAGGTTCAATGGAACTTGACGAAATGCTGTCTCAACGTGATTCTATCAATACTCGCTTATTACATGTCGTTGATGAAGCAACTAACCCTTGGGGGGTTAAAATCACCCGTATTGAAATTCGTGATGTCAAACCACCAAAAGAACTTATCAGCGCGATGAATGCACAAATGAAGGCTGAACGGACTAAGCGTGCTGATATTTTGGAAGCTGAAGGGGTTCGTCAAGCGGCTATTTTAAAAGCCGAAGGTGAAAAACAATCCCAAATCCTAAAAGCAGAAGGTGAACGCCAGTCTGCTTTCTTACAAGCAGAAGCTCGGGAAAGAGCCGCGGAAGCCGAAGCGAAAGCGACTCAAATGGTGTCCGATGCTATAGCCGCAGGGGATATGCAAGCGATTAACTATTTCGTTGCCCAGAAGTACACTGATGCGCTAACCAGTATTGGTTCCGCTGAAAATAGCAAAGTGATTATGATGCCATTAGAAGCTAGCAATCTAATGGGAGCAATCGGCGGAATTACAGAGCTGATCGGCGAAAGTAAAAAAGCCAACAATACCAAAAAACAGGTCGCAGAATGATAGAGCTTATCAGTGCTCAGCCGGCATGGTTTTGGCTGTGTCTTGGTGGGCTATTGCTAATTGCCGAACTACTTGGTACTGGCGGTTATCTACTATGGTCAGGAATTGCCGCTGTTGCCGTCGGGTTACTCACTTGGTTACTGCCATTTCTTGGTTGGGAATGGCAAGGAATTTTATTCGCCGTATTAACGGTTGTGTCTGCCGTTTTATGGCGTAAGTGGTTAAGTGGGCGAAAGAAAACGACTGCCGATGACGTCAATCAAATTAGTCACCAACTGGTTGGCTTCAAAGCACGTTTATTAACCGATACTGAAGAGGGCTATAGCCGCATACGCCTTGCCGATGGCAGTTGGCGTGTTTATAGCGACGTCCCTCTTTCTGTAAACACTGAAGTGGTCGTCGTTGCCGTTGATGGTATCACTTTGAAAGTTAAGCCTTCTGAAGGTGACAACAACTACGCGCCAAATGGTCAATAATTGGGCAGTCAGCACCATCATCCCCGGGGCACACATCGACAAGCTCTTGTAATGTATCTCGAATAGCAGACAATTTTACGATTGTCTGCTCTATTTCATTTATCTTAGCAATAGTTGTGCTTTTTACATCCGCACTATGTCTGCTGGGGTTACGGAATAACCCTAACAGCTCGCCACATTCATCCAGTGTAAAGCCAACGTCTTTTGCTTGTTTGAGTAACACAAGTTCATTCAAGTGCCTCTCTTGATAATAGCGGTAGCTATTCTCCCCCCTTTCTGGTGGAGTAATTAGCCCTTTCTCTTCATAAAAACGAATCGCTTTTGCAGTTAGGCCAGTTTTTTTGGCAATTTCACTAATATTCATAATTCCTCTTGACCTTAACCTTGCTGGAAGGTGTAACCTTTGCATATCGACGAATTATAGACCAAATTAAAGATAAAATTATAGACCCATTTACTAAAAGGGTTTGGAGGCTGGAAAATGAGTAATAAAGTTATATTGAAATTACAAGGGCTAAGCTGCATGCATTGCGTCAGTTCAGTCACTAAAGCATTGGAAAGTCGTGATGATGTGGCTAACCTTAAAGTTACCATCGACTATGCTGTTTTTGACAGTGATACCGATGCAACTGATTTTATTCCTACAATCACCGACGCTGGCTATGAAGCTACAGTCGCAACAACCCCTGACGTACAATTACAGCTTTCCGGTCTAAACTGCATGAAATGTGCAGGTAAAACCCAGCAAGCACTTGAATCCGTTGATGGTGTTGCCGTCGCAATTGTTGATACCACGCATGCAAAAGTCTATGGAACCGCTGATCCACAAGCTTTAATTAGCGCGGTTCAGCAAGCCGGTTATCATGCGGAGCTTGCACTACCTAATACAACAACACTAGCTCTTTCTGGCTTAAGTTGCATGAAATGTGCAGCGAAAACGCAACAAGCTTTAGAAGCCGTTGAGGGGGTTGAACGTGCTGAAGTTGATACTAAATCGGCTGTTGTTCACGGTCATGCTTCCGTTGATGCACTAATTAGTGCAATTGAAGGGGCAGGATATCAAGCATCCCTCAGTCAAGAAGGTTCTGAATCCCCAAAAACTGAGCCGCTGACGATAGAAACTGAACAGCCGGAAGCTGATTCAGCGGCAATATGTGATATTCCGGCACAGCAGTCTGATTTAGATGAACAACCTAACATAACACCAACCGATGACAGTGTTCAATTATTATTAGACGGGATGACTTGTGCCAGTTGTGTGAGTAAAGTGCAAAAAGCATTAAATAGCGTCCCAGGTGTTGAGAATGCACGTGTAAATTTAGCTGAACGCAGTGCGTTAGTTACAGGAACCGCAGTCCCTGAAGACCTGATTAACGCCGTCATAAAAGCCGGTTATGGCGCTGAAATTATTCAAGATGAAGCAAAACGCCGCGAACGACAGCAAGAAGTGGCGCAGGGAAATATGCGTCGTTTTCGCTGGCAATCAGCGTTAGCACTCGCTCTTGGTATCCCAGTGATGGTCTGGGGGATGATGGGCGATAATATGGTGCTCACTGAGCAAAACCATACTATTTGGCTAACCATTGGTCTGTTAACCCTTGCCGTCATGGTGTTTGCAGGCGGCCACTTTTACCGTAATGCATGGCAAAGCCTAAAAAATGGCAGTGCCACAATGGATACCCTAGTTGCACTAGGAACAGGTGCAGCTTGGCTTTACTCTATCGTCGTCAATATTTGGCCAGAGTGGTTTCCTGATCAGGCAAGGCACCTTTATTACGAAGCCAGTGCAATGATTATCGGTCTGATTAACCTAGGCCATGCGCTAGAGCAACGTGCTCGTCAGCGTTCATCAAAAGCTCTCGAAAGGCTATTGGATTTAACGCCCCCCACTGCCCGTGTCGTCACAGAGCAAGGCGAAGTGGATATGCCATTAGAGCAGGTGACAAAAGGGATGGTGTTACGCTTAGCGACGGGCGACCGCGTACCTGTCGATGGTGAAATCATTGAAGGAGAAGTCTGGCTAGATGAAGCAATGCTAACTGGTGAGCCAATCCCTCAGCAAAAAAGCAAGGGTGACCAAGTCCATGCAGGTACTGTAGTTCAGGATGGAACTGTGCTATTTCGCGCAGCAGCTGTGGGGAGTCAAACTACCTTAGCTCGTATTATTTATCTTGTTCGCCAAGCACAAAGCAGCAAACCACAAATCGGCCAACTTGCTGACCGTATTTCTGCGGTGTTTGTACCTATCGTCGTGGCTATTGCTTTGATTTCAGGTGCCATCTGGTACTTTGTTGGCCCTGCCCCACAAATTACCTACGCACTGGTCATTACCACCACGGTACTTATTATTGCTTGTCCTTGTGCCTTAGGTTTAGCGACGCCTATGTCCATTATTTCAGGCGTAGGTCGAGCTGCTGAATTTGGTGTCTTAGTGCGTGATGCAGATGCGTTACAACAAGCCAGTGAATTAGATACCATAGTATTCGATAAGACAGGTACATTGACTGAGGGTATGCCACAAGTTACCGATATCCATGTATTTAATGGTTATGAACAAGATACCGCCTTACAACTGGCGGCCTCATTGGAAAATGGTTCTAATCACCCATTAGCACGTGCGGTATTAGCCCGAGCAAAAGGCTTAACATTACCAACCAATGAGCAATTTAGGACTCTCGCAGGCCTTGGTGTCAGCGCCATCATTAATGGGCAAACCATTTTATTAGGCAACCAAAAGCTGTTAACACAAAATAATATCGACACCCGCGATATTGAAGAGACATTGCATCAACAAGCAACTCAAGGTGTAACACCTGTCATGTTAGCGGTGGATGGCAAAGTCGCTGCACTATTATCTATCCGTGACCCATTACGTGAAGACAGCATAAGTGCGCTGGCGCGTTTACATAAACAAGGTTTCCGTTTAGTCATGTTAACTGGCGACAACCCAGTAACCGCCAATGCGATAGCCAAAGAAGCGGGTATTGATGAAGTTATCGCCGGCGTAATGCCTGACGGTAAATCAGCAGCAATCGAAGCCTTACAAGCCAAAGGCCACAAAGTGGCGATGGTCGGTGATGGTATCAATGATGCCCCTGCTCTAGCCCGAGCTGACGTTGGTATTGCGATGGGTGGCGGTAGTGATATCGCGATTGAGACCGCATCCATTACCTTAATGCGCCAAAGCTTACATGGCGTTGCCGATGCAGTGTCTATTTCAAAAGGAACACTGCGTAACATGAAACAAAACCTGTTTGGTGCCTTTGTTTATAACACATTAGGCATTCCAATCGCGGCGGGTATTTTATACCCAATTACGGGGACTTTACTTAACCCTGTCGTTGCAGGTGCAGCAATGGCCTTATCATCCATTACCGTGGTCAGTAACGCCAACCGCTTATTACGCTTTAAACCTGAGAAATAACCCTGTAAGGAGAGGAAATTGATTTCCTCTCCTTTTATCCATTCTCACAGAAAATGCTTTATGCAGTAAAATCTTATTATCTTATATGTTATTAATTGAAAGCGAAGTCTATAATGTTAAATATCCCGTTATTTAATATTTGGAGTACAAAATGCTTAATATTGATAGTGATAAGCTCGCAAAACTCGCTAGTGAAGAGTTTAAAAAACAGCGCACCATTTTGTTAATATTATCTTTTTTACTATTAGCAGGTGGGATTTTTTGTATTATTAACCCAATGATATCTGGTATCGCCGTCAGTACAGTACTAGGTGTTTTGCTTATTATTGGTGGTGTTGGCGCAATTGTGAGCATCTTAAGCACCGTTATTTACACGGGGTGGTCACGCTTATTTGGCTTTATTATTGGGCTAATCTATATCATTGTTGGCTATTCCTTTATCAAAGACCCGCTCCAAAGTCTAATTGCTCTCGCCATTTTTGTAGCCGCTCTTTTTATTATTGGTGGTGTTATTCGGCTATATGTTGGCTTCCAACAAATCAGCTCCGCTAGCGGTTGGTTGCAAATTATTATTGGTCTTTTAGATTTCTTTATCGCCTATTTACTCATCGGAAACGGCCCAATTACGTCAATCACTTTACTGACAACATTGATTGGTATTGAAATGGTATTTAGTTCCTTTAGCTTATTTACGTTGTTAAGCGTGTTTAAAAATATCAATAAGCAAAGTTAATCACTGATAATGCCTCTATTATAGAGGCATTATTTCCTCGGTTTTATCCACCCTTTATTTAATCACTTTTAATGACAAACACACTAAAAATGCGCAATTGACGTTCAACATTCGCAAAATGACCAAAGATTGTTTAACCTAGTTGTCTAACTAAGAATTGGGTAGGGAACATGGGAAAACTTATCGAAAATTTAAAAAATTGGCTCCATATGGAAACTGCGCCAGTCTATCCTTATCCCGCCATTGATGTTCGACTATCAAAGCACCTCAAACTGCACATAGTGGGCAGTATTCATATGGGAACAGAAAATATGTTTCCCTTATCTAGCGTACTATTAGACAAACTTAACCAAGCAGATGCATTGATTGTTGAAGCGGATATTACTGATACCCACTCACCTTTTTCTGACGGTAATACTGAGCTACCTCCAGTCCAACAGCGGTTAACTGATAAAGAGTTCAGTCTTTTCTTACAGTCTTGCCAAGAAATACACCAATCACCTGAACGCTTTGACGCACTACCTTCATGGCAAATCGCATTGATCTTACAAGCAACACAAGCCCAAGAACTGGGTTTGCGCGGTCATTATGGCATAGACTATCAATTACTCCGCAGTGCCCAATCGCAGAATAAACCTATTATCGAGCTTGAGGGAACCCATTCCCAAGTTGAATTGTTGCTTTCCTTGCCTAATAATGGGCTTACGTTATTACAAGACTCACTGGTTCACTGGCGAGAAAACGCACGTTTACTGCAAACCATGATAGGTTGGTGGCTAGATTACCAACCCAATAATCGAACGATTCTCCCAAATACCTTTAGCGAAGGGACATATCAAGTATTAATGAATCAACGTAATGCAGATTGGGGAAAGAAGCTCAAAGCGCTCCCTGATGGAAATTATGTTGTCGCCGTGGGCGCATTGCATTTATTTGGTGAAAATAGTCTTGTTGAATATTTGCGTTAGTAAGTCATAACTCAATAAAAGGCAAAAGAATGACTCCAGCCGTTAAATTACTCGAAAAACAAAAAATTCAATTTACACTGCATCCCTATGAACATGACCCCAATGAAAGTAACTTTGGTGATGAAGCAGTGCGTAAGCTCGGGTTAGATGCCAAACAGGTATTTAAAACACTCTTAGTCGCCTTAAATGGTGACCAAAAAACATTAGCCGTTGCTGTCACCCCTGTTTCAGGTCAATTAGATTTAAAGTTAGTCGCCAAAGTATTTAAAGTAAAAAAAGTTGAAATGGCCGACCCTCAGATAGCCCAAAAAACAACGGGGTATTTGCTTGGGGGGATTAGCCCATTAGGCCAAAAGAAGCGTCTGCCCACCGTTATCGATGACCAAGCACAACAATATGCGACGATGTTTATTTCTGGGGGAAAACGTGGATTAGATATTGAACTCGCCCCCACAGACCTCGCTAACGTACTGAATGCCACCTTTGCTGAAATTCGCAAGTAGCTGCTGATTTAATGTTTCCCGTTACTATTGAATGGGTATTAACTAAAAATGGTGGTAGAAAACAACTACCGCCAATCGGGCTCTATTATGCAGTCGCTCACTTCGATATCCCTAACAGTAAAAATTGGAGTGTAGTATTTCAACTTGAAATCCACTTAATAAATAGCCATCAGTTGTGGTTAACACAAGGAAAAGTTCGTTTCCTTGTTGACCATGCACCTAATGACTATTTTAAGCACTTATCTACTTTCAAGATCTTTGAAGGACCACGTTTAGTGGCAAATGTATTTTTGCGATAAAAAAGCCCCATATAAATGGAGCTTTTCTACTGGTTTTATGAATTATTTATTGTTGTAAATAATTTCACCTTTAGGTTCATAGTCCGCGGCCTTCAGAGGGGAATGTTTTTCAATATACCCCTTGAGGACTTCTGCATCGACAAAACCTGTATTGACGTAGTTTGGATGGTTGTCGATTTTCGGATAACCATCTCCACCGATAGCATTGAAGTTTAATGTTGCCATGCGATAAGTTTTGCTAGGGTCAACAGGCTTACCATCAATTTTAACATCACTGATAGTGCCATCTTTATTCAGTGTTAAATTCACATTATAAAACTGACCATACGCACCCGCATCAGGCTTCATATTTGCCACAGCTGTCAAATAAGGGATCACTTCATCCCCTTTAAAATCAACATACACTAGCTCATTAGCAAACGGTTGAACTTTAAGGACATCTTTGTAGGTAATATCACCACTTTCAATAGAATCACGAACACCACCACCGCTCATGATGGCGAAATCGGCCCCTGCTCGCTCTTTTTGTGCAGCTAACAGAAGATGCCCCATATTGGTTTGAACAAAACGAACTTTACTGCGGTCACCTTCAAGTTTACCTTCAACTGACCCCACCTTCACACTAAGTTGCTTATCACCTTTTTCTTGGTAAGGCGTCAGAAGCTTGGTCATTTCAGGGTTGTGAGCTATTTCTTGCGTATAATAAACGCGCTCACTCGTGCCGTCTTCTTTCGTGATTTTTTTCTTTAAGTTAATTGGAATTAACTGGTAATGTTTCAGGGTAAACTTACCATTTTTAAATTCAAAATCAGAACGTCCGACATATTTACCCCATTCGTGTGCTTGAACAATCCAAGTCCCATTTTGGTTATCTGGCGCACAAGGCGTGCCTGGCACATAATCAGCTTGCTTGTAGTTTTTATTTTCTTGAGACATACAAACAGGGTCTTGTGAATGCCCCCCAACAATCATATCTAAATAACCCGCGGGTAAACTACGAGCCATTTCTACATCACCCGGCGCATTTGAACCATGATTGCCATCATCATAGTGCCCCATGTGGGTTGCGGCGATGATGATGTCTGGTTTTTCTGTTTCTCGTAACTCTTCGACGACTTTTTTCGCTTCATCAGCAGGTACGCGAAACTCAACGTCAGGGAAGTTTGCTGGGTTACCGATACGAACTGTATCATCGGTTGTTAGCCCCATCACGGCGATTTTTACGCCTTGCTTATCGAAAACTTGGTAAGGCTTAAATAAACGCTTACCTGTGCTTGCCTGATAAATATTGGCAGATAAGAAAGGAAACGTTGCCCATTTTTCTTGCTGGCGCAGAGTTTCCAAAGGATTATCAAATTCATGGTTACCCAATGCCATTGCATCGTAACCTACAAGGTTCATACCTTTGAAGTCAGGCTCTGCATCTTGCAGATCTGATTCAGGAACACCTGTGTTTATATCACCACCAGACAGCAATAAAACGCTACCACCCTGCTTTGCTACTTCATCGCGAATTTCATCAACCACTGTTTTCTGAGCTGCTAGCCCGTATTCGCCATGGTCATTATGCCAAAAGTGCCCATGATGGTCATTGGTATGCAAAATAGTGATATTATAGGTTTTATCTTTTTCCCACGCATTTGCCATAGTGGCGGGTATTAACGCTAATGATACCGTCAATGCACATGCGGATGCCTTAAATGTAAACCTCATACATTTCTCCCTGCTGGTATAGGAATTTTAATTGACTAATATTAGATTATAGCTTGTCACGACCCTCAGTTTTATAGCACAAAAATATGAACAGGATTTGATACCTATTGCAGAATAAGAAATTCGTTTCATAAAAATGAGATCGCCATCAAATAAATCACTGGTGTTATTTTTTCATGTGACTTATTTATTCATTTAAATAAATTGTATTTCAGCTATATTGATAACAATTATGTAACACAGAAAGTTGATAATTATGAGTGAGCAAACCACAACCCCAAATAACACGAATCCATCAAAACCACTGAATAAAACTGGGAAAACTGTTTTTAGTATTCTAACTGCTATCAGTGTTTCTCATTTACTCAATGATATGATCCAATCGTTGATATTAGCGATTTACCCTTTGTTGCAAGCTGATTTCTCATTGAGTTTTGCCCAAATAGGGATGATCACCTTGACCTATCAGATTACGGCTTCATTATTGCAGCCTATCATTGGGTACTATACCGATAAGCACCCACAGCCGTATTCATTGCCGATTGGAATGACCTTTACCCTAACGGGGCTTATTTTGCTCGCAATGGCTGAAACTTTCCCTACCATTTTGCTCGCTGCCGCTTTAGTCGGAACCGGCTCTTCGGTCTTTCACCCTGAGTCTTCGCGTGTTGCTCGTATGGCATCAGGGGGGCGTCATGGCCTCGCTCAGTCCTTTTTCCAAGTTGGCGGCAATTTAGGCGCTTCTTTAGGACCATTACTCGCGGCTTTAATTATAGAGCCTTATGGGAAAGGGAATATTGGCTGGTTTTCATTAGCGGCATTACTCGCCATCGTCATTTTATTACAAGTCAGTAATTGGTATAAGCAACAGCACCGTGCTGCAAGTAAAAAACCCGCTTCTACCGCTGATATTAACGTGTTACCACGTAAAGCGATTATTGGTTCACTAGCAGTATTGTTAGTGTTGATTTTTTCCAAATATTTCTATTTGGCCAGTATTAGCAGCTATTACACTTTTTATCTGATCGATAAGTTTGGTGTTTCTGTGCAAAACGCCCAGATCCACTTATTTGTTTTCTTATTCGCAGTTGCAGCAGGCACCATGATTGGCGGCCCTATTGGTGACAAAATAGGGCGTAAATACGTTATTTGGTTCTCAATCCTCGGAGTTGCACCTTTTACCTTAATTTTACCTTATGCCTCACTGTATTGGACTGGTATCCTTACCGTGATTATCGGGATGATTTTAGCCTCCGCTTTTTCTGCTATTTTGGTCTATGCGCAAGAACTAATCCCCGGTAAAACAGGCATGGTGTCAGGGTTATTCTTTGGTCTCGCTTTTGGAATGGGAGGCGTCGGTGCTGCCGTCTTAGGGCATATCGCTGACTTAACCAGTATAGAACAAGTTTATCATTATTGTGCTTTCCTACCATTACTTGGCATTTTTACAGTATTGCTGCCGAATATCGGTCATAAATAGATTTATTTTGTTATATTTCCCACACTTACCTAAAAATAAGTGTGGGTCTTTCTCACCACCTTAGAGATAAATTCCAGATAAAAATCCCATAATCTTATCGTTTGTAACGATTTAGCACCCTTAAAGCGTCTTTTTTTTAAAAACATTTCATTTTTTTAAGGAAATTTTTCTCAAAAAAAGTTAAAATATAAAAACATCGCATTTGCATTTTAAAATGAAGGCCTCATTTTAAAAGTCAACGGCATGTACCCACCTATTATTATTTATACTAATCAGAGGAGACTAAATGGAGCATTCAACGCCCTTAATCACAACCATTGTTGGTGGTCTCGCCCTTGCATATGTGTTAGGTATGATCGCACAGCGATTAAAAATCTCCCCTTTAGTTGGTTACCTTGCAGCAGGTGTTCTCGCAGGCCCATTTACGCCAGGGTTTGTTGCGGATGCGGCTCTTGCACCCGAGTTAGCTGAAATCGGTGTTATTTTACTGATGTTTGGGGTTGGCCTACATTTTTCACTGAAAGATTTACTCGCCGTTAAATCCATCGCCATTCCTGGGGCAATTGCACAAATCGCAGTAGCCACCTTACTTGGTCTTGGGTTATCCCTATTGTTCGGCTGGGGGATCTTTACGGGTATTGTTTTTGGTCTTTGTCTTTCGACCGCCAGTACTGTGGTATTACTTCGTGCATTAGAAGAACGGCAACTGATTGAAAGTCAACGTGGGCAAATTGCGATTGGCTGGCTGATTGTGGAAGACTTAGCCATGGTATTAACCTTGGTCCTACTCCCCGCAGCCGCTGCCATCATGAATACCGATGACGCAAGCTTTAGTGAATTAGCATTAGGCCTAGCTTGGACTATCGGGAAAGTTGTTCTATTCATTTTCATTATGATAGTGATTGGCAGAAAGGTCATTCCATGGATTTTATCGCGCACCGCTTCTACGGGGTCTCGTGAACTATTTACCCTTGCAGTACTTGCGCTAGCATTAGGTATTGCCTACGCAGCAGTCGCGATTTTCGACGCTTCATTCGCTCTTGGTGCTTTCTTTGCTGGGATGGTATTAAACGAATCAGAATTGAGCCACCGCGCAGCACAGGATACCTTACCATTACGTGATGCATTTGCTGTTCTGTTCTTTGTCTCCGTCGGGATGCTATTTGACCCAGTCGTACTTATTGAACAACCTTTAGGCATTCTTGGTGTACTCGCCATTATTATCATTGGTAAATCTGCGGCGGCATTAGCACTAGTCAGGATGTTTGGCCATTCACGGCGAACCGCCTTAACCATATCAGTTAGCCTTGCACAAATCGGTGAGTTTGCATTTATCTTAGCAGGTATGGGCTTAACACTCGGTGTCATGGATAAAGACGCGCAGAACCTTGTGTTAGCAGGGGCAATTGTCTCTATTATGCTTAACCCTGTGTTATTTACTTTATTAGATAAATACCTCGAAAGTACCGAAACCATTGAAGAACAACTTCTGGAAGAAACGCTGGAAGAAGAAACTCAAGTGCCTGTCGATATTTGTGGCCATGCCATCATTGTCGGTTATGGGCGTGTAGGCGGTATGCTAGCAGACAAGCTACGTAGAAAAGAAATCCCTGTTGTTGTCGTTGAAGATACTCGAGCAAGGTTTGAAGAGCTGGCCGAAAATGGCTTTAGTGCGATTTTAGGTAATGGCGCGAATAAAGACATTATTAGCCTTGCCCGCATCGAATGTGCCAAAACGTTACTGCTAACCATTCCTAATGGTTATGAAGCAGGTGAAATTGTGGCAACAGCTAAAGAAATGAACCCTAACATTACTGTGATTGTTCGTGCTCACTATGATGACGAAGTCAGCTTTATCAAAGAACGCGGTGCTGACCATATCATTATTGGTGAACATGAAATTGCCAAATCAATGGCGACACTCATGTGCCACGATGTAGAGGAATTTGGCTGTTCTGTCGATGATTTTATTGATGGTGACAACGATAAAAAAGGTGAAGGCAAGAATTTAGCGGAATACCTAAAACCTAGCCACTAGAGCTTTATTCCCCCTTTAAAGCCGTAACTCGAGTTACGGCTTTTTTACACAAACTTTTTGATTACACCTTCTATATTATTTCCTACTCGTTAAAATTCAGGAAAATAATAAATGAAAAAAAACCACCTGCTTTGCTTATTGTCATTATTTATTTCATCGGCTTATGCAGTAGATGACTGTCGTGATGAGTTACGAAACACACATCGTGAAAACTTGCATTTAATGACTCAAAAGATAGTCTATGGCCCTATTAAATCAATAAAGTCAGTAAGCTATGCATCAACTCCCACAGGCTCGCCTCTAGATACAAAAACGCTACAAATGCAGTTTTCAACTTGTGGTGCTTTAGAAAGCTATCAAAGTGAGTCAAAATGGTTTTTAGACAAAGAACTAAACTCATCACTAAAGAGAACCATCCAAAAAAATCCAACCTATGAAATGGTAAATATTATTTCATTCGGCCAGCCAATACAGAGTATCGAAGGTAAGTTCACCTTTGAGCAAGACCCATCCGGGAAAATATCCACAGTCAAAACCCATGACCAAGCAGGTAATGACTATACAGTCAGTACCACGTACAAAAATGGCAAAATAGATTCCACAAAGGGCTTTACTGAAGGAGTCGAAGTATTTTACCAATATTCCTATGATGACCAAGGAAAACTGGTCTCAATGGTCGGTAATTCAGGGCAAGATATCCGCCAGTTTAGTTATGACACTCACGGTTTTTTTAAACAAGAAATACGTAAAATCAAACTCAATAATGAGGAAGTCTCCACCACTATTGAGTGTTTAGAAACTGATAAATTTGGTAACTGCCTAACAGAAAAGTTAACGAATTCACGTAGCAATCTACCTGATACTTTAATTGAAACGTTCAAATATCAGTACGAATATTATTAAATAATTGGCATAAATAAAAAGTCCATAACAACAATAGGTTATGGACCGATTTATTTTATGGCTGGAAATTATTTTTCCATTTGTGCCTTAAACTCGTCGCCAGTCCAAACAGGCAAGCCTTTATCTTTAAAAAATTGAATTTCTGCCGCAACACCACCACTCTTTTCCCAGCCGGGTAACGTCAATACAATTAACCCATCACAACGTTTCAAGAATTCCATATCGATGGAAGACCAAGCCACTTTTTGTCCTTGTGTTGCAAGAAATTGATTTATTGGATGAGTCATTGTGATCTGGCTATAAGTTGCAATCCCTTGAAGGGCGAGTTCAGCGGCAAATTTTGTACACTCCTGAAAGCGCATTTCCACAACATTGCTATCAGGGTCTGAGTAAGGGCAAGCAATAAAATAAAGGCTCATAATAATTCCTAGTGTTGGCAATAACGTATTTTGGATAAAGCAACCCTATAAAAAATAATTCATTATTTTCCATAGGGAGAACTAAAATTTAATTTTTAAAACTACAGCTTATTCAAGCTCTGCAATAATAATCTTTGTTTTTGGTCGTTTTTTATTTTCAGGTAATTTAAAGTCTTTGCTGGTTGTCACTAAATAATCAATATTATCCCAACCTGTAACAAAATTAATGGCATGCTTATTGGCTTTTGTGCCGTCCGCTAATACCATTAATTTGTCACTATTTTCCATCATTTTTTGCGCAATAGCAGCCTCATCAACATGTTGATCCATAACCCCATGTAATGAATGAATAGCCCCTGCACCTATAACCGCATAATCAGCAAAAAATTCAGCAATATTCTTTAGCGCAATAGCCCCTAAGCAGGCATTTTGCGCTGCATTAAATTGCCCACCAATTAAAATAGTTTCAATTGTTGGGTTTTCCTGCAATATATTCGCTAATAGCGGTGAGTTAGTAATTATTGTTAGGTTATCAATTAGCTTTACTCGCTGGCTAAATTCAAATGTTGTTGTACCAAAATCGATAAACAACGTATCACCCGGTTTAATAAATTCAGCCGCTTTCGCTGCAATCGCTTTTTTTTCATCAACCGCGGCTTGAGCCCTTTCAGTAAAATTACGTTCAAACTTTGACTGAATATTAACTGCGCCACCATGAATTTTCTTAAGTAATTTTTGAGTTTCGAGCTTACTCAGATCTCGACGGATAGTTTCTTGCGCGACATTAAAATGCTTTGCGAGCTCTTGTACATACACCTGACCCTGAGTAGAAAGTAACTCAATGATGGTTTGATGACGTACTTTTGAGGAACGCCCTTCACACATAGTTTAACCCTTCTTGACCATTTACATTTCTAGCACTATACAACAGCGATACTAATTTCAGTAGCATCTCGTTGTATTTTTGTTAAATCGATATTTTTCAGCAAAATACGCCTAGTTGGCAAACCTCGATGGTGCTTTTCATATAATAATGTACTGCCAGCCATAACCTTAATAGTGCCATTCACCGCGTGCTCGACTTTAATATTAAAATTAATTTTATTTATTGAATTATCATTAATATCAATGCAAGCAGGCACACTAAAGCAAATTTTATCATCCAGATGCACTGGGAGCCGTTGAGTCTCTTTTAGTTGCTGTTGGTGATGATTCGCCAGTAGGTCATCTGCAATCTGTTCACCTACCCAAAGCCCCTCTTGGTAACACTGATCACCCATATCTGCAGGGTGTAACATATTACCAGCAGCATAGTAGCTCGTATCAGAGCAACGACCCCGTTGGTCCGTTACAGGTTTGCCTGTCGCCGCATCATAATCAAGGTGGCTTTTGCGAATTAATGTATTTTCCCCAACAAATTGCCCAGTAAAAATGACCGAATCACACATAATTTTGTGAGTTTTACCGGCACTTTCAACTACCACATACTCTACACGCTCTAATCCACCAATTTCAGTAATTTGGCTATTAAGAAACACTGGCGTTCCCATTGCTTTGGCAAATAATGTGGCTGGCTTAAAGGCCAAAATGCGATCACCACTTTCAATCATAGCCTGCGCTTTAACGCCTGCATTTTTTAGTGTCCATAAAGCAGAAAAGCTTACCAGTTCGCTCCCCACAATAACTGGGTTACGACACGGTTTTTTACCATTAAGATACACAAATTGCTGTAATGCCCCCGCAGTGATAATACCTTGGGGACGCAACCCTGATACCAAGCGTGGATGCCTTGGTGTCTCCCGCACTCCTGTTGCAATTAAAACACGTTTTGCTTGCGCCTCTACAAGCCCATCAGGAGTAGAAATGGTTAAATGCCCATTAGGGTGAAGCTGAGTCACCGTACTACGGGTAAAGATAGGCGTGTCTCCCAGTTGAGCTACAATCTTTTTAGCGAACTGGTTCCCTTTCATTGGGCGCTTAAAGGCAAGTACCCCAAATGTTGGGTGCTGGCAATGACGCGGAACCCCGCCAGCATCAGCTTCACGTTCAATGATAGCAACACGTTGAATACCGCGACGGCGCAACGAATACGCAGCAGCAACCCCAGCAGGCCCTGAGCCTATGATAACCACATCATAATTCAAACTCATTTTACTGCCTCCACTGCTAATGTATGGTCAAACCGGCCATTGATTATTTCTGCTACCTGACTGCTACAATAAAACCCATTACAACGCCCCATCATCACGCGCGTTCTACGTCGCAATGCCCCTAAGCATTCAGGCGGAATATCGGAGTCAAACGCAGCTTCAATTTCTCGCTGCGTAACAAGCTCACAGTGACATACGATGCCACCATTACTTTTACACTGATAATCCCGTTGGTGATATTCGGATATCATTGGCATTGTTGGCCAAATTAGCGTTTCTGGAGGAGAAAGCTCAAATAATGGCGTAAAGTGTTGTTGGTATAGTTTTGCCAAGTAGTTAGCAACACCTAAAGCAGAGGTTAACCCCGTTGAACGGATCCCGCCTGCGCATATCCAGTGTTTTTCAGGATAATCATTTATACGATAATGTTTTTCTTCTGTTGCAGGGCGCAGTCCCGCATAAGTTGCCGTTACACTATAATTATGTAATGAAGGTAACATCTGAGAGCCTTGGGCGATTAAACCCTCTAGCACTTCTTGTTTCACTTCCGCTTTCCAACGGTCATCCTGTTCTTCTGCTGTTGGGCCTAATAATAAGTTACCAAAAATAGTTTTTGATAATAGTACGCCTTTAGTTATTGCGGTTGGCACTGGTAAAATGATCGCATTAATATCGGCAGCGGCGGCTTTGTCATAAACCAAAAACTGCCCTTTGCGTGGTTTTATTTGGAATGGTGATGGGTGGCAGATCGACTCCACAATATCACCGTTAATACCAGCACAATTAATTACCAAACGGGCAGAAAACTCACCTTTTGATGTGGTTAAATCCCACACCCCATTGTTTAGCGAACCGTTTTTTACTTCACAATGAAAACGATATTCAGCACCATGTTTCACTGCTTGAGTTAAATAAGACAGTGGCGTACTCCAAGGGTCGATAACCGCTTCACCGGGGACATGAACCGCAGCCAGCGCGCCCTGAGCCAAATGTGGTTCTCGGCGATATAACTCCTCTTTATCGATGATTGCCACATCTAATACATTGTTAGTGTGTGCTTGCTCAACAATCGCAGGGAGTTTACTCAATTGCTCTTCATTCCATGCAACAACTAATGCTCCGGTTTCGAGTAACGGTAAATTCATTTTTTCTCTGATTTCAATGAATTCACGATACCCATCTTGCATACATTCAAGTTCCAGACTCCCTGGTGTGGCGTCAAAACCCGTATGTAATAGTGCACTATTTGCCTTACTTGCTCCCGAAAGAATGTCTCCACCACGCTCTAACAGCAGTGTTTTGGCACCCATTAGTGTAAATTTACGTGTCACAGCACAGCCAATGACACCACCGCCGATGACAATGACATCCCAAATTTTTTTATTATTAATATCCATGGCTGAGATCCTTAATTTCTAACTTGCACACATAAAACCACATAATTCCCACAACCACAACAAATAAAACAACACAAACCACAACATTAACAAAAATATTATTCACATTGTTACAATATTGTGAGTTTTATCACATTAGTGAAACTTATTGTGAGTTTTTTGTGGATTTTATTTCCGATTAAACGATAGTAAGCAAAAAAACAGACTAATTTACAACATTTACAACACTGGGAATATTGCGATGCTCAATCAACGTTATGCGGCTATCGATCAGGGAACAACGGGAACCCGGGTCGTTGTCTTTGAAGAAGGCGGCCATTATCACTCCCCAATGAGCATTCCTCATAAACAAATCACGTTGAACAGTGGTTGGGTAGAACATGACCCTGAGGAAATCTTGGCAAATATTATTAAATGCTTAAATAGCTGCGAGGTTGTTGATGCGATTGGTCTTTGTCATCAAGGTGAAAGCATTGTCGCATGGGATGCTCAAAGTAAGCGCCCTTTATACAATGCGATCGTTTGGCAAGATTTACGCACTGAAAAAACCATTTCACGGCTGAAAGAAGCAGGCTTGGAACCACTAGTGCAATCTAAATCAGGTTTGCCACTAGACCCTTATTTTTCCGCCAGCAAAATGGGATGGATTATTGAGAATGTGGTGGGAGCGAAAACGCTAGCGGATAAAAACCAGCTACGGATAGGCACAATGGATGCTTTTTTCCTCGACCGTTTATGTGGTGTATTTGTCACTGACTATAATTCCGCATCACGAACCTCACTACTCAATATTCACACTTTAGAGTGGGATCAACAACTATGTGACATTTTTGGTGTGCCTATTCATTGTTTGCCACCTATTAAAGACAATATTGGTGATTTTGGTGCCATCAACCTCGATGGGCATTTAACCCCTGTCACGGCAATCATTGTTGACCAGTTTGCCGGCACATACGGTCATGGCTGCCGTGAAAAAGGGGATGCAAAAATTACTTTCGGTACAGGCGCTTTTTTACAAGCACTGACAGGGGCTGATATTCCTAAAACTCACGAAAGTGGATTATTACCAACCTTGTGCTGGAAATTTCCGGGTACACCTGCCGTTTTCGGATTAGATGGAGGGGTATATAACGCAGCATCAGCCATTAATTGGGCGCGTAAAATTGGCCTTTTCGACTCATTCGATGAACTCACCGATTTTAGAACTGAACCAGCAATTAAACGCGGCCTTGCATTCGTACCTGCATTATCTGGCTTAGGCTGCCCTTACTGGGATCGGAGTGCCGCGGGGTTATGGGCGGGGCTTTCTCTAGATACCGATAAAAAAGATATGATGCAGTCCGTTCTTGAAGGAATAGCAGCTCGTTCAGCGGAAGTTATTTTTGCAATGGAGCAAGTTTCACCTTTAGGTCAGTCAATTTCAGTCGATGGAGGGTTATCTTCAAATCAATACTTTAAGCAGTTTTTAGCCAATTTATTACAAAAAAATATTGAAGCACCAGCAAACCGTGAAGTAACAGCATTAGGCGCAGCCTTATTGGCTCGTAAAGGCCTAGGTATCACTCACGAAATGGCAGTTAGACGCAATGCAACCATAACACGCCCAGATGGAACCAACATGCAAGGCGTGATGGAACAGTATCGCGACATCATTGCCCGTTCTCGCCAATTAAGACACTAAAATAATAAAAGGACCCTACCATGGCTGAATTCGGAAATTACATTATCTATTTAATCATGTGCGGTGCGATTATAGGCGCAGTCGCATCTATTGTTAGACCAACAAGTGACCTCGGAAAAGAGTTTGTTAATGGTATATTCTCTATTGGTCCCGTTTTCCTTGCACAAGCAGGGATTATGGCAGCCGTACCGTTACTATCACAGTTAATATCCTATGTGCTTGGCCCTGTTTTTTCATCTGTAGGGTCAGATGTTTCAATTGCTGCATTGTCAATTATTGCAGTCGATATGGGCGGCTATCAATTAGCTGATGCACTCACAACAAACCGCGATATGTGGATCACGGCCATGTTGATCGGCTATACCTCTGGTGCCACCATTGTTTATTTGATCCCTGTTGGTTTAACCATGTTAAATCGTAAAGATCATAAATATCTAGCACTGGGTGCGATGGCAGGTCTGATCTCGATCCCCTTTGGCGTACTGGCATCCCTGTTGTTAATTACATTCAATAATATTCCAGTTAGAGACATTATTTCGACTAACTCACCCGCAGCGCATCAATTAACCTTAGACTTCTTCACGATGTTGCAATACTTGATGCCACTGTTTGTATTCTGTTTCTTACTCGCTGCTGGGTTAAAATATCGCCCAATGCTAATGGTTACCGGTTTTTTAATTTTCGGTAAGATTATGGATGCATTTGTGAAATTAGTCTTAGCATTCTCTATTGTTGAGCATTTTACTGGCGTATTTAGTAAAGTCTTCGGTGCATGGGGCTTTGACCCACTGTTTGCAGATCAAAATGAGCTATTCCGTGCAATCGAAATTGCAGGTTATATTGGTATCATGCTGGCAGGGACATTCCCAATTTGTTACCTGTTCCAACGTTACTGTAAACCATTAGTTCGCGCATTAAGTAACCGTTTAAAATTGAGTGATACCGGTTCGTTAGGTTTTATTATGGTAATGGCAAACATCATTGCAACTTATCACTTATTCAAAGATATGCGTGCAAGAGATAAAGTATTATGTGTTGCATTCGGTGTTTGTGCACAGGCTACCATTGGTGATCACTTAGCCTTTACCGCAAATTTCCAACCCACGCTTGTTCTCCCCATTTTACTTGGTAAATTGGTCGGTGGGGCCTTAGCCGTATTTATTGCAATCAAAATATCAGTCCCTCAAGCTATGCGCTATGAAGAGGAAGATGCAAAAGAATCTGAAAAGGTGGAGGTAGAGCACCAACTTGCTACCACTAAATAAAAATAATTCACATTAGTTATGTTTATATAATTATTATTAGAGATTAGCTGCATTTGAAATGTCTATACCCATAAAGTAGGATGCAGCTTTTATTTATTCGTCGCTTTTAAATGCCAAAATTCATCCATTAACTACATTTAGTTAATGCCCCATGATTTATTTCTTGTCATCATTATTCACAATTTATCTCATAATTTGTTACTAATTAATTAATATATTAATCAATTAATATATAGATGTTATATATTGATATAAAAAACCCCAATATTTATATTGGGGTCAATTAACTTAACATACTTCAATAATATAAATATTGAATATCATTTTTAACTTAGCGATCCCAGTAGGATTCTTCCAAACTATCTTCTTTTTCAGGTAACCCGCGAGTTAACCGTGGTGAATGCTGTGTTAACACTTGATAACTAACACGATTAGCATACTTACACACTTGAGCTAAAGATGAATATGTTAAGTATTGGCGTTCATGTTTACTGGAGTTTGGGACGTTTGAACGGTGATAAGAATTTGCTGTGATATCATGGAGTAATGCAGATAATGCGCCGTCTCCTGCACCATTCGTATTCATTATTTTTTCCGGCCCCCCCATATAAGGTTCAATATGAGAAAAAATCCGTAATGGTACTTGGCAATCTTGCTGGCGCATTGCACGACTAAACTCATACAAATTAAACTCTGCAATCGCCCCTGGTAACAATGGGTGCTGTGTTGTACGTTTATAGCTTTCTTCTGTGTACCCAGCCATATACAACCCTGACGGCCCAGCGGTACAAAGCACTAAATCAACCCAATCTAAAGCCATATTCGAGGCTAATAGAGGGTCACTTAAACCGGTTAGTTCTTGTGCTTCATCTTCGTTCATCGCGACTACTGAAATATGTTCGGCGAGAAAATCACGCCAAAACTGTGGGTCCTGAGCAATAACGAATTTAGTCCCCAAAGTTAATACCACTGGCACATTATGTTTTTTCGCATATGTAATGGCTTGCATCGTCGCTTCAGGCATGGTCTCACCTGGCTTACAACGTACTAAATAGGCCGTTAATACTAATGCAGAAGCCCCTGCAATAATATCTTCAGGGATACTACTAGGCTGTAAGCGGTTCATATGGCCAGGGCTAATAGCAAACGTCCGCTCACCATTTTCAGTAATTAGCGTGAAACAACGCCCAATAGGGCCATCAACACCTTGCAAGAAATTTAAATCCATACGGCTAGAGGTATGACATAAATAACGATAAGCATAACTGCCAATTTGGATATTGTTACACATTGTGCCTAACAGGACAGAGCGATCATCCGCTAAGACAGAATAATTATGCAATGTATTACCAATCGTACCACCCGCAAATTCATGTGTAATCAATGCGTTATCTGTTAATTCTTTATATAACGCCTCAGCAATAGCATCTTCTATAACCAGTGAGTGCCCTTTGCTTAATTGATAGCGTTGAATAAACTCATCATCCACTTTTGCTTCGATGTCGACCAAAGTTTGGTCGATACCAACAATATAGGATTTACAGTTTTCTTCATCAGCCAACGTTTCTTTTAGGGGCTGTAAAAGCGGATCTCTGAGACTAACAGGGAAGTAATGTTTTGACTTACGCTGACCGGGGAATTTCATAATTAGGAGATTAAAAATGGAACATCTCCCTATTCTAACACGATAAAGCTAAGCCAGCACCTCAAAAGAAAGTGCTGGCTTGATTACTATCATCTAGCTGAATAATTACACATTTTGCTGTTTATAATCACGATATAACTGGCGACTCAATACAAATGAACAGCTCAATATAAAGCCGAGAACTGCGCTCAATGCCACAATAAGCGATGATTTAGGTGAATCTTTTTGTAGTGGGAAATCCGGTGTCAAAATAAACATCACGGGTGCAAAGTCTAACTCCTTGCTCGTTAACGCATTAAGTTCATCAATATAAATTTGACGGTTCTGCAAGGTTTCGCTCATTAAAGCTAAATCACGGTTTTGTGTCTCAATGAGTAATTTCTTTTCTAAGGCTTCTGTACCAAGCGCAATTGGGTAGTCAGGGTCATCGTTGATCGTTACAGAATCACTCGCAATCGGTTTTTCTATCCCAGCAGCTTTCGCGATGTCAACAGCTCGCTTTAAGCGTTCAACTTTAACATCATATTCCGTTTGGATTTTACTGACTTCGCGTTTCAGTGATTCGCTAGCAAAGATCAACCGCTGAGAAACAGTGTTATCTATCTCAACTTTAATTTGCTGCCTCACTTTTGATGCACTATAGCGAATATACCCCTCAAGTAAGTCTTGTGCTTCGATAGGTAAAGACGCCGTAAACTTTAAAACAATGTCATTGGAGGTACTGTTTTTTTCTTTCGATTGGTCTTGAATTTGGATATCGTTGGTAATGATTTGATTCACTAACCGTTGTTGACTAGCAACATCATCTTTCGGTTCGATATTTTGCGCTAACTGCTGAAAATACCGTGTACTTTTTACATATTCGCTCTGGTTAACTTTTGAACGAAACTGATCAACAAACACGCTAAAAATGCGCTGAGCACTTAAATCAATAGGGATTTCTAGTGCGTCTAATTGCGCTTTTAATTTGTTTACTTCTTGGATGTTTTCAGATGTAGGAGGAATAACAATTGCTGTACTACTCCATTTTTGGGGTAAAAAGCTGACAATCCCCGCGCTCAACACAATACAGAAAGCAGTAAAAATAATAATTAAGAGCTTATGCTTTAATAAAATCGAAAATAATGCCATGAGGTCAATTTCATCATTCTGCTGTAAATGAAACTGAGGAGCAGTATTTGATTTCTGCTCTATATTATTGCCTCGTGGCGGTTGCTCATTGCTCATATTAATTCCAAAAGACATAAAATTTGTTTAATCGTTTTTAATTTCAGATAAGTTATTATAGTCTATAATCGAATTTTTGATATATCGATAAGCTAACTTTTTTGTATTAATTGTATGCATTGACTACTTTAATGCATCTTCAATTATTAAATTAATCATGCTAATACTATCTTGATTATCATTTAAAGCCGATATGTAATTATATTTATGACCACCACTGCTAATAAAGAACTCTTTATTTTGTTCGCTTATCTCTTCTAATGTTTCCAAACAATCAACTGAAAACCCAGGACAAATAACCTGAACTGATTTTACACCTTGGCTGGGTAATTCATGCATTGTTTTATCCATGTAGGGCATGAGCCAAGGCTCTCGTCCAAAACGTGACTGGTAAGTGAGTAACACGTTATCACTTGGATAATTTAAGGCTTCACGCAATGCCTGAGCGGTTTTTTCACATTCTTGCTGATAGATATCACCTGTATCACAATAACGCTTAGGAATGCCGTGGAAAGACAATACCAGCCTATCTGGTTCACCGTGCTTGGCAAAACTAGCTTCAATAGAAGTTACCAGTGCTTTAATGTACGCAGGATGAGTGGCATAACTCCGAATAAATTGAACTGACGGAATAGTACGTCGACCTTGAAATGCCCTTGTAACTGCATCATAAACCGCAGCAGTTGTGGTACATGAATATTGTGGATATAAAGGTAAGACCACTAAATCAGTAACCCCTTGCTCCATCAGGTTATCAATCGCAGTTTTAATTGATGGTGAACCGTAGCTCATCCCTATATCTACTGGAATATTAGGCAACAAAGCGGCTAATTTTTGCTTTTGGCGTAAAGAGTAAACCAATAATGGGGAGCCGTCTTCTAACCAAATAGATTGATATAATTTCGCGACTTTCGACGACCGAATAGGCAAAATTACACCATATAGAATAGGTTTCCAAATTAGACGAGGTACATCAATAACGCGAGTATCACTAAGAAATTCTGCTAAATAGCGTCTAACTGCTGAGGTTGTTGGGGCATCAGGTGTTCCTAGGTTAGCCAATAAAATGCCGTATTTTTTTTCTGACATGAAACAACTCCTAATTGATAATCATTCCCAACATTAACATAGTTAAATAACTATTTTTATCACCAAGTGGTATAACAATAAAGGCAGCGATCTCGCTGCCTTATACTTGGCTTACACCCTTAATAATGCAAGTTACTGTTATACAGTAACAAGAAGCATAAGGAGTGCCAATATTAACCTAAAATTTTTGCTAATTCTTCACTAACTTCAGAAACTTTACGTGTACCATCCAATTTGAAGTACTTCGTATTACCTTGTTTTGCTTCATTTTGATAATAAGCAATTAAAGGAGCCGTTAATGCATGGTACTCAACTAAACGTTTACGTACGGTATCTTCTTGGTCATCTTTACGTATCGTTAATTCTTCACCGGTTACATCGTCTTTACCTTCCACTTTCGGTGGATTAAAGTTGATGTGGTAAACACGACCAGATGGTGCATGTACACGACGGCCAATGATGCGCTCAACGATGATTTCGTCTGGTACATCAAATTCAAGGACGTTATCAACGGTAATACCCGCTTCTTTCATGGCATCCGCTTGCGGAATTGTGCGAGGGAACCCATCTAACAAGAACCCATTACGGCAATCATCTTGTTTGATACGCTCTTTAACTAATGCGATAACCAATTCGTCAGTCACTAATTTACCGTTATCCATTAATTCTTTAGCTTGCAAACCAAGTTCGCTCCCTGACTTAACAGCTGCACGTAGCATGTCACCTGTTGAAATTTGAGGGATCCCAAACTTTTCCATAATAAATTGAGCTTGAGTGCCCTTACCAGCGCCTGGAGCGCCAAGCAGAATGATACGCATTGCGTAAACCCCTTGCTATTTAGATTTTTATAATTTGAAAAGAAAACAAGCTACCATACCATTAGCATGGCGCTTTACTCAAGAACACACGTAAACGTTTTCGCATTTATCTTTTTTCGCAAAAGAAAAAAACCACGCTAAAGCACAAGCAAAAGCGTGGTTTATGTTCAAAAACGAAAGTACAAAATTAACTTATTTTAAAAGCAATTCGTTGATTTTTCGTATAAATAAATTTGGATCTTCCAATGTACCACGCTCGGCCAATAATGCTTGATCCAATAACACATCAACCCAATCAGCAAATACAGACTCATCTGACACTTCAGACGCTTTTTTCACCAATGGGTGTGCTGGGTTTAATTCGAAGTTGTATTTCACTTCTGGCGCAGCTTGACCAGCCGCAGCGAATAATTTCGCCATCTGAGTGCTCATTTCATCAGCATTTGTAGTGACAATCGCTGGAGTATCGGTTAAACGATGCGTCAGTTTGACGTCTTTAACCCTTTCACCCAAGAATGATTTTACACGCTCAACAAATGGTGCTAATTGTTTATCCGCTTCTTCTTGTTCAGCTTTGTTTTCATCCGCAAGTTTATCTAATGACTCATCAGCTTTACTGACTGATTGGAATTGTTTGCCATCAAACTCAGACAAATAGTTCATCATCCATTCGTCAATACGGTCGGATAACAACAATACCTCAATACCTTTTTTACGGAATAATTCGAGGTGTGGGCTACCTTTTGCCGCCGCATAGCTATCTGCGGTGATATAGTAAATTTTATCCTGCCCTTCCACCATACGGCTAACGTAGTCTTCTAAAGAAACATTTTGCACGCTGCTATCTGTTTGAGTGGTCGCGAAACGCAGAAGTTTAGCAATGGTTTCACCATTTGCCATATCTTCCGCAGGGCCCTCTTTCATCACTAAACCAAATTGTTGCCAGAAAGTTTGATATTTTTCCGCATCTGTTTTCGCCAATTTTTCAAGCATTTGTAGAACACGTTTAGTCAATGCACTACGTAAACTGCGTGTTAATGCGCTATCTTGCAATATTTCACGAGAAACGTTCAATGGCAAATCATTGGAATCTAATACACCACGAATAAACCGTAGGTAATTTGGCATAAACTGTTCAGCGTCATCCATAATAAATACGCGTTGAACGTATAATTTCAGGCCATGCTGTTGGTCACGATTCCATAAGTCGAATGGTGCTTGAGAAGGAACATACAGTAAACTGGTATACTCTTGTTTACCTTCAACGCGGTTGTGCGTCCAAGTCAAAGGGTCAGCATAGTCGTGGGAAATATGTTTATAGAATTCAACATACTCTTCATCAGAGATCTCAGACTTACTACGTGTCCATAGTGCTTTAGCTTGGTTAATCTTTTCCCACGTTACCGTACCGTCTTCTTCATTTTTATCTTCAATTTCAACAGGTAAAGCAATATGGTCTGAATATTTACTAATTACTGAGCGTAGACGCCAGTTATCAAGGAATTCTTTTTCATCGTCACGTAAATGCAACGTAATTTCTGTACCGCGTTCCGCTTTTTCAATATCGGCAATAGTATACTCACCTTCACCCGCAGATTCCCAAAAAACACCTTCATCCGCAGGGGCTCCTGCTGCACGGCTACGTACTGTGACTTTATCTGCGACAATAAAAGCTGAATAGAAACCAACACCAAATTGACCAATCATTTGGCTATCTTTTGCCTGATCAGTACCTAGAGATTCTAAAAATGCTTTCGTACCTGATTTTGCGATAGTCCCCAAGTTATCAATAACTTCTTCACGGCTCATACCAATACCGTTATCACTAATCGTTAATGTACCTTGGTCTTTATCTGCGCTAATACGTACACGCAATTCACCATCATTCTCATACAGTTCTGGGTTAGATAACGCACGAAAACGCAGTTTATCCGCCGCATCTGATGCGTTGGAGATCAATTCGCGTAAGAAAATCTCTTTATTCGAATAAAGAGAGTGGATCATTAATTGGAGGAGTTGCTTAACTTCTGATTGGAAACCACGCGTTTCCTGTCCTTTCATACTCATTAATCGCCTCTATTTCATCAATCTAATTGGATAGGTTTGACTTATCGATGCAGATTAGTTGGGGGCGAAAAACAAAAATTCAAGCGATAAAGACAAAAAAATTTACTGAAGAAAAAACCAAAACCAATGATTAGAAAGGAAATAATAACAACCGCAATCATTTTAAAGATAGTTAATGAAAGGAATAATTCTACTCATCTCCAATCATATACTCTAAATAATTTGTGCTGTAGCTAGGCGTCAAATACGTTAATCCCTAGGAACATACACCAGTATGTGACCCAAGTCACCGAGTGTAGCCCCCACGACTCAAATTAGTAACTGAATTCTGTAGGATGATTTTAGAAAAACGAAATCAATACTACCCTCTAAATAGTTCAAGTTGTAGGTAGGCGGCAAATGAGGAGATCTCGGGGAGCATACATCAGTATGTGACCCGAGTCGCCGAGTGTAGCCCCCACGACTCAAATTAGTAACTGAATTCTGTAGGGTGATTTTAGAAAAACGAAATCAATACTATCCTCTAAATAGTTCAAGTTGTAGGTAGGCGGTAAATGAGGAGATCTCGGGGAGCATACATCAGTATGTGACCCGAGTCGCCGAGTGCAGCCAACACCCCTACAGCTTGAAATATGACGAGGATATTACAATCGAGAGCGGCCGGAGAGCGAATGAGACAGCGTCGTACTATCGACTAACTCTAATTCCCCACCCACAGGCACCCCATGAGCAATTCGGCTCGCTGCCACCCCATATTGTGCGCACATTTCCCCAATATAGTTTGCTGTTGCTTCACCTTCTACCGTCGGGTTTGTCGCTAAAATCACTTCTGTGATCGTCTCTACCGCTAAGCGTTCTTCTAACCTATCAAGGCCAATATCTATCGGACCAATACCGTCCAATGGCGATAAATGCCCCATAAGAACAAAATAGCGCCCTGAAAATTGCCCAGTTTGTTCAATGGCATAGATATCTGCTGGGCTTTCGACAACACAAACTAAATCATTTTGCTGACGACGCGGATTCGCACAAATATTACAAACCTCTTGTTCGGTAAACGTTCTGCAATCACGGCAATGACCAATTTCAGACATTGCACTTGTGAGAGATTGCGCTAAACGCATCCCACCGCTCCGGTCACGCTGTAGAAGATGGAAAGCCATACGCTGCGCTGACTTTGGCCCAACGCCGGGAAGACAGCGCAACGCTTCCATTAATGATTCAAGAAGCGGACTTGTTTGCATTAGAATGGCATCTTAAAGCCTGGTGGTAATTGCATACCACTAGAAACGCTCGCCATTTTCTCTTTTTGTGTCTCTTCAATGCGTCGAGCCGCATCGTTAAATGCCGCTGCAATCAAGTCTTCTAACATTTCTTTGTCATCTTCTAACAAGCTAGGGTCGATCTCAACACGGCGGCAATTATGCGAACCATTAATTGTCACTTTCACTAAGCCAGCACCAGACTCGCCTGTAGCTTCAAGTTGAGCGATTTCTTCCTGAACTTTTTGCATTTTATCTTGCATTTGCTGGGCCTGTTTCATCAGGTTACCCAATCCACCTTTACCAAACATAGTTTTCTCTCACAACTGAGGCTACAGATTAACCAATATACTGTAGCGTTAAACGGGGCGAATACTTTCTTCATCCAACTGCGCATCAAACATAGAGCGAAGTTTTTGAATCGTCTTATCCGCAATAATTGACTGACGAGCTTGCGCCAGTTTCTCTTCATAAATCGCCTGTCGCCATTCTAGTGGTGTTTTCACATCACTATTATCATCATGAACGATTTTCAGTTCAACAGAACGACCATACTGCTCGCTCAGAGCTTCCTCTAGCGCTTTATGCGCTTGGGGCTTATCGAGGTGCTTCTGAGATGAACGCAAATGTAAAACAATTTGCGACTCACTTAATTCTTCTATATATGAATTCAAAGCTAATTGTTCAACCAGCTTAGGAATATTTAATTTTGCTATTGTCCCGGACCAGCTGTCTCGCTCCCGCCCTTCTTCAATAATTTTTACTGCTAATTCAGGGGTTTTCTCATATTCTAACGCTTCTTTGATCTCACTTGGCGTCGTAACGGCATCTTTTTGAGCCATTGTTTCTTTGTTCTGAGCTTTCCACTGATACGGCTTTGGTTTCTGAGCTTTCACCCCTTGTGAAGCTTTGTTTTCCACATTTTGTTGGTGTTTGCTGGTCACGGCGGCCAGCCTTTCTAGTGCTGATACCGCCGGCTTAGCCTTTTCAGACGTCGCCGGTTTAGCCTTTTTTAGGCCAGGGTCCTCGCTTTGGGGTGATTGCAGGGTCTGCCTAGCTTTTAATAACTGCAAGGTTGGGCTATTTTCTGGCAAATTCTCTGCACGAGTTTGTGGCGGCGCTCCCCTTTGAGGTGCACTCTGTGTTACCGTTTGTGTGATCACCCGAGGAGGCGCTTCAATTTCTTCGATTACACTTTTAGGGTGAAATGCCAGTGCTCGCAATAAGGCCATTTCTACCCCCATACGCCGCTCAGGTGCATAGGGCAATTCTTTTCTTCCTACCAACAAGGTTTGGTAGAAAAGCTGTAAATCTGCTGGAGAAATAACCCTTGCAACTTGCCGCAAGCGCCCGTCTATCGAAGATGGGTCTGTTTCTTGCTCCGCAGGAAGAAGTTGGATCATCGCGATGCGGTGTAACTGGGTTAAAATTTCAACCAGTAAATTCTCCCAGTCCGCACCTCGGCTAGCCGCTTGCTCCACTTGGGTCATCACGGCGATGCTATCAGCACGGACTAATGCCTCAATGATAGCTAATGGTTGCTCATCATCCAGTGTGCCAAGCATTTGACTCACTATGTCAGCAGTTACCTTGCCTTGCCCCATCGCGATGGCTTGGTCTGTTAAACTTAATGCATCACGTAAACTACCATCAGCGGCTCTCGCTATCAGCTGGCGAGCACGCAGGTCATGTTCAATATTTTCAGCATTAAGAATTAATTCAAGTTGTTCGCTAATTTGAGTGACATCTAACGCTTTTAGATGGAACTGCAAGCAACGTGACAAAATAGTCACGGGAAGTTTTTGTGGGTCAGTCGTCGCCAAAAGAAATTTTACGTGTTCTGGCGGCTCTTCAAGTGTTTTCAACAAGGCATTAAAGCTATGACGTGACAGCATGTGGACTTCATCAATCAAGTAGACTTTGAAGCGACCGCGTGCTGGTGCGTATTGGACGTTATCGAGTAATTCGCGGGTATCTTCCACTTTAGTTCGTGAAGCTGCGTCAATCTCAATTAGGTCGACAAACCTGCCCTGTTCAATTTCCAAGCAGTTGACACATTGACCACAAGGGGATGCCGTGATCCCTTTTTCGCAATTAAGACCTTTGGCAAAAAGGCGAGCAATCGTCGTTTTCCCTACGCCTCGTGTGCCCGAGAAAAGATAGGCGTGATGAAGCCGCTGGTGCTCCAGCCCATTAGCAAGTGCAGTCAAGACGTGTTGTTGGCCAACAACGTCTGAAAATTTTTGAGGTCGCCACTTACGGGCAAGTACCTGATAGCTCATGGTTCCCACAGTAATTTAACATGATACGTGAATAAATATAATCTTAGTACATGCTACCACAGCCTCAACCCTTACGGCGAGGTTGTGATAAAAATAGAGGGAAAATAAAGATTAGTGCCCAGGGAATTCAACTAAGCTGTAAGAAGATACGCCTTCTTTTTGTAGCCGCTCCACACCACCAAGGTCAGGTAAGCTAATGATAAATGCGGCTTCAACCACATTAGCACCGAGCTGCTTGATCATTTTAACTGTTGCTTCGACAGTGCCACCAGTTGCTAATAGGTCATCAACAACCAATACATTATCATTTGGGGTAATGCTGTCTTTGTGGATTTCAAGGGTATCGGTACCGTATTCAAGGTCATAAGTCATACTTAATACTTCACGCGGTAGTTTCCCTTTTTTACGTACAGGAACAAAACCAACACCTAAACGTAATGCGACAGGTGCACCGAATAGAAAACCACGTGCTTCAGTCCCTACAATTTTAGTAACCCCTTTATTTTGGTAATGCTCAACTAACATATCAATGGTTGCTTGGTATGCTGCTGGGGTGTTTAACAAAGTCGTGATATCACGAAAAATCACACCTTCGATTGGATAATCTTGAATAGATGCGATACTTTCTTTAATCAATTGCAGTTGTTGCTCTTTAGCGGTCATAATAAAAGCCAATATAGTAAACACGAAAGTGTAGAATTTATGTAAAGTACCATAAAAATGCAACAAGAAGCCGACTATTTGCAGTTGCTTTTGTTGCTGAATATCAATATTACGCTATTTTTCACATTTAATGAGAATAAAAAATGAAAATCCCCGCTCTTTTAGATGCGTTAAAAAAGCAGATTGATGAATTAGAGACGCGAGTGAGCCCAATAAAGGACCTTGAGTTTTCGCATTCCCGCTTTGATGTGCAATTATTTAATCGTAAGTCGACGCGCCTTGGTGATTGCCAAAACGAGTTAAAAGCGCTTTATCTACAGCTTTGCCATAGTGTCACGCTAAACCATGCAGAGCAGGTCAATTTCCTCACAGAAAAAATCGTTCACCAGATACAGGCAATTTCTCGTGAGATTTCGACACAACCCTTGCGAGAGAAAGAATCAACATTTACCAAGAAGAAAGAGCAGATTGATTTATATGAACGTTTATCACAACATCAAGACTACGAACGCCGTTTGCAGTCAATGGTCAGTGAAAAAGAACTTCACCTAAGCCAACTAACGGATCATCGTTTACAGCACCAATGCCAAAAAGAACTTGCCGTATTGGCAGGCCGTTTATACCGTTGCCGACAAGCACTGTTACGGATAGAAAAAGCTATTGAGCACCAAGAAAACCAATATTTTGATTAATCAACATTAACGACAAAAGGAATTGCCATGTCTTCGCTTAAAGATGCACCGCTAGAAATACAGCTTGCCGTTGATTTGATTTATTTATTAGAAACCTCAGAAATAGACACAGATATCGTACTAAAAGCCCTTGATATTGTTAGAAATGACTATATTTCGAAGCAAATGCAGGCGGCCCAAGCCACCTGCACGAAAGACCGCTAATTAGCTAAGTTGCCATCACCGTCTTTTAATGTACGCTTGACTTCTTGCACTTCATCCCCTTGGCTATTATGCAAATGAACTTCTAGTTGGTTGAAGGCAATATCAATATCATTTTCTCTACATAGTTTGTCTATCGCTCGGTTTATTTCATCATTCGTTACAGACCGATCACCAATTTGGCGTACGTAAAAACGCAATTCGTGATCTAAAGTACTCGCGCCAAAACTAGTAAAATAAACATTAGGTGCAGGTTCTGTCATTACTTTGCTGTTACTGGTCGCCGCAGATAATAAAACTTGCTTAACTTTGTCGAGATCTGACCCATAAGCAACACCAATTGCTATCGTTACCCGTGTGACGGTGTCTGAAAGCGACCAGTTGATCAACCTTTCAGTCACAAAAGCCTTATTGGGAATAATGACCTCTTTACGATCAAAATCAACAATGGTAGTCGCTCGGATGCGGATCTTACTCACCGTCCCTGAATATTCGCCGATCGTCACCGTATCACCAATACGAATTGGCCTTTCAAATAATAAGATGATCCCAGAAACAAAGTTAGCAAAAATTTCTTGTAAACCAAACCCTAAGCCAACGGTTAAAGCAGCGGCTAACCACTGTAATTTATTCCAAGTTACGCCAATCATCCCCAGCGAAGCAATCGCTCCTATACCAATAATACTGTAAGTTAATATGGCTTTAATGGCGTAGGTTGAGCCCTGACGCAACTTCAAACGAGATAATACCAGAACTTCCAATAACCCAGGTAAGTTATGCGTCATCACCCATGACACAACAATAATCACTAACGCTAAAATTAAATTGGCAAGCGTCACGTATTGTAAAATATTGCCACCTTCCGCCGAAGTCGCCGTGTAGCCCCACAAATTCACGCTGTCTAAGAAGGAAAAAATCGTAATAAAGTCAGACCAAATAGCATAGAACGCTAGTGCAAAGATAATAAATAAGACCATTGTCATTAAGCGCAACGACTGTTGGCTAATTAAATCAATGGCCATAGGGGGTTCTTTAATTGGCTCATTTTCTGTCTCTTCTTGCTTAGACATCGCACGTCGTTCAATAGCTCGTTGATACGCAAGCTTTCGAGCGACTAATGTCAACCCCCTCAAGCAGGCATTATAAGTGATATGCCACAGCAACAATAAATATAAGCTGTCTATCCAACGATTCGTCAAACGTAATGTGGTGTAGTAGTACCCCGCCATCATCAACCCCACTAAAATCAATGGTGAAAATGTCAGTAGTGCCACAACAATACTCCGAGTTAAATGACTGCCCCTTTCTTGCCAAACCCGCTTACAAAATGGAGTGGTAAAAATACACAGTAGCACTAAGGAAATTAACACTACTAGCTGACCAATCACATCTTCTGACACTTTTAATGGATTGCTAATTCCGTAAGTCGAAAAGAAAATAAGCGGTAACAAAGGGATAGATAATCTGAACAGACCACGTCGAGCAAGTGTTATTTTCTCTTTTTCGATAGCAAAGTGTTTTTGCGCGATACCTTGGGGTTTAAGTACCCGATAAGTTAGCTCAAATAACACCCAGAAGATGGCTAATTGCTGACAAAATTTCCAAACAAAGGGCCCTTGAGCATTACCTGTTTTCAAAAACCAATAACCAATAGCTAATAAAAACAATGATACTGGCAAGGTCTGCATTAACGTTAATAATAAGGCAAATGGTGTACTTAATACGCTGTCACTACGTAAACTTGAAAGGTGCTGGTCGATATCCTGTAATCGTCGATTAATCTTACGGTTAAACCAAATAAAAATTAGCGCGACTAACACTAACGGAATAACCACCAGCAAAGAGTTACTGACGCCCTTCATAATGCTACGGCTTGAAATGGATAAATCAACATTGTCGAATTGTGCAGTCGCCGCTTCGGGAAAGGCTTTCAGCCATTCTAAATCAATCGGTTTATTACTGTTCACCCAAAATATTTGCTGTGCCAATATGTTTTCAAGAGAACTCACAACACTCAATAATTGGTTTTGATCTAACTCTAAATTAATTGCTTGTGAAATTTGCCCTCCGAGTTGTTGATTCAGCTCATCTAACAACCCTCGGCGAACTTCCAACAGTTTTATTAAAACTGCTTTGTCTTCCTCTGATAATAAGGTTGACGCTTCTGGGTCATCCCCCGTTTTAACCTCTAATTGCTGTTCTAATTTAGTGATGTAATCACTGGGTTGGTATAGTTCATCACGCTGCTGATTAATATCAAATTGTTCAAGGCGCAAATCAGCAATTGTCGTAGGTAAGTTTTTAGTTAAAATATTAGCGGGTAAATCAATTTGTTGTTGAAATAAAATTCGAGATAACAACAAACTACCTCGTAATACATTGATCTGTTCTTTTAAGTTTCGCTCTGATTGTGTCGCTCTTTCAAGCCACGTTTTAACTCGTATACCATTTTGTACTAATTTATTACTGTCTTCTGTCACCGCAATAAGCCGATCACTTAATGTATTATTAATCGCAATTTCTTTTTGAATAATCGGGTTTTGTTGAACGTTAATATCTGTTTCAGAGGTACTCAATGCTTCACGTACCGTCGATTGGGAATCATTAAGCCGACGGTGGCTAATTTCAGCTTGGATCTGTTGAATGTAGACTTCGAGCTGTTCAATATAAGCCGCGGTATAATCGCGTTGTTTTTGCAATACATCTTGCAATTGGGTATTGCTTTGTAGAATGCGTTTTTGATACTCATTTTGCTGCTGTAATAGATATTGTTCTACCAGTAGCATATTGATTTGGGTTGGCCTTAAGCTCACCACATCGTCTTGTGTATTATTTAATTCATTACGAATATCTTGCAAACGCTTCGCATTTTCTAGCATCAGCGCTTGGGCTCGTTCAGGTTGAGTTTGTAACCCTATCAATTGACTACTGTAGGTAGCGAGGTCACTGTGTTCAACTTGAAGGTTTTCTAGGTAAGATGATTTCAATGCTTCTAATTGGGAAAGTGTGCTTTTTTGAATTTGTTCAGCGAAGTTTGCTGCAAGTTGTTTATTTTCTTTTTTTATTTGCTGTAAACCTTGAACCGCTTTTCTCGAATCTTCACTGGTATTGTTGAGTTTTTCTTGTAGTTCTTCAGTTCGTTGTTCTAATTTACTCAGTTCCTCATAAAAATCAGATGTTTTTTCTAAATCCGCTAACGCTAATTTATCATCTTCATTCAAGGTACTTTTTTTATTCAATGCATCGAGTGCACTTTTAATCTCATTTTTACTCGGTAAATGACTCGTGGTTAATGCGTTAACAGGATAGGAAAAAAGCACTGTGGCAAATAATAAGATTATGCTAATTAAATGTAGCCAATTCCGTTGTTGTTTCATCATAACAACATCCCTATATACTCATAATAAGCTTTCACATATTGTTTTATTACACAAAGTGCTGATAAACAACTATCAGCACACTAGGTAAATATTGCACGACCCCAGACTAGAACGTTAATACTTTCTCAGCACTTAATGTCCAACTGGCGAGTTCAACAAGCGTCCCAACCTCAACACCGTCCGCTAAAGCAAGTTCGCTAATTCCTCGTGCATCCGTACATGTTTTACACAATTTCACGGGAACATTTTGTGCGGTTAAAATTTCTAACATCTGTTGAAGATTATAACCTTCTTTGGGTTTTTGCGCAGCCAAGCCCGCAGCCACTGCATCTGACATTAAGAAAACTTTTAAATCCAACTGTGAATTTTGCTCTTTTAAGGTGATCGCCAAACGCAATGAGTTAAATAATGTTTCACTGCCGTAAGGTGCGCCATTGGCAATAATCAGGATAGATGACATTTTACACTCCAATTATTCAGTTTGAATTGGTTTAAGCCGTATTGCGGCATTACTTTTTAAAGTCTCTAATAGTGTATCAACCAATGTAATGGTGTGTTGATTTATATTGAAGTTTTCTGTCTGGAGTAGCCAGTTTTCCAATAAACCTGACATCAAAGAACGGATCATAATAGCAGCGCAGTCGACATTTAGGTCTGCCGGTAATTGCCCTGCCGCAATACACGAGTGTAAGTTTTCAACAATTCGACATTGGCTAGCAACATAATTAGCCCGTTTAAAATCAACTAGCGCCGCCATTTCACCGACTAATTCGCACTTCAAAAAAAATATTTCCATCAGAGCGCGGTTTTTAGGGCTTTCAATGAAATCAGTTAAAATAAAAACTAACAATTCTCTTAGTATTGAAAGTGGATCATTGGTATATTTAGAACGATAATATTCTTCAGCTTGTACAATTTGGTTATCACCAAACTCACAGGCTTGATAAAAAAGATCAACTTTATTTTTGAAATGCCAATATATCGCCCCACGGGTAACCCCGGCGGCTTTTGCAATATCGGCTAATGATGTGGCAGAAACGCCTCGTTCAGAGAATGTTTTGATAGCAGCATCTAATATTTCCTGACGAGTTTCTTCAGCCTGTTGTTTAGTTTTTCGTGCCATTGTGACCCGTTTCTATCGAAAGCTGATTTACATACAATCGTGTATGTTTGTACTATAGCACAGTGATAAATCATATTGTTTACCATTTTTCTTATTTTTGTTTTGAACTCATATTGATTAATTGAGGTTAACTTATGCGAAAAAACAGAGGGGTGTTACCTCTGGCTCTGTTGGTTCTTTCAGGTGGCTTAGCTTTATCCGGTTGTAACGACGAACAACAAGGTGGCGGAGAACGCCCGGCGCCTGAAGTAGGAATTGTTACGCTTAAAGCCGAACCTCTGACGCTCAAAACCGAGTTACCAGGCCGTACATCTGCATTTCGTGTTGCTGAGGTTCGTCCTCAAGTTAGTGGCATCATTTTGAAGCGCAACTATAAAGAAGGTAGCGATGTCGAAGCTGGCACATCTTTGTACCAGATTGACCCTGCACCATTCCAAGCAACCTATGACAGTGCAAAAGCTGAATTAGCGAAAGCGCAAGCAAATGCAAATTTAGCAGGATTGACAGTTAAACGTTATAAACCATTGTTAGGCACTAATTACATTAGCCGTCAGGAATACGACCAAGCAACATCAACTTATGCACAAGCTCTTGCTGCTGTTAAAGCGGCTGAAGCCGCAGTTGAAACTGCACGTATTAACCTGAACTATACCAAAGTAACTGCGCCAATCAGTGGTCGTACTGGTAAATCGAATGTCACTGAAGGGGCATTAGTTTCTACTGGTCAAGCAACTGAGTTAATGCGTGTTCAGCAACTAGACCCTATCTATGTAGACGTCACTCAATCAAGCGATGATTTTTTACGTCTAAAAAATGAGATAGCCAAAGGTGCTGTCCAAAGAGAATCTGGTCAAGCCCCTGTAAGCTTAATCAGTAATGATGGCCTAGAATACGCACAAAAAGGTGTTCTCGAGTTCTCTGATGTGACTGTTGATGAAACAACAGGTTCTATCACAATGAGAGCCGTTTTCCCTAATCCGAACAAAGAGTTACTTCCAGGTATGTTTGTTCGTGCGGTATTAGAAGATGGCATAATTGAAAAAGCGATTTTGGTGCCACAACAAGGGTTATCCCGTACAGCTCAAGGGACTTCTCAAGTTATGGTCGTCAACGCTGAGAATAAAGTTGAAGTCAGGGCGGTTAAAGCTGGTCAAGCTATTGGCAATAAATGGCTGATAACTGATGGCTTACAAGAAGGTGATCGCATCATTGTCATCGGCTTACAAAAAATCAAACCAGGAATTGTTGTGAATCCTAAGGAAGCTAACTTAGAAACGCAATCCATAGACAATCAGGCAAAACCTGAAGAAAAGTCTAAATAAGGGAGCGGCTGATTAATGCCTAAGTTTTTTATAGAAAGACCAATTTTTGCGTGGGTAATTGCAATTATCACCATGCTTGCTGGTCTGTTGGCAATTATCCAGTTACCTGTTTCACAGTACCCAACCATCGCGCCACCGGCTGTTTCTATTTCAGCTAACTATCCGGGAGCGGATGCTGAGACTGTACAGAACACCGTAACTCAGGTTATCGAACAAAATATGAACGGTATCGATAACTTGGTATATATGTCATCGAGCAGTGATTCATCAGGTTCTGCTAGCATCACAATAACGTTTGAAGCAGGTACTGATGGTGATATAGCGCAAGTACAGGTACAAAATAAATTGCAACTGGCAATGCCATTGCTGCCACAAGAGGTTCAGCAGCAAGGTATTAGTGTTGATAAATCAACTAGTTCCTTCTTAATGGTTGCCGGTTTCGTTTCTAATGATGGCTCAATGGGGCAATACGACATTGCTGACTATGTTGGGTCAAATATTAAAGACCCACTTAGCCGAGTAAATGGTGTCGGTGAAACGCAACTATTTGGTACGCAATATGCGATGCGTATCTGGTTAAAACCAGAACAGCTCGTTAAATACAACATGACCACAACGGATGTCATTAATGCTATCAAGGTTCAAAACAACCAAGTAGCAGCAGGGCAACTCGGTGGTTCACCTTCAATTGCTAACCAGCGTTTAAACGTTTCTATCATTGCACAAACACGTTTAAATAATGCTGAAGAATTTAGCAATATTTTGCTGCGTGTAAACCAAGATGGTTCACAAGTACGCATTAAAGATGTTGCTGATGTCGAATTAGGTGCAGAAAACTACAGCACGATTGCCCGTTTTAATGGTAAACCTGCTGCTGGTATTGGTATTAAGTTGGCGACAGGTGCAAACGCATTAGATACCTCTAATAACGTGCGCGCAGCTCTTGAAGATATGAAACCTTTCTTCCCTCAAGGGTTAGAAATTGTTTATCCATACGATACAACCCCATTCGTTAAAATTTCGATTAACGAAGTGGTTAAAACGTTGGTTGAAGCAATCATGCTAGTTGTTGTGGTAATGTATTTGTTCCTACAAAACATTCGTGCAACCTTAATACCTACAATTGCCGTTCCAGTCGTATTATTGGGTACTTTTGCTATTTTATCGGCATTCGGATACTCGATAAATACCCTGACGATGTTCGCCATGGTTCTTGCCATCGGTCTTCTGGTCGATGATGCCATCGTTGTTGTTGAAAACGTTGAGCGGGTAATGCAAGAAGAAGGCTTGTCACCAAAAGAAGCGACCAAAAAATCAATGGGTCAAATCCAAGGTGCATTAGTCGGTATCGCAATGGTACTTTCGGCAGTATTTATCCCAATGGCTTTCTTTGGAGGGTCTACGGGGGCTATTTATCGTCAGTTCTCAATCACGATTGTATCATCAATGGTATTCTCAGTTCTGGTGGCAATGATTTTAACGCCAGCACTGTGCGCAACCATGTTGAAGCCGATTGAAAAAGGCAGTCACGGTAGCCAGAAAGGGTTCTTCGGTTGGTTTAACCGAATGTTTGAAAAGCAAGCTCACCATTATACTGACAGTGTAAGCCGCATGCTTAACGGTACAGGCCGTTATCTTGTCATCTACCTGATATTAGTGGCGGGCATGGCCTTTATGTTTGTGCGTTTGCCGTCTTCTTTCTTACCAGCAGAAGACCAAGGGGTATTCCTGTCAATGATCCAATTACCACCTGGATCAACCCAAGAACAAACGCAAGCGGTATTGGATGAAGTTAACAACTACTACCTTACCGAAGAAAAAGCAAACGTTGAGTCAGTCTTTACCGTTGGGGGCTTTAGCTTCGCAGGTCAAGGACAAAATATGGGTCTAGCCTTTATCGTTCTGAAAAACTGGAGCGAGCGTAAAGGTGATGAAAACCACGTCGATGCGATTGTACAACGCGCTAATATCGCGCTGTCACAAAAACAAGAAGCGCTAATCTACGCATTTAACCTACCGGCAATTGTTGAGTTAGGTACCGCCGACGGGTTCGACTTCGAGCTTGTAGATAAAGCTAACTTAGGGCATGAAAAATTAATGGAAGCCCGTAATCAGTTACTTGGATTAGCAGCTCAGCACCCAGAAATGCTGCAAGGTGTCCGTCCAAATGGTCAGGATGATACCTCACAGTACCGTATTTATATCGACCAACAAAAAGCACAGGCACAAGGTGTTGCGATTAGTGATATTAACGCAACATTAAGCTCGATCTTCGGTGGAGCCTACGTGAATGACTTTATCGACCGCGGTCGTGTGAAGAAAGTTTACGTACAAGGTGACGCAGAAAGCCGCATGCTGCCAAAAAATATCAGTAACCTGTATGTTCGTAACAACCAAGGTAAAATGGTTCCATTCTCTGCATTTTTGGACACATCCCAAGACCCTTGGAAGTTTGGTTCACCACGTTTAGAGCGTTATAACGGTGTCCCATCAATGAACATTCAAGGTCAGGCTGCCCCAGGTAAAAGTACCGGGGATGCTATGCTGCTAATGGAAAAACTCACGACTGAAAACCTGCCAAAAGGAATTGGTTATGAGTGGACGGGGATGTCTTATCAAGAACGTTTAGCAGGTAACCAAGCCCCTGCTCTATATGCGATTTCCTTGATAGTCGTCTTCCTATGCTTGGCAGCACTGTATGAAAGTTGGTCAGTTCCGTTCTCTGTTATGTTAGTCGTTCCGCTAGGTATTATCGGGGCATTAATCTTCACCTCAGTTCGAGGCTTAGATAATGACGTTTACTTTAAAGTAGGTCTACTAACAACCATTGGGCTCTCGGCGAAAAACGCAATATTGATTGTTGAATTCGCCAAAGACTTAATGGAAAAAGAAGGGAAAGGGTTAGTCGAGGCAACACTTGACGCAGTTAAGATGCGTTTACGACCAATCCTGATGACATCACTGGCATTTATGCTAGGTGTTATTCCACTGGTATTTAGTAATGGTGCAGGTTCTGCATCTCAGAACTCAGTAGGTACGGGTGTTCTGGGTGGTATGTTCGCAGCAACTTCACTGGCTATTTTCTTTGTCCCAGTCTTCTTCGTGGTGATCCGTCGCCGTTTCTCTAAGAAGTCTGAAGATATTGAACACAGCCATCCACCAGCTTCGCATTAATTACCTATAAGACTTAAAAAGAGCCACTTACGTGGCTCTTTTTTTCAACCTGATCACTATTTAATGTTGATTCACTGTATCGAATAATAATGTATCGGAATAACGTTGCCCTTGCCCTAAGGCTAATTTCTGCAACGTATTGACTCCATCATCCACAGCCATTTGAGTTGTAAATCCCCCTAATAGCGCGATTTCGTCATTTATTCTTAGCTGCTCATTAAAATAAGCGGATAAATACATTAAGCCATGACGAACCTGAGGACGTTCAGCAAGAATACTAATATCAATAAATTGTTCAGTTTCACCAATTTGAATTTGTAGGTGACGGTAGGAGTCAGCCTGTGAGCTATAAGCTTTATATATACATAACGATGTATTGTTTATTGGGTCCGTAATGATTAAATCCTCCCCTTGGCGACTAGCATATATATCCCCCAGTTGAGCTTCTATGGGGAGAACTAGCCGATCAACAACCCGATCTGCCGAGTAATTATTGATAATAATCGCTTTATAATACTGCCAATCTGCTTTCTCGAAATTATACGTATCTGAGCCTTCACCTAAGCTAATAATCAAAACAAATGTATTTCTGAATTCCTCTAACTTTAAATTATCATCACCCCTTGTTCCTTTTATAATTAACGATGAACTTAGCTGTTTATTATTCTGCAAAATTGGGTGATATATAATTTCATCACTATCTATTTGTAGCATTAAACCACCCGCTATTTTTTTTACGGACTTAAAGCTGAGGTTTGGGTATAAATCCATATATTCAGGTAGGTTCTCAGGGTGTATCATAACCCTATTATGATCAAAAATGCGGTCAAATTGAGCAGAGTCAATTGCCTTTACTTGATATAATTTCTTTGATTTTGTATCAAAAATTATGCCCTGCTGTTTAGCATCATCAAACCCCATGATTTGTAATTCACTCTCCGGTGAAAATGATGGTGATATGATAATTTTACCTTTTAAATACCATGCAGGTAATATACGTTTCCCATCAGCACCTTTTAACCCAAATAACGCAATAGGGTGTTTTTCATTTGAAAATTGGTTGAAATTACTCCACTTAAAAATTGACTTATTAAACCAATTTTTATTAAGGGCAACTGTATCAGCAGTGCCATCAGCATTAAGTTGCTTTACTGTGCCATCATATTGAATAATTAAAATATTATTCTGCCAGTTAATAACGTTCTCTATCTGGCGGAAATTTAAACGTAAAGCCGTTGGGTTATTTGGTTCAATAATATCTTGCCCAAGCCCCTCTTGGTAAAAAACTACATCTTCTTTTCGACTATAAAAAAAGAATACTTCCTGTCCACTTTGATTAAACAGGCTACCAACCAATATTAAATCTTCAGGTGATTGCCATACCCACTGGTCGCTTCTCAAGTCATAGAGATCGTGAACTACCCCCAAAACCTTGGCTAAGGTTGCTTTCTTTCCACTAATTTTAAATAAATTCTCAGCTCGTATTAAGTGTTCTTGTGATATACCAAAATGAGAACTTTCCATAATTGTTTTTAGTGGTATACCTGGTTTAGCTAATAGCAAATCAATTTCGACTTGTTTTTCTGCCGTTATGGAATATCGCCGTAATAACTGTGAACTTAGCTGGCTATCATAATTATCAGGTCTGGCTAAATTACACTTAATTAATGTCCCACTCTCACTTCGTAACCAATAACGGTAAGTAAAACCTTTGTCTGTCCCTATTAGCTTTACGATTTTCCCAACGGAAGTTTCGGTCTGTGAACTAGGGTTTCCAATATGTTCAGGATGATAAGTAAAACCTTGTTCCCTTTCGTGGTTTTGCTCCTGTTCTGTGAGTATGACGACTTTCCTAACATTTGGCTCAATAGGCATGTATAAATCTGAACTAGAGTTTATTACTTCATCAGAAAAAACTAAGTAGTCATGTTGTAACAGTTTTTGACGTTGTTCTTGAGATAATATAGTCGGGGTATTATGAAGCATATTAATTAACTTTCTATTATTAAATACCTTTGTTAGCTCTAATTTATCTCTAAGCACTCGATAAGTGCTATCTATTTTCTGCCCCAGATAATTTTGACGTAATGTAATATTAAATTGATTATATTCTAATGAAGCATGAACAATTTCTGCTCCACTACCTAAAACTGATGAAGCCTCTATTTTATGGGTAATATCGCCGGTCTTAACATTGGCTTGCCAAGCTATCGCTTTTTCTCTCGAATAGAAATAAACCACATCACCAATAACGCCGATTAATTCTGCTGTTTGGTTTTCTTCTGATAATGAATTCGTAAATAACATACGTTTTGTTGCAACGTCATAAAAAGCACGCCCAACATCTAAGCCATTATGCTGATAACTATTAACTACTACATATTGCCCATGTAATTCATGTTTATCCGCTAATTCATTAAGGTGTTGTTCAATAGATTGGCCTTTTACACTCCATCGGTGTCCATCTAAACTAATGGGTTCAATTGTTTGAGCACTAAAGTTAATTATATTAAGCTCATTCTTACTATTAATAATTTTTATCAGGCTTGATTTAGCTGTAGCATCAATTCCAATCGTAAACCCATTTATTTTAATATGGTCATCATAAAATGAAACATTAAGTTCTTTACCATCATCAATCAGACTTGTATCAAGTATCCATTGGGATAGCTTATCACTGCTTAAGTCTTCCATTAGCCGCAAGGAAGCACCATGGTTAACTGTAATTTGATATTCCCCGCCATTCCCTTTAACAACATGTTCTATATGACCTCGCCATGGTTCAGGCATTAGTGGAACAACCAAATGTTTATTTTCAGTGTTAAGCGTAACTTGAATTTTAGTATTGACATACTCATGCACTAATTCTGAGATTATGTACTCGGCACTACAATAGAGAAAATCAAAATAAAATTGGTAGTCTTCCTCCATTTTCCGCAATATTGAAAAGCCATTATCATTACGTACTGTTCCCCCGAAAAGAACACTGTAGTTATAACGAATATAAGATTGCGGAACGACGGGCAACACAATAATATGAGACTGTCCCCCATCAAAGCTGACCTGATTATCTACAACGCCAACCGCTTCCCTAATATTAATGGCATTCTTTCTATCAATATCTGCTCGTGGCGCTGACTGAAAATCACTCATACAACAATGCGGAATAGTCCATGTCATGTTTTCACCACGGTAGATATATTGACTCCCCAGTTTAAAAAAACCTCTTTGAAAGTTAATTTCTTCTATTACTACTCCATAAGTTGGGATTAAAAGTTTTTTTTCATCATCATAAGCTATTGCCGCATTCTGGTAACTTTGCTGATAAGCCGTAAATTCCAGACCAACAGCAGTTGCTTTTTGTGCGTGGCGTTCATTAATATTGATTAAAGCAGTAAAACCAATCCCTACCCCCATAATCGGTACAGATAATGGCCCAGTAATACCTGCGACGGTTTCAGCACCGAGTATAGAGGCACCTATACCGACAAGACCAGCTCCGAGTGACGCTGAGTCAAAAGCCAATTGCGTTCCGAACACGGCTCTTTGTGCTTCATTTTGTGCATTAGCTAACTCATAAATATCAAATACAACCATTGCTCCTTGGAAAAGAATACCAAGCCCTTCATTTGCCATACGTACTAGCGATAAAGAAAAATTGTTCATCATTGTTTTAGCCGCTACGCTTCCTTCTCGCCACAATGAGTAAGCTATTTTCCCTACTTTAGCAGCATCATTGATCACCCCATGTGCCATCATTGAATAACTAATGTAAGTATGAATACTTAATGCTGTTTCTAGATTTGATGGCTGTTCCGAAGAAGCCGCTGCCTTGCGATTTCGATTTGCAGACCATTGAATTATTGCTTGTATACCCATTGCTATATTGAGGCCATCTACATGTTCCGCTTCCCCAATACCACTTTTTCTTTGTAACTCCTTACCATTAAAAGAATAATTTTTCTTTAGTATTGCTATCTGTTTATGAAAATATTCTTTAAATTCAAAAAATGTTGCGTTTTCTGTTTCAATCCACCGTGTTTTTGCTTCTACGTCTTGGTGAATAAATTGAATGCGGTATCGGTCATCGCTCAATTTCTCAACATTTTCAAAAACGGGTAACCACTTTTCATCTAATTGATGTTTATTAATCACTTCATAAAGAGCCGATTCAAGGCGTTCTCCCAACCGCTCTGACTCTAAAATGGCTAAGGAAGCCTGTATTTGCTTGTCTCTTGCGATTAAGTCTTGACGAGCAATTATCTCTGATACCTCCTCGCTTTGGTGAATAGACTCCGTTAAATCATCCGACTGAACTAAATCGGCAACAGTTAAACGGCTACCAATTTGAACATCAGACATTTGCTCTGTATCAATTGATACCATTTCAAATTGACCACCGACAACTGAATAGTGCTGAGCCATGTTATTTTCAAACATAAATTTATTCAAAGCAGAAAATAATTTATCAGGATCATCAAAAGCATAAATACCAAAGTTAGGATCATAAAAATAATAATTTGTTTCATCATTAATTATCGTTTTCCCTAATAGCATCGAGTGTGTAACACTATTAAGTGCATACATATTTGATCCTTTAGAATCAACCAGAATTTCTTTTACCTTATTTAATTCAAATGTACCAAGAACTGTTGATGCCTGAGTCGCCTCTATATTTAAATGGAGATTCTCCAGTGCAAATTTTAATAAAATTGAGTTTTTATCTTCAGGTGATGCTGCTGCAAAAAACATTTTATTAAGAAATTTATTTGCACCTATCATCCCCTCTGACTTTAATGCAACAGACATCGTCCTAACTAAAGGATAACAACGCCCCCCCGAATTATCCCCCATTAAAGGCAAGTAAAAATCTTGGGGAGCAATTCGTTGGTCAATCCCCCCCGCGTCTCGAAACAATGAATTAGATTTCAAAGTGAAGCTTAAAATATTACTTTCAAACTCTGCTTTCTCCTTTCTAATTATATGTTGGTATAAAGCCCCCCTCTTTTCAATACTTAATTCACTCTTAATATATAACTCTTTCATTTTTAATGATGACATATCATCATTAAAACCATCAATAACTATCTGATCATATTGTTCAATACCATCATTAAATTTAACATTATGTTTTACTATGTCATTATATAACACCAGCTCATAAAGCTTTTCAATTGGCTGGGTTTTAAAATTAATTCCACTCTGGATACTCGGGTCTTCCATTTGAATAATTGAAGATTCCCCATGTTGTTTTTTTATTTGTAACCATAACCAATTGCGTTCAACGACTAATGCTTCTGCCAAAATAGAACCATACTTCTGCCTATAGTATCCACGTGTAATCTTATGTTCCTCAATAGATTTTTTAAATTGTGCAATTCTAATCGAATCCTCATTACTATGTGTTTCTTTTCTATTTAACGCTGTCAATTCTAAATTTATTTCTTCTATTTTATTATTTAGTATATTAATATTTTTAGCAATTTGAATTTTTATCTCATCACGTAAATTTAACCAAGGCGTAATAGCAGGATGCTGTAATGAAAACTCCCCTTCAAAATACACGCCATCTAAAATATTATCAGTATCAATACCAAATTCACTTGCAATTTGTTTTAATTTTTTATGTATTTCATTACGATGAAGGTTAAATTTATCTAAAACATCATGAGAAAGCCGCTCATTTGGGTATAAAGCACTAATCGAGGCACTATTTCTACGCAATATGGGGGTGGGAGTGCCATTAATGACTTCATATTCTTGGCGTTGTAGTAATAATTGCCACCCACCATGATTAAACTGCATATAAGCAACGGCAAGCCCTTCTTCAGTGCCAGATATTTGATAATCTTTAAAATCAAATGCCATTACTACGTTATCATATAATACTGAACTGTTTACTCGGCCATCATGATAAACACGGTATGTTGTCTCGTTTAACTTTGTGACAATAACAGAGCACCCTGTCAAAGAGCCTGTAAATAAAAAGCTATTTTCAGTTGCTTGTATAGGTATATCAACATAAGCAGGTGTTTTAATTGACTGATTAGCCCCATTATAGCCTAAAAAATAGGCTTCAACGGCTAATTTAGGGTCCATTCTTGAAGGCTCATACAGATATTCAGCTGCATAACTGTTTGGTGCTAGCTTGACTAATTGAGCACGGCCGTGTGGCGGAAGCTTCCCCATTTTTGTCATGTTATCGCCACTAATGGCATTCAGCCTAATAAAGGATAATGGGTCTGTGGCTAATTGCTGAATATCATGGCTTGCAAGACCATTTTTTGTTTGTATCCTTCGCCCCAAAAGGCCCGTTTTTAAAGATCTATCCCGCAATACTTGAGCTATTAATTCGGGGCTAACTTGCATTATTTTCTGTGCTAATACATTTCCTACATATATTAGCTTAATCCCAAAATGTTTTTTTATAATTAAAAAATCTAGCAAACTATATTTATCATTCAACATTTATATCATTCCTTTGATGTAATAATCTATTAATTAATCATTTATTAATTAACACTATAAATTTAAATAATTCAACTAAAAAACAAAAATAAACAAATAAACCCCATACAGTCACCATGGGAAATAACTGATATTTTTTATTATCATGGTGTTTTTTTTTGTTATTTTAAAAACCTTACTTTTAAGTATAATCAACACTGTTCAGGAGTCATTATAATAGCAAGGAAGTTATATATGAAATTAATAATTGTAAAAACCGCCACATATCTAAGTTTATTTCTACCTTTTATTTCTAACTCAACCCCTCCCAACATCGATAAAGCAAAAGTCATTAACATTGAAGCTCCACTTAAAAACCATATTTCATTCAATACTTTTGAGAGTTTATCTTCCAATGAAGACGGTTTAGTTTTTAACAATGATATAAACAGCAATAGCAATCTTAATAATAAAGCTGCCAAGCTTATATTTGCTGAAGTAACAGGAAATGAAGAAAGCCAATTACAAGGAGTTTTAGGCATAAAAGGCCAACGGGCTAACCTAGTTATCGCAAACCCAAATGGTATTTCATGGAAGAATGGCATAACTAATAATATAAATAGTTTGTCATTAGTAGCAGGAAAGTTTGAAAGGCAATATATCAAAAATAAAGAAAAAGATAACCAACTTGAACCAAAAAAGTTAGAGGACTACAGCCAACTAAAGTTTTCAACCCAGCCAGATAGCCTTGTCACCATTACTCAACAACAAGGTAACCCTATATTATTGTCAAAAATAAATGTATTCGCTGACCAAATAAAGCTACAAAACACTCTCAATATCAATGCAGCTATACAAAATTATATTAGTGCATCCGGTATCGGTACACTGTCACCTAGTGAAGCAGTCATTAAATATAGCTCAAAGTTTAAAACAGACATTCCTTACATCCAAGGAAACCAATTTGAACTGGACGAACAAGCAAAATTAACTGGGAGAAATATTACACTTGAGAGCCATCAGTACCAATGCCAAGATAACTTCCTTTGCCCACAAAATAAAATTGATATTAAAGGCCTTATCAGTGCAATGAGTCTTTCAGTACGTGGAGACGGTGATATTATGCTTTCAGATAAAGGTGCTATAAAGATAGGTAAAAACCAACAAATACTCATCGCTCAGCCACCCCAGTAATACCAATCTTACGAAATAACAAACAAAACGGCCTCCGAATAAGAGGCCGTGTGTTAATTCAAATTTGGGCTTAAGTTACATCCAAACGAACCATGCAAACAGTGAAATCACTATGATACAAGCAACGTTCAACACTGCCCCAACCCGCACCATTTCGATTTGCCTAATATAGCCAGAACCGAACACAATTGCATTTGGTGGTGTCGCAACTGGTAACATAAATGCACAAGATGCACCAATACCAATGATCATTGTTAATACAATAACTGGCATACCTAATGCCTCAGCAACTGTCGCAAAAATAGGCACTAATAATGCCGCACTCGCTGTATTACTGGTAAATTCGGTTAAAATGATGATAAAGGCTGTGACGGCGATAATAATCACAAACCAGTGACTTTGGCCAAATGTTAATTGCATCCAATCTGCCATGATGCGGCTCGCACCTGAAGAGCTTAAAATTGCGCTCAGGGTCAAACCTCCACCAAATAACATTAGCACGCCCCATTCAGTATTCTTTTGAATTTGCGCCCAACTAGCTACGCCAGAAATACCAATTAGGATCGCGGCACTGACTGCAATAATAGTATCTAAGTCTTTAACACCACCGAATGCATCACTGATAAATGTACTGGTGATCCAACATACAACAGCTAATAAGAAAATAACCATTGTTGTTACGCGTTTACCATTCCATTCCACGTGTTCTAATTCAATTTCAAAACGGTGTTTAAGATTAGGACGCAGCATCATATACATCAATACAAACATCATTGGCAGTAATACCACCATGATAGGAATACCGTATTTCATCCATGATAAGAAATCTAACCCTAATGCAGCAGCTGCGATCGCATTAGGTGGGCTACCAACAATGGTTCCCAAACCACCAATACTGGCACTATACGCAACACCCAATAATACAAATACAAAAGTGTTACGTTCATGGCGAACATCTAGGTTAGATAAAATACCCAACACTAACGGTAGCATCATAGCAGCAGTTGCAGTGTTACTGATCCACATCGACAGTAAAGCTGTAACGCCAAATAATAATAAAACAGCAACAGACAAGCGACCGCGAGCTGCCATCAGTAAACGATTAGCAATTAGCCTGTCAAGACCTTGAATGTGCAATGCTGTTGCTAATGCAAACCCACCAAAAAATAAAAAGATAATTGGGTTCGCAAAAGATTTCAGCGCATCACCTGTATTCATTAACCCAAGCACTACAGCGAGAATTGGAATACATAAAGCAGTGATTGTAACGTGAATAGCTTCGGTCAACCAAAGCACGCCAATAAAGACCATCATAGCGAGGCCTGCATTAGCTTTGTCATCAAATGGCAAGTATTTCAACAGTAACAGCAATAGTACGATATCAACCGCTAAGATTATCCAACCCCGCTTGTTTGATGGACCAGGCCCTACTGCTGGTGTTAAAGATTCAGAAGCATCCATGTAAACTCCATAGCTCGGAAGCAAATTCAGTTTCGAGTTTTATTGTTAATATTTATTTACGAGAAGTGAAATATAGAGTTAATTTATTAGGATGAAAATGTGGATACTCCAAAATTGCGATCTATGTTGTGTAATTTAGCTATTTTTTCATTGTAATGACAATAAATAATCGACTTTATCGATTAAAGTAGCTTAGATATGCTGCCCTAAGTCCCCGATAGAAACAAGCCTCTCTAAGCTTAGCATCTTATGTCAGCCAGCCTAACAACACTGGCTGTATTTTAATCCATAATTAACAATTACTGTTTTTCATTAAATAAAGAAAAAACCTGTTCAGATGTATGTTTTTGAAGATGTTGATTTGTTGCGTCACTGGTTAAAAATGATTTCTCACTGCTAAAAGGCGCCATCACTTCAGTTAACCTAGATATACTAAGATCACTAAACTCCCCTTTATAAGGGGCACTCTCAAGCTTTTTTCTTAAACTAACTTCAGTACTCAATCGACTTTCAAATGATGCTTTCTGAATCAGTTCATCCACGTTGTACGAAGCAAACTTATTAATACAGTTTATCTGTAAATGTTTATGAGTTTGAGATTGTTCTCCGAAAACTTGGCGTAACATTAATATTGTCCCCGTACTGGGGTCAGTTAAAAGCAGATCATCATTGTACTGATTTACTAGTAAAGAATCTAAATCATCAATAGGCAAAGAGATTGTATCTATTAAAGAGTCATTTGCGTAATTATCAATAACAATTACCTTATAGTGCCGCCAAACAGATCTGATTAATACATACCTACCTAGTCCCTCACCTCCGCTCAATACTAAATTTTTAACATTAGAAATGACTGGAGGAATAAGTATTCCATTCTCTTTTTTTGCTTGGATAATTAATGATGTCCCCACAGGGCTAGGTTTATCCTCACCATTTAAAATTACATCATGATAAAGTATTTCATCATTTTCTGTAAAAAGAAGCACCCCTGAATTGACTCTTTTGACACTTTTAAACTTAGTATTAGGATGTAATTCAATAATAGAAGGCAAGCTAGAAACCTCCTTAATTTGGTAACCGGAACCAAACGAGTCTCTTAACTGCTCAGGAGTTGCGTACTTTTGTATGTAAATTTTACGACTAACTGTATCAAAAATAAGTACACCGGAGTCGTCCTTATTTCTACCTAATAATTTTAGTGTGTTTCCTGTTAACAATTCTTGGGCGATAACAACTTTGTTATCTACATACCATGCAGGTACCGTATCCTTACCATTTGACGATTTAATACCGAATAATGTCAGTATAGGCAAGTCACCGAATAATTCATTCAAACTATCCCACCAAAAAGGGTGTTGCTCAAACCAAAAAGTATTAAGTGCGACTTGATGTGATTTCCCATCTGCATTTATTTGATAGACTATTCCATAAACATCTATGGCTAAAATACTTTTTTCCCAAAGAATAACATTTTTTAAATCAGGTATCTCAATACTCTCCATGACTGATGACGTTGAGTTTAAATTTTGTTTTTCAAAACTTTCTTGGCGATAGATTATTTTATTCTTATCATTATAAAAATAAAATACTTCATTTCCTTTTTCATCTAACAAGCCCCCCACTAAAAATAAATTAGAAAGTAGAGATGTATCCTCTTTAGTCGGATTTAATGATAAACCACCTCTTTCTCTTATAGAATTATAATTAGGAATTATTATTTTATCATTTTCTATAAAATACCAATAACGCTGTGATACCTTACCTTCACTTTCTTCTGATATCATAACTATTTTTGCTAATTCAGAAGTAGTATAGTTTGATATCCGACCATTGTCTGTAATACCTACCATATGTTCAGCTAAAAAAGACACCGTTTTATTTGATGATATCTTATCAAATAATTCAGAGGGATTTTCTTGTGATATCACATCAATGGTAATACTCAACAACTGTATTTTATTATTATAAAATAAGTGGGTAGTTTTAACTAAATTACCTTTTACCATTATTTCACATGAAATATAAATACTTTCATCCTCTTGCCATATATCAATAATTTCAATTGAAGCAGTTTCCGGATAAGTCATTTTATACTCAGACAGAATATCTCCGGAGCTAATATCAACCCCCAACATTACATTACTTTTTAATACATAAAAGTATGCCACTTCGTCAAGTGCCGTTCCAAGGACCATATTATTATTTTTATATTTTTCTGAATTAATGAATATAAATCGTTCTTTATCCATTTCAAAAAAAGCACGCCCGACGTTTATCTCATTGTGTTTATAATTTTCTATAACTATATATTTTTCATATAATTTATTTTCATGAGATAATTGCCTAAGATGACTAACAAGCGTTTGCTGACTATTTCCCCATTGACTCGCATCTTCACTGACAACACTCACTGTTAATGCTTCAAAATTTACTTTGCTCAGCTCATTATTTTTATCTAATACAAAAATATTATCTTTATTTAAATAAGATGAAATTTCTATTTCAACACCACCGATATTCAGGCCATTTTCCAGAAACTTAATGCTTGGGTTATTCAGTTGCTCTGTATTTATCACCCAACGAGATGCCTTCCCATCATCATCCATTAACTTAATTTTAACGCCTTCTTGTATGCTTATTTGATATTCACCCCCACCACCTTGGATTTCATATTTTATATACCCATGCCATTCCTTGGCTAATTTTGGAACAAATAAATACCTATATTGTTTATCTAACCTAACTTCAATTGGTGTATCAACATATTCATGGTAAATTTGTGTAATTGTATTCTCACTCGGGAATATATAAAAATCATAATCAAAGTTATCTTCATTTTCTAGGCGCCTAATCACATCAAAACCGCAATCATGGCGCATTGTTGCTCCTGGCCATAAGTTATAATTATATTTAATATACGATTTAGGTATGACTGGCAAAATTAGCGCTTCTACATTTTCGGTCTCTAATTTATGTACCTTATTTTGATAGCCTATCCCATCACGAATATTAATCGCTTTATCTTTATCAATTACCATTGTAGGGAAATTGCCACCCCAAAAAATATAATTTCTCCTTCCACCACCGGCTGATACTGAACTGGTTCGATAAATATATTGGCTATCAAACTCAATTTGCTTCGACCTTAAATCAATTTTTCTAAATACCGCACCAAAACGAGGCACTAACGCTTTTTTGTCACTTAAATAATCATATCCATTACCTTTATAAGCTTGATCAAGAGCATAAAAATAACGACCAACTGCTTTTGCATTATCACCTATAATAGCAAAATTACGTGCTAGCCCCGCAAACCCAATGCCAAGTCCTGCGAATATAACACTCGCACCTCCCAAAGCCATCGAGGTACTCGCTGCACCTAAAAAACCTGCCCCCGCACTACCAGCCCCTGCAATTAGCCCTACTGAATCAAAAGCTAATTGAGTACCAAACACCACTTTTTGAGATTCATTTTCTGCATGTTCTAGTTCATAAATATCAAAGCCAACAACTGCACCATTAAAAATTAGCCCTACACCTTCATTTGCTACATTAGCTAAAGAAAAAGAAAAATCACTAATTACCATCGCCGATGTATTGGATTCTTCGATTAATACTGTTTTAACTAATTCCGTTATTTTCACTGCATCGGTCATTGTCCCATGAGCCGTCATCGTATAGTTAACATAGCTATGCAATTTAAGTGCTAATGATAAATTAGAGGAGTTCTCGTTATCTTCACTCAACTTTTTCGTTCTATTTTCAGCCCATTGAATTATAGATTGTATTGCTATTCCCGCATTTAAGCCTTCAATAGGTACTGTATTGATATCCCCCCCTTTTGGAACCACTTTATTTTCATTAATATAATAATATTGCTCAAATGCCAGCATATTTTTTTCATAGTAATTTTTAAATGCCATTAACGAGCTGTCTGTTGTTTCAGCCCAATAGGTTGATTGTGGATCATCTTTATTAATGAATTGAATCCGATAGTGGTTATCTTCAATTTCCTCGATATTTGAAAATAAAGGAAGCCAACTTTTCCCTAACCGATGTTCAGATGATATTTTTTCTATCGATTTACTTAGTGATTTCCCCCACTGCTGTGCATCTAAAATAGTAAGTGATGTTTTTAACTGAATATCTACTTCGACTATATCCTGTCGTTCAATTAGTTGAACAACCGATTGTTGGCGCTCTGAAGCTGTACTGAGAGACTCTACATCACTTAAATTGTCAACATTTAAATAATTACCAACAGGAACTAATGCCATATCATCATTGACAATTGTCAGCACTGAAAAAGTAGGCGTACTATCTGTACCAAAGGCAGAATAATACTTCGCCATTTGGTTATCTATCATAAACTTATTTACCGCAGAAAAAAGAGATTTGCTTTTATCAAAAGAGAATAACCCAAAGTTAGGGTCATAAAAATAATATAGTGTATAACCATCCGTAACTGTTTTACCAATCAACATGGAATGTGTTCTTGTATTTACTGCAAACATCATGTTTTTTTCTTTTAAAGTTAATAAATTTTTTATGTCATTTAAGTCCATATATCCATGGGGAATTGAAGCCTCTACTGCACTAATATTAGAATGTAATTTAGCTAATGCTGATTTAAACAAAACAGAATCCGTTTCGTTGGGGGTTGCTGAAGCAAAAAATAACCTATCAATTAATAAATTAGCGCCCTTTGTTCCTCGGTTTGATAATGCAACTGACATGGCTCTAACTAATGGATAACACCGCCCATTAGATGTATCATCAGCTAGCATCAAATAGAAATCTTGTGGTGCAAGGCGATTTGTTATACTACCATTTAAATAAAAAAGCTCGCTAATTTTTTCCGTTTTATTTAATATATTATCGATATATTCTTTATGCTCAGACTCTTCTATTTTTTTATATAACGCCCCTCTATTTAATGCAGTTAAATTTTGATTTACATATATTTCTTTCATTTGTAGAGATGTCATATCATCCCTAACTAAAGCTATGCTAATCTCACTAAATTTTTGCATCCCATTATTAAAATCTATTTTGAATTTTATATTAGCTGAGTTTTTGTGGATATAAACCAAGTTATGATAACGGTTTGTAATTAAAAGATCAGACTCGATATTTCGTCGTTTAATTGACTTACGTTCAATAACCCAATCCATCCCTTTTTTTTCTTTGACTTGATACCACAGCCAACTCCGCTCCGCATCCCGAGTTTCTAAAAGAAGAGATTCATATTTTTCTGTTATAAATAATAAATACATTCTATTTTTGGCTGTTTTTGTTTTTAAAACATTAATTCTATTTCTTTCTTTTACCTTGTTAAGACTTAATGATTCTAAATGTTTTAATTCAGATTCCCATTTTTTTAAAAGCTGTTTAAGTAAGATTGAGTCCGAGTTAATTTTATTGCTTATATTGTTTATTATTACCACCCAAGGATTAGATGCTAAGTTATCTAATGAAAAATCGTCAAATTCAAAATTACCTTTATTTATATCATTTGTAGGAACATTATATAGCTTTGCTAAATTCAATATTCTCTTGTGTAACCTACCCCTATATTCTATAAATTTTCGCTTTTTGTATGATAGAAAATTAACACTTGCATGATAGCTATCTAATGGTTTGTTTTCATCTCGAAAAATAGGGATAGCAATATTGCCCTCTATTTTATATTTTTGCTTTTGTAATAAAAGTTGCCATTTACCGTTAATATATTGCATATATGCTGCGGCAATTCCTCCGTGACTCCCTTCTACTCTATAGTCATTATAGTCAATAGCCATAACGACATTATCATAGAGGATAGAACTATTAGTTCGCCTATCTTGATAAACCCGATAACTCTCTGAATTTAAGTCAGTTACTATTAGGTCATGTATTCAATCCGGTGATTAACCTGTAATATAGGGTAATTTATCGGAGAATATTCATGGCTAAAGTCGATGTAAGGTGCCCATTTTGTCAACAAACGCTCCCAGTGAAAAAACATGGATTAGGTAGCACTGGTCATCAACGTTATCGTTGCCAAGATTGCTGCCGAAGCTTCCAACTCGATTATAAATATCGTGCTTGCCAACCCGGAACTAAAGATAAAATTATCGACCTCACGATGAATAATGCCGGTATTCGTGATACTGCTAGGGCCCTTCATATCAGCATTAATGCGGTTGTTCGTACTTTAAAAAACTCTCGCCGAAGCAGGTAACGTCTTTACCGCTTGATAATTTGCACATTGAACTCCTTTGTGAAGTCGATGAACAGTGGTCTTTTGTGGCTAATAAGAAACAACAACGCTGGCTTTGGTATGCCTGGGAAC